>CBFDTW010000013.1:0-21467 GCA_965613085.1 uncultured bacterium | reverse complement strand
CTACACCTAAGCCTTCGTCGGCAGCGTCAGATGTGTATAAGAGACAGTATATCACCTCCTTTGAAAATTTTGCTCCAGATGATTCACCTATTATCCCCAGCGAAAGTTAGCTCCTCCAGCAAGAAGCAAAGAGGCCAGCACAAAGAGGATTTTGATGAGCTTGGTTTTCATTTATATCACCTCCTTTGAAAGAATTTATCCCTGTGTCTATAATACCCAAACTTCTAAAATAAATCAAGCTCTGACTTGAGAGTCTTTCAAAGAATCACCTTTTAAGACTGGAGATTGTACCTAATGCCCAATCAGTGAGCTTCTTTATTCCAGATGGATCCTTTGATTCACCTATTATCCTCAAGACCGGTTCTGTACCCGATGCTCTTATATGTACCCACCCTTCCGGAAACCAGATCTTGATTCCGTCCAGGAAATCCAGCTTACTGGAATTGAATTCTCTGCTAAGCTTGTGCTTTAATCTGTCAAGATTAATACCCGGGTTTTTTATTTTTCTTTTAAACATGTAATAAGAGGGCAGGCTATCAATAACCGAAGAAATAGGAATGTTCTCACTGGCAAGGTAATCCAGGACAAGAGCAAGTGCTGTCATGCCATCCCTTGCGTAGTTTACCGGTGGGAAGATAACCCCCCCGTTACCTTCTCCTCCTATTACTGCCCCACAGTCTCTCATACAGCGGGACACATAAACATCTCCCACGGGGGTCCTCTTAACCGGGCAACCAAACTCACCTGCTATATCATCTACTGCCTGGGAACTGCATATATTAGTTACCACAAAACCTTTGGATTTTTGCAGGATGGACTTGGTAACCATTACAAGTGTATACTCTTCAGATATTGCCTCACCTTTTTCTGAAACCAAAGCCAATCTGTCCGCATCAGCATCATGAGCAAAACCCACATCAGCTCCCGCCTCTTTTACCACTCTACACAAATCCCGAAGGTTGGCTGGTGTAGGTTCTGGTGGATGAGGGAACATACCGGTAGTGTTGCAGTTAAGTGTGATAACATCACAACCGAGTTTTTCCAGAAGAAGGGGAGATGCGATGGCTCCTGCACCACAGCAGGCATCGATAGCTACTTTAAAATTCTTACCCCTTATCCTGTCTACATTTACTACCTCCAGAATTCTTTTAATATGCCGGGAAATAGCAGAATTATCTTTTAAAACACTACCCAGACTATTCCATGCCGACCTCCTGATATTACCCTCCCTGTATATCTCAATCAATCTTTCTCCCTCCTCGGGAAAAAGAAATAACCCATCACTTCGCACAAATTTTAAAGCATTCCATTCTGGAGGGTTATGGCTTCCAGTAATAGCTATACCTCCATTTGCTCCAGTTTCTTTAACCATAAATTGCAGGGATGGAGTAGGACAAACTCCTAAATCCACAATTTTACACCCTACAGATAAAAGGCCACTAAAGACGGCATATTTAAACATATTATTTGAAGTTCGGGTATCATAGCCAACTAAAATCTCTCCCCCCATTAGTTCTCCAAAGGCAGAGGCAAGATTTGTAACTATTCCAGGAGTTAATCCTTCTCCCACCACGCCCCTAACACCTGAAGGGCTGATAATGAGAGTGGAATTCATTTTGAGTTTTCCTCTGTATTTATTTTTTCCCAGGCTTTTTCAGCAGCTATTTTTTCCGCTTTTTTCTTGCTGGGCCCCCATCCCTCACCTAATGTTTTACCGTTGATCTCAACCTTCACTTTGAACATCTTTTTATGGTCAGGACCTTCCTCCTGTACTAATTTATACCGGGGAAGTTTTTTATAAACCGATTGGGAGTACTCCTGAAGTAAAGATTTAAAGTCCTTTGTCTTACTAAGCAGGTTTTCCTCCTTTATAAAAAAGTTCAAAATAAACTTTTTAGCGGCTTTTAAGCCCTGATCTAAATAAAGAGCACCAATTACTGCCTCATAAGCATCTGCTAAAATAGCATCCTGCAGGCGAATTTGCTCTTGATCTTTACCTACCAGAATATAATCTCCAAGACCTATCTTCCGAGCATGATTGGCCAGGCTTTCTTCCGAGACAACAGCACTCCTCATCCGGGACAAGCCCCCTTCATCCAGATAGGAAAACTTGCGGAAAAGGTAATCAGATATAACGAGCTCCAGGACAGCATCTCCTAAAAATTCTATTCTTTCATTATCACAGGCAGGCTGGATACTGGATTTTGCATAGGAGGAGTGGGTTAAAGCCTGATCCAGGAGTCTTATATTTTTCCATCTTATTCCTATCTTCTCCTGGAAATTATTTAGATCTTTAACACGCGATGGATCTATCATGGATTTATTTTGCCTTTGATTTAAAAAATTACCCGAACTTCCGGACCACTAATGTTGCGTTATGACCTCCAAAACCCATTGAATTTGACATGGCAATATCAACTTTTGCCTCTCGAGATTCATTGGGAACATAATCAAGATCGCACTCAGGGTCAGGAAATTCGTAATTTATGGTAGGTGGGATTCTCTGTCTCTGGATAGCGAGAATACAGGCAATAATTTCCACTCCTCCTGTAGCTCCTAAAAGGTGACCGGTCATTGATTTGGTAGAACTTACAGGAATATCATAAGCTCTTTTTCCGAAAAGATTTTTAATTGCCCTTGTCTCCACCTTATCATTTAAAGGAGTGGAGGTCCCGTGTGCATTAATATAATCTACCTCTTCCAGATTAACCCGGGCATCTTCCAGCGATTTTTTCATCGCAATCTGAATTCCTCTCCCATCTTCCATCGGCTGGGTAATATGATAAGCGTCGCAACTCATACCAAATCCTGCTATTTCAGCCCATATTTTGGCTTTTCTTTTCCTTGCTCTCTCCATCTCCTCCAGAACCAGAACACCTGCTCCCTCTCCTATTACAAACCCGTCTCTCTCCCTGTCAAAAGGGCGGGAAGCCCTATGTGGTTCATCATTTCTGGTAGAAAGAGCTCTCATTGAACAAAACCCTGCCACTCCCAGTGGAGTGAGAGCTGCCTCAGTTCCCCCTGCTATCATAACTTCAGCTTCTCCTCTCTGTATTATTTTGAAAGCCTCTCCTATTGCGTGATTTCCCGTGGCACAGGCTGTAGATATGGAAAGATTAGGTCCCATAAAACCATACTTTATGGCAATATGGGCAGAAGTTATATCGGTAATTAACATGGGAACCAGAAAAGGACTCACTCTCTGGGGACCTCTTCTTAAAAGAGTTGTCTGTTCTCGCTCAATAGTCTCCAGTCCTCCTACTCCTGAACCAACAAGAACTCCTATTTTCTCGGGGTCTTCCCGGTCGATGTTTAGTCCGGCTTCTTCAATAGCTTCCTGTGCTGCTATCATTCCGAGCTGAGTGGACCTGTCCATCCTTTTTATATCTTTGGAAGAAAGGTAGTTCTCTACCTTTAAATTATCCACCTCACCTCCCATCTGGGAACGAAAAGAAGAAGGGTCAAATCGAGTTATCCTTCTGATCCCATTTTTCCCTGCAAACAAGCCTTCTTCAAAGTCTTTTAACCCTACACCAATGGGGCTTACCACTCCTATTCCTGTTACCACAACGCGCCTTACATTCATCTTTTTAACTTTTATTCTAAGTGTTTTTCTATGTAATCGACAACTTTTTGCACATCTGTTAATTTTTCTGCTTCTTCATCCGAGATCTCTATGCCAAACTCTTCTTCCAGAGCCATAACAAGCTCCACAGTATCAAGGGAATCTGCTCCCAGATCATCCACGAATCTGGCATCCATTGTTATCTGCGACTCCTCAACACCTAATTGTTCACTTGTTATCTTTCTTACTTTTTTTAAAATCTCATCCCTCGTCATTCTTACCTCCTCCTTTTCAAAAATTCCTTTTGCATCTACATACTCAAGCCACCATCAATTCTGATCACTTCTCCTGTAATGTAAGAGGCCTCCTCTGAAGCAAGGTATGTCACCAGAGAAGCCACCTCTTCAGGTGTGCCAACTCTACCCAGGGGAATCTGAGAAATTAATGTCTGGGCTTGTCCCTTTTCAATCAACTTTTCGGTCATTTTGGTCTGGATAAATCCAGGTGCTATCGCATTCACGGTAATCCCCCTTGTGGCAAATTCTCGCGCAAGTGACTTGGTGAGTCCTATCAGTCCAGCCTTGGAGGCAGCATAATTGGACTGTCCCGCATTACCACGTAATGCGATTATAGATGAGATATTAATAATTCTCCCCTTCCGCCTGCGCAACATAAAAGGAGAAACCGCTTTTATACAGTTAAATGCACCCTTAAGGTTTATCTGAATTACTCTGTCCCACTCCTCCTCTCTCATCCTTAGAATTAGCTTATCACAGGTAATACCAGCGTTATTGACCAATATATCAATATGGGAAAATTTGTCAATTACCTGATTTACCGCTTTTTCCACGTTGGAGAGGTTGCTCACATCTACCTTAAAAAAAGTAACATCGCTTTTTTTCTGACCAATATGCGTTAACTCAGCTGTACAGGTAGTATCTTCTACAATATCAAATACAGCCACTTTAGCACCGCATTCGATGAACCTGCGACATATAGCTTTGCCAATCCCCTGTGCACCACCTGTAACTACAGCAATCTCGTCTTTTAATTTCATTTTTTTCTCTCCAGATAATTTATTACATTTTTCATATCCTGAGGCATGGGAGCTTCAAACTCCATCCATTCCTTTTTTGCAGGATGAAAAAAACCCAAGAGGTTTGCATGCAACATAGCACGGTTAACTGGAACGGGAGAATCCCTTCCCGGCTTTCCTCCGTATAATCTGTCTCCAATTAAAAAGCAGTTTAATGTTTTAAGGTGAATTCTAATCTGGTGAGTTCTACCTGTTAATGGATGAACCTCAAGTAAACTCCAGTCGCCCCAGGATTTTAAGGTCTTATAATAAGTTATAGCTTCCCTGGCAAGCTTTCCATCTGGCACCATTCTTCCCCTACCCTTAGGACTTCTTCCAATTTTAACATTGATAATTCCTTCAGCATCAGAAGGTTTGCCTTTAACCAGAGCCAAATACTTTTTCTTAACTTCCCTTTTTTTAAACTGCAAAGATAAAGCAAGATGAACAAAATCACATTTAGCCACTACTATTGCTCCTGAGGTGTCTTTATCCAGTCGGTGGACGATGCCGGGACGCAGAAGCCCTCCCATCTGGGACAGGTTTTTTGTATGATATAAAAGAGCATTAACCAACGTTCCTTTTTGTCCAGGATATACAGGATGAGTAGTCATCCCTGCGGGTTTGTTAAGCACGAGAAGATAATCATCTTCAAATAATATATCCAAAGGTAAAGGTTCAGGGACGAGAACTGTTTCTTTTAAAGGAGTAATGATAATATCTATTTTATCCCCTGTTTTAAGCAGATGTGAGGGTTTTTCCACTTTTTTGTTTACGGTTACTTTCCCCTCGTGAATAAGTTTTTGAAGGGAACTGCGAGATAAATGAGAAAAGTGTTCTTTTAAAAAAACATCCAGGCGCTGTCCACCCTTTTCCACTATTATGCGATGATGCTCAGATGAGTCTTTCATACAGGTTATTTTTTTCTACCACCCTCCAGCATCTTTCACAGAGTGAAGGATACTCCTTATTCTCGCCAACTCTTTCGCTATACATCCAGCATCTTTCACACTTCTTACCTTTAGCTTTTTCTATTTGTATCCTTTCTTCAAAGCAGCTTTCCAGTTCAATCTGGGATACAATAAAAATTTCTTTCAATGCATCCTGACCAAGCTCACTTAAAATGGCTAAAATTTCATCTGGAGCTTTTATAATTAACCTGGCATTTAGAGAAGATGAGATCTTTCCAGCCTGACGAGCCTCCTCCATTTTCTTTAAAACCTCTTCTCTTACCCGCATTAATCTGTCCCATTTTTCATCCAGTTCCGGATCGATAAATTCAGAAGCTACCCGGGGCCATAGGGAAAGGAAAACACTTTCCTCACTTTCTTTGTCTATCTCCCTTATATATCCCCATACTTCCTCAGATGTAAAGGAAAGAATGGGGGAGGTAAGTTTAACCAGGACAGTTAAGATAGAGTATAAAACTGTTTGAGCTGCGCGACGCTGGAGAGAGTTTGAAGGAAAGGTGTATAATCTATCCTTTAATATATCAAAGTAAAAAGCACTTAAATAATTGTTAGCAAACCTGTGCAGTTGTTGAACTGCCTCATGAAATCTAAATTCCTCGTAAGATCGTGTAACTACTTCAATTAACCTCTGAAGCCTGGATAACATCCACCTGTCTACCTGACGAAGTTTGAAGTAATCCACTTTGTCCCGCGAAGGGGAGAAGTCAAATAAATTACCCAGAAGGAAGCGATAAGAATTTCTTATTTTTCTATACACTTCCACTGTGTATCCGATTATCTCATCAGATATACGAATATCCTCACTGTAGTCTGCCAGAGCTGACCAGAGTCTTAGAATCTCTGCACCATATTTTTCCACAACCTGTTGAGGATCAACCACATTGCCCAGGGACTTGGACATTTTCTTTCCCTGAGCATCTACAATAAATCCATGTGTGAGAACCTTCCTGTAAGGAGGTCTGTTTTTTAAAGCAACCGAGGTTAAAAGAGAGGTTTGGAACCATCCCCGGTGCTGGTCTGAACCTTCAAGGTAAAGATCTGCAGGATGTCTCAGATCTGGTCTCCGGACTAACACGACTTGGTGGGAGATACCTGATTCAAACCAAACATCTAAAATATCTTGCTCTTTTCTGAACTTTTCTCCTCCGCATCGAGGACATTTGAATCCTTGGGGGATAAAGGAATCCACTTCCCTTTCAAACCACACATCGGATCCTTCCCTGGCCACCTTTTCCGCAACTATTTTTATAATTTCTTCGTCCAGAATAGGTTCTTCACATAGGCTGCAGTATATGACCGGTATACCAACCCCCCAGTATCTCTGACGGGATAAACACCAGTCGGGACGTTCTTCCAGCATACTCTTCATTCTGATCCTGGATGAGAGAGGAATCCATTCTACCGTGGAAAGAACCGATTTAAGAGCCTTTTCCCTTAAATTGTTTTTATCGACAATCAAAAACCATTGAGGAGTTGCACGAAAGATGACCGGTTTTCCACACCTCCAGCAATGAGGATAAGAATGTTGCAGCTTTTTTCGCTGAAGAAGGATTCCCTTTTTCTGTAGCTCTTTTTCAATCAACTTGTTAGCCTCAAAAACTTGCATTCCTTTGAATTTTTCTACTTCATTGGTAAATTTTCCTTCGTCATCGACAGGTGAAAAAACAGGTAGGTTATTCTCAAGACCTAAAAAGTAATCCTCTTCTCCATGACCGGGGGCGATATGAACACATCCTGTTCCCTCCTCTGGATTAACAAAACTGGCAAGCAAAACTTTTCCTTCTTTATCTGATAAAGGCCTTAAGTATCTTGCTCCTTTTAACTTTTTTCCTGAAAAATGCGTTATAATCTTCCATCTTCTTTCGGGATCCTCATCCTGGATATTTTTAAGGGAATCCAGAGCTACTATCATTGCCTCTTTCTCATTTTGATCCTGAATGAGCACATAATCTAAATCGGGGTGAACAGCTACTGCCAGATTGGCAGGAAGAGTCCAGGGAGTGGTCGTCCATATAAGGATATAAACAGGGCCATTAAAACAGATTGGAGGAATTTTTTCTTTGAGGAGAAATTTGACATAAAGAGAAGGGGACTCTTTTGTCTTGTACTCTATTTCGGCCTCAGCCAGTGCAGTCTGGCAGTTAAAGCACCAGTAAATAGGTTTCAGCCGGCGGTGAATGTAACCCTTTTTTGCCAGTTCTCCAAAACATCTGACAATTTCGCTTTCATATTCATAATCCATTGTAAGATAAGGTTTTTCCCAGTATCCGAATATTCCCAGTCTTTTAAATTCGTTTTTTTGTTTTTTTACAAAGCTAAAAGCATACTCCCTGGCTTTTTTTCTAAATTCCAGACAGGAGATATCCCGTTTATTAACACCAAGTTCCTTGAATAGCTGGTGTTCTACAGGAAGTCCATGACAGTCCCAGCCCGGTATAAAAGGGCTATCATAGCCTCTTATTATTTTGTATTTTACTATTATATCCTTGAGGATTTTATTAAAAGCCTGGCCAAGATGAATATCTCCATTGGCATAAGGAGGACCATCATGCAAGATAAATTTGGGGGATTCTTTTCGATATTCTCTTATTTTTTCATAAATTTTCCTTTTTTCCCAGAACTCCAAAATTTTTGGCTCCCTTAAAGGGAGACTGGCCCGCATAGGGAATTTAGTTCTTGGTAAGTTAAGAGTTTTCCTGTAGTCCATTTACACCTCTATCTCTTTGATTACTCTTTTTACCAGTCTTGTAAGGTGAGGTTCGGCTTGAGTTGCTACCTGGATTACTTTTTTAAAATCCACCGGTTCCAGCAGATCCGGTATACACATATCGGTGATACAGCTCAGACCCAGTACTCTCAAACCACTGTGTTTTGCCACTATTACCTCCGGTACAGTAGACATCCCCACTGCATCTGCTCCTATCAGGTGGAAGAACCTGTACTCAGCCCTTGTTTCAAAGTTGGGCCCGATGACACCTATATAGACTCCTCGATGACACCGGATGCCTTCCTTTAAGGCTATTTCTTCGGTGAGCTCAATCAACTTTCGATCATAAGGTTCAGACATATCGGGGAATCGAGGTCCCAGAGTCTCATCATTGAGACCTATTAAAGGATTTGTCCCGGTAAAATTAATATGATCTGTAATAATCATTATATCACCCGCTTTAAAATTCCGATTCATCCCCCCGGCTGCATTTGATTCAATTAAAATCTTAATCCCTAATGCCTTCATTACTCTTATCGGGAAGGTAATCTCCTCCAGAGAGTATCCTTCATAAAGATGAAACCTTCCCTGCATGGCAACCACTTTTTTATCTTCAATCCCACCCAACAAAAGATTACCCGCATGACCAGGTGCAGTAGAAATAGCGAAATGAGGAATCTCACTGTAAGGTATTATAGTTTTTTCCTCAATATGTTCTGCCAGCCTGCCCAGTCCTGTTCCCAAAATTATACCAATCTGAGGAACAAGACTACATCTTGACTGGATATAGTTTAAGGCATCCTTGATTTTATCCTTTAGCTGTTTATTCATATCTCCCTCTCTTAAAGATTTATTGGTTCAGGATTTTGTGCCTGGTGGGGATGGTTGGCATCAGGATAAATTTTCAGTTTCTTTAACATTTTTCTTCCCAGCTTATTCTTTGGCAACATTCCCTTCACAGCTCTTCTAATAATTTCCTCGGGTTTTCTTTCCCTTAACCTTCTCAAAGTTTCTTTTTTTAAACCCCCGGGGTATCCGGAGTGTCGATAGTAAATTTTTTCCTCTTCTTTTTTACCGGTTACCTTGATTTCTCTGGCATTTATGACCACCACAAAATCACCTGTATCAAGATGGGGGGTATAAATTGGTTTATCTTTTCCTGAGAGAATTCGGGCAATTCTGGTAGCCAGTCTCCCCAGAATCTTACCCTTAGCATCAACTAAATACCACTTTTTAGCAATCTCTTCTTTTTTCGGAATGTACGTTTTCATTTACTTTGACTCCTTATCTTCTTAATGGGATACTTAAAAAATAGGAAATTATGGCGCCACGGGGATTCGAACCCCGGTCTGATGGCTGAGAACCACCTATCCTAGTCCCCTAGACGATGGCGCCATATATAATAAGCTGGGGGAGGAGGATTCGAACCTCCACTACCAGATCCAGAGTCTGGCGTCCTACCATTAGACGATCCCCCATTCAATAAACACTCTGCAGGCTCCCATTTTTATCCTGGAGCAAACTTAAAGCTCTATCAATTCTACGGATTACCTCCTCTTTCCCCAGTACCGCAGCTAACTCAAATAATCCAGGACCTCTCATTTTGCCTGTAAGGGCTACTCTTAAAGGGTGAAATACCTCGCTGGTGGAAAGCCCAAGTTGCCTGGAGAATTGACGCAGGGTTTCCTCCAGCTCCTTTTCTTTTAAAAAATCCATCTTAATTACTGCATCTTTTATCTTTTTTAGCAGAGGACAGACATAATCTCTTTTTAACCTCTTTTCCACTGCCTCACGGTCATAAGGAAAATCTTTTTCAAAGAAAAAGTCTGCAAGTTCGATAATATCAGAAAGGACTTTTAATCTGTCTTTTTCCAGTTCAATAATACGCAGTATTTTTTCATACTTTGAAGGAGTTATCTCCTCTCCAATCCATCCTTTCTTTCTCAGATAGGGAACAAGTAGTTCAGCAAGCTCGCTGATTTTCATTCTTCTTATATACTCTGCATTCATCCATTCCAGTTTTTGAAGATCGAAAATTGCCGGGCTTTTATTTACCCTTTCCAGAGAGAATTTTTGAATAAGTTCTTCTCTGGTGAAAAATTGCTGGCTATCTGGTGTTGACCATCCCAGGAGCGCCAGATAATTCACCACAGCCCAGGGAAGATAACCCATTTCCCTGTAATAGCTAACGGACGTTGCTCCATGTCTTTTGCTTAACTTGGAACCGTCTTTCCCCAGAATCATGGGGATATGGGCGTAAACCGGTGGCTTAAATCCGAGAGCCTTATAAATTAAAAGCTGTCTTGGAGTGTTGGAAAGATGGTCATCACCCCTTATTACATGGGTTATCTTCATCAAAGCATCATCAACTGTACAGGCAAAGTTATAAGTTGGAGTTCCATCAGATTTTAAAATAATAAAATCTCCAAAAAATTGGGTATCAAAATTCACCTCTCCTCTAAGAAGGTCCCTCACTTTCAGACTATCTTTTTGTGAAACCTTGAATCTAATGGTTGGTTTTCTACCTTCACTCTCGAATTTTTTTCTTTCTTCCTTAGATAGATTCCGACACCGGCCATCGTAAACAGGGGGAACTCCTGATGCCTGCATTTTTTTCTTTTTAGCTTCAAGTTCTTCAGCCGAACAATAACAAAGATAAGCTTTACCTTCGGCTAAAAGAGTATCTGCATACTTTTTGTAAATAGAAAGTCTCTGAGACTGGAAATAAGGTCCGTATTCACCTCCAACCTCCGGTCCTTCATCCCAATCCAATCCTAACCATTTGAGGTTATTTATTATTGATTTAGTAAAATCCTCCTGGGAGCGCAGAATGTCGGTATCCTCAATCCGCAATATAAATTTTCCTCCATGATGACGGGCAAAAAGCCAGTTAAAAAGAGCTGTCCTGACCCCTCCAATATGTAACTCCCCCGTAGGACTGGGAGCAAAACGAACTCTTATCTGCATTATACCTCACTTATTCTTGTGTCTGTTGGCTCTTCTTCTCTTTTTCCGCTTATGCTTGGCGATTTTTTTCTTTTTTCTCCTCTTGTCCGAGATCAGTAAAAATAAACTATCTATCCCCTCCCCTACTGCTATCATTTTTTCTCCTTGGTTTGTCTAAAATTTTACGATTATATATTTTTAAAATTTAGGAGGGTTTGTCAACCTTTTTCCTCAGTTTTCCGAATTTCAGGAAGCTGGAGCTTTTTGACTGAAATACTGAAGTTTTACCTCGGCTATTTTTGCCTGGTAAGAAAGAGGATATCTGGAAATCAAGTTCCTGTACATTTTAATGGCTCCCTCTTTATCACCGGTAAGTTCCCTGCATCTTGCTTCTCCCAGAAGAGCCTCAGGAGCAACAGGGTTTTGAGCGTACTTTTCCTTAATAATCTCATATATCTTAATAGCTTGTTTGTATTTTTCCATCTCCTCGTAAATAAGAGCCATTTTTAACCTTGCCCAGGGAGAAAAGTAGCTACGAGGATATTTTTTTTGAAATTCCTCAAGGGTCTTTATACTTTTCTCATAATTGCCCAATCTGTAAAGGCAATCGGCAAGATAGAAAAAGATCTCCTCCCTGTTGCCAAACCACAGTTTCTGAGCAATAACCTTCTCAAAAAGTGTGGCTGCTTTACCAAGGCTTTCGACTTTTTCCTCATTTTGCTCTTGTTCAGCCTGCAAATATAAATCCTGAGCAAGCAAATATTTTTCATAAGTTAATCTGTTCACATAATTTAAATAAATAAATAAACCTGCAACCAGAACTGCAACAGCTATACTGAAGATAAGAGATAATTTTAAAATTCTTTTTTTTCGGACAGATAAAAGATCCATAATTTTATTTTTCGAAAGTTTTCCCATTTAACAGCCTCTTACTATATTAAGATCTCCCCAGGCTCCCAATTTTTTGTTTTTAATTATCAATCCTCCTTTTATTCCTGAGATGCTTTTTAGAAGCCTTATCCCTTTTTTAATATCTTTCTCCTCCTTTATAAGGTTTCCTACCGCCGTAGCTGTTGCATCAGCCAAAGGAGTGGAGGTTGAGATTACCACTACTGCATCAGCCTTGCCAAGGCTTACGGAATGCCCGAAGCTGCCTGCTGAACAGCATATACCAAGAGGAGTCTCCTCCGGTTCTATCTGCAGGGCGATTTTTCCACTAAGAGGGGAGGCTCCGGCGTATATTCCTACTCTTCTTGGTTTTGTTACCTTCATAAAAATATCTCCTCCATTTTCAACAATTACCTGCTTGCAGCGGTTAAGTAAATCTCTTCCTACAAACTCAGCTATAGCTCCTGCTACAGCTGCCATAGGGCCTACTCCTGCTTTTTGAGAGGCCTCAACCATACATCTTACAATAGCAGGCATCTTCTCCTCAAAAGGCAAAGGCTTAAAACTTTCCCTGAACAGGGGATTATAATAGATATATCTTTCAATATCCTCGCGATATTTTAATAAAGCTTCTTCAGTTTCTCGAACTAATTTCCTCTCACATAAAACAAACAAATCACTTTCTTTAATCTGCACTTTGAAGGAGGCCAGATCTTTAGGTCTTATTAGATTTCTATAAATATGGTCCTCCAACTTCTCCTCCTTACCAGAAGATACACTCAAGATGCACTGGTAGCTAATGTTTCACTCCGGAAGTTCTATACCCACTGCCCTTTTTACCATCTGCTGGAGTCTTTCTTCAGCAGCTCCCCTTTCCACTTTTACTATCTCAGGAATTATGGTGACAATGGGCAAAGCTTTTGTTTCGCTAATCTGCGATATAATATCCATACAGCCCCTGGCCATTGATTCCACAATGAAAATTATTCCATATTCGTCTTTCTCTATAGCCTCAAGAAGTATTTTTCTTCCCTCTTCAGGTTTTTTAACATGCCTTGCCTCACAGCCACTTGCTCTAAAAGGAAGAGATATATCTTCATCTCCAATTACCAGTATTTTTAACAATTTCCCCTCCTTCGCTCTCATTTAACCTTATAACTCATTTTGTCTACCAAGAAGAAATTCCTGCCTTCTTCGCCCTCAATATGAATCTCAAATCTCTTATCTCTTTCTTTTTAAGTAATATATAATTAACCAGAGGTTCTCTTCCAAAAGTTATATAAAAACCTTTATGGGTGAAGGCGAGAACTATTTCCTCCAGTGATTTATCCAGAGAAAATAAACTGCGACTCTGTTTCCACTCCTCTAAAGCCTTCTGAAAGACTGGAACATATTCGGTTCTCTTTATTGCACCCACCAGAGAATCAAGAGGTTCTCCAGCAAGTTGAATCATAATTTCTTTTTCTATATTCCCTCCATCGATTATAAAATCCTCAAGGAGTTTTTTCTCATCTTCTCTTTTCCACAATTTTACCCTTAAAAAATTCTTAATATTTAAACTATCTATAATCTTTTTACCCAGCTCTATCAAAAAATCATCTTTGTATTTTTCAAGTTCCAAAGAAAATTTTTGAAAATAGACCTTATCAAGAAAAACATCTATCTCTTTTGCTGATATTCCTTTCTCTATTGTATCCATAATCTGATTAATTATATCTTTAAAAAAAGAGGGAAGAGAGAAAAAATCTCCTTTTGTTATAGCCCTACTTAAAATATCCGGATTTAAAGTACCTGATGTTGAAAGATGTTCCACTTTATCTATTTCCTCGGGAACTTTTTTCTGGAGATGGAGTTTAAAAAGAACCTTCATATTGTGAAAATCTTGCTCTAACCAAAATAGCTTAACCAGGTCAGGCTCCGGAACAAAGCTTATCAGCTCAAGATAAGTCTTTTTCCATTCCTCCTCAAGGCCCTTCTCAAAATCCTCAGGATGAGTGCATACTTTCATTGATTCTGAATAAGGATAAAAACGATGAAGGTTCTGGAAACTCTCCCTGAGGTCTTTTGTTTCTTTGATTCGAGCAAAATCTGCACTTTTAAGTAAATACTTTTCAAGCCCTCTTATCCTGCCAGTGGTATAAACATAGCGATTATCCTTGGTGGTAATCTGCAGATAATCCATTCCATCTCTCCTTATTTTTTATCATACCAACAATTTTACGAGCAATTTCACGTGAAGAACCGCTCCGTGCTACATCTTTTATCTTTTTCTCCCAGAGAGTCTTATCAAAATCATTGTTAATGAATTTGCGAACAACCGAAATTAAATCCTTGGTCCTATTTAGGCTAAAAGCCAGGCCTTTTTCTAAGAGAAATTTCCTGTTTCCTCTTTCCTGCCCCGCAATTGAGTCCACAACTACCATGGGGAGAGCTTTGCTCAATGCTTCGGCCGTAGTTAAACCTCCTGGCTTACTGATAAGAAGGTCCGAGATTTCCATCAACTCATCTATTTCTCTTACATAACCATAAACTTTAAAAGGAAAACTTAACCTCGAACTTAACCTGCGAAGCTCTCTTTTTAATTTTCTATTTGTTCCTGCAACTACTATAACTTGCAGGGGAAGAGAACTTTTATCCAGCGCAACAACAATGTCCTTAATATCCCCCAGTCCCCGTGCTCCTCCCATAATTAAAATAGTGAAAAGACTGTCTTTCATCTGCCATTTTTCTCTCAGGCAATTTTTATCTTTGTGTTGACAAAACTGAGGGGAGATGGGGATGCCACTTACCTGCAGTTTATCATGGGAAATTTTTTTTCTCAAACATTCGAGCTTTGAATCATCCTGTGGCAAAAAATACATATCTACATTTTTGTAAAACCAGTAAGGATTCAGGTAAAAATCAGTAGGAACAGCCACCAACAGATAGTTCATCTTTTTGTCATACTTGATAGTAGAGCATATGGCACATGATAAAGAATGTGTGCATATAACCACTTGAGGATCAAAAGGCTTTATAACTTCTCTATACAATCTATGGTAGTTCATCCTGTAAAGCACACTTCTCACAAAATAGGTTAACCAGTAAACTTCTTCACTATCCCAGATAATGTTCCATAACCAGGGAGTAACTTTAATGAGGGCATAGTATAAACTGTCCAGACTGCAGGTTATAAAAGGATTTCCATGGCGAAATAGATTTTCTTCTCTAACAGTTACCCAGGGATAGCTCTCTTGAAAAGCTTGTTTAATTGCTTTTGCCGCCTGTCTGTGACCCGAAACATCGGAGATATAAACAATAAGAACTTTCATTTTAGTCTTCTTAATCTCACTTTCCTTCGCAAGATGTGGTGGAGTAAACCCTTTTTTCTTTAAATAAAAACCACTGATGAGGATAAAATCTAAGATAATCTTCCATAATTTGAATAAACCTCTGAGCAGCCATCTGGATACTTTTCTCAGTCTGCGTATTGGAGCTCAATTTGATAGGAGGCTCCACTACTCCCTTTTGTTTACCTGTTTTTTTATCTTTTACCATGAAAGCGGGGCAAATTGCAGCTCCCGCTCTGTAAGCTATCTTAAAAGGACCGGAGGCAACAGCTACTTTTTTCCCAAATAGATTAACCTTAACCCCCTCGTCTGCTTCATCAACCAGGGTAGCCACTACTGCATTACCTCGCAGCAGCTTTACCGCCTTTCTTAAATGAGTAACAGGAATAATCTTTATATTGCCTTTTTCCCGAAGACTGCAAAACAATCTATTAGTGTGGGGGTTAATATGAGGTCTCACTAAAAAGTACACATTGTAACCGCATAATGCCAGTGATATTCCCCCCCATTCCCAGTTTCCAAAATGAGCAGATAAAAGCAACACACCCTTACCTCTCTTTAAAGCAGCATCAAGGTTTTCAATCCCTACAGGCATCACTTTTCTAAAAAATCTACTTTTATCCATCCTTGCCAGCCACAAAAATTCCCTTACATAACTGGCAAAATTGCGAAAGACTTCCCGTGTCATTTTTGTCTTATTATTGCAGTTGGTAATTAAATCTAAGTTATGCAAAACTGCTTCTTTGTATAATTTACATTTTCCAAAAGGAAAAGCAAATAGTAAATCAGCTATTCTTCTGGCTATCCAGTAAGCCAGTGAGGATGGTAGATAACAAGAAAGTATCTGTCCTGCTTTATACAAAATAAAAACCCACAATTTACGCTACTCTTTTGACACCTCTGATTAGCGTTATCCCCCCTGCATAAATTAGGAGGGCTACTCCAATCCCGTAAAATATGAGTGAGAGTGGATAATGAGTACCAAGAACTCCCGCCATCCATACAAAAAGGAGAAAAGAAGAATTTATTATAATTTCCAAACTGGCAAAAACTCTTCCTCTAAAATTATCCGGTGTAATCTCCTGACAGAGAGTATTAGCAGCAATCATTATTATAGCAGCTATAAATCCAATCAGAAATACTCCGACAAGAAGATAACTAATTGATTTGCTTCCTCCAAGAGTTAAAGCACATATTCCTGCTGCCAGCATCCCTCCTACAATAACTGAATTTTTTTTCAAACTTGCTCCAAACTGTCCATAAACAAGAGAGCCCAGTATCATTCCCGCTCCTAAAGACACAGCTGCAGTTCCCAATCCTTCGGTCCCCAATCCCAGCCCCTTAGTAATCAAAACAGTGACCAGCACATAGGCAAGGCCACTGGCAGCCATCAGAATAAACAAATTAATAGCAAGAAGAAGAATTTCTCTGTTTTTTCTGATAAAGCTTATTCCCTGGATAAAGTCTTCCCCTACTTTTTTAAACAAATCGGTACTATCGTTACGTGCTATCGGATTTCCCTTGATCTGCACAAATCCTATAGCCCAACCGGAGATAACAAAACTAATTGAGTCCAGTATAAAGCTTAAGGTTGTGCCCAATCTGGCAACGATAAAACCACCTGCAGCGACTCCCCCTATCATAGCTATCATACGAGTAATGTTAGAAAGAGAGTTGGCAGCTAACAGTTCCTCTTTTTTCACCAAATTAGGTATAAAAGCTGACTTTGCAGGGGTAAAAAAACAGGTTGCAGAAAAAATAAGAAATATCACAACATAAACATACTTTATATTCCCGCTATAAATTCCAAAAAGAGGAATGAGAAGAACCAGTCCCGCTCGTAAAAAGTCTGTCACTATCAGAGTATTTCTGCGGCTCCACCTGTCTATATATACCCCGGCTACGGGCGTAAAAATTAATACAGGTAAAGTGGAAAAGAAAAAAAGATTTCTCATCAAAGGAACAGAGTTAGCCACTGAGACGCCTCTGGTGTGAGTTAAATAAATCCCTACCAATCCCATTTGAGCAAGGCGATCTCCAAATTGAGAGACTATCTGACCAATCCAAAGAGCAAAAAAATTCCTGTTTTTTAAGACATTAAATAGATGTTCTCTCCTGCACAGCATAGCGAAACATTTTGTGATAAAGTATCACATATCCCTTCTGTTGTCAATAATTACGTCAAACTTTATATCTTTTTTCACCAGTAATCATAATACCGTCTTCTGTACCTGCGGCGCCTGACAAAAACAACACGAAGGCCCATTCCTAAAATAAACCCTCCTACATGCGCCCACCAGGCAACTCCTCCTGTCACTTCTCTGGCTATAAGAGAAAAAGTGCCGCTGAGAAGTTGAAAAAGAAACCATATTCCTAAAAAGAAAAAAGCTGGTATCTCCACTAAAGTGAAGAAAAAAAAGATTGGCAATAAGGTAATTATGCGAGAGGTGGGGAAAAGTAAGAAATAAGCCCCCATCACTCCGGATATAGCACCACTTGCCCCCACAGCGGGCAAAGGGGAAAAAGGGTTAAGATAAAGGTGGACAAATCCTGCTCCCGCTCCACAGAGAAGGTAAAATCCAAGATACTTGAAATGTCCCATCTCATCCTCCACATTATCTCCAAAAATCCAGAGAAAAAGCATATTTCCAAGAATATGAAACCATCCACCATGCAGAAAAGTAGATGTGAAGAAAGGAAGATATCGAAATAATAAAGGGAAGTCTTGGTCAGATAAATAAAAAAACCTCTTGGGTACAAGCCCATATGTATATATAAACCTCGTCAACCCCGGTCTTCCAAGAGATAACTCATAAAAAAATAAAGCAAAATTGATCAGAATAAGAAAAATGTTAATATAGGGTGTGGTTCTGGAAGGGATAGTATCTTTAAGAGGTATCATTAAATAACCTTTTTGTTTTTGAGTATATTAATTTTCAAAAGACAAGTCAAGCTCAATCCCCCGTTTCCAGGAAAATTCAAATCTGGAAAATACGCTGGGTGGGTAGCGAAATTAAAAAGGAATCTTTCAGAAACCAGAGCTTAATCTATTTTCTGCCATCGAGTATGAAAAACCCCTTCTTTGTCTACTCGTTCATACATGTGAGCACCAAAGTAATCACGCTGAGCCTGGATCAAATTTGCCGGAAGAGCTTCTGTTCTATAGCTATCATAGTAGTTGAGGCAGGCACTCATTGCAGGAGTGGGAATTCCCCAGGCTCTGGCCTGAATTAAAATCTGGCGGAGAGCAGATATTTGCCGATTAAAAATATTTACAAATTCGCTTGAAAAAAGAAGATTGGGAAGGTTTTCATACTTTGCATAGATATCTCCTATTAGGTCTAAAACTCGAGCACGGATTATACATCCTCCCTTCCAGATTCTGGTTATCTCGCCTAAATTAAAGTTATACCCGAACTCTTCGGAGGCTACCTTTAAAAGGTGCATTCCTTGAGTATAGGATAAAAGCAGGCAAATATAGCAGCTTTTTTCAAGATCGGAGAGAAAACTTTCTCTGGCGAAGTTTCTTTTTACCTCAGGTCCTTTAAGTTTTGTGGACAGGTTCACCCTGTCCTGCTTGAAACTGCTTATAATTCTCGCATTTACTGCCTCAGTAATAGTGGGGACAGGAACTCCCAGATCTAAAGCTATCTGGGATGTCCATTTCCCGGTTCCCTTTTGTTTTGCTTTATCCAGAACGAAATCGATTAAAGATTCTCGAGTTATAGGATCTTTTCTTTTTAAAATATCCACCGTAATCTCTAAAAGGTATGAGTTAAGTTCACCCTGATTCCACTGCTGAAGAACTCTCTGAATCTCCTCTGGATTCATTGATAAGCCATTTTTCATTAAATGGTATGTTTCGGCTAAAATCTGCATCAGTGCGTACTCTATTCCGTTATGCACCATCTTCACAAAGTGACCTGCAGAGCGTGGACCAAGATAAGTGCAACAGGGACCTTCTTTGGTATGTGCACAGGCGCTGGTAAAAATCTCTTCCACCTGTCGGTAAGCCTGTATGTCTCCTCCTGGCATTATACAGGGACCATAAAGAGCCCCATATTCTCCGCCTGATATACCTGTTCCAAGATAAAAAAATCCTTTTTTCTTCATCCACTCATTGCGTCTTTCTGTATCTTTAAAATGAGAGTTTCCTCCATCAATCACTATGTCTTTGTCCTCCAGAAAGGGGACCAGTTTCTGGAGAAACTCATCAACAGTCTCTCCTGCTTTAACCATAAGTAAAATCCTTCGAGGTTTTTTTAAAGAGAAGATGAACTCTTTTAAAGAATAAGTAGAGACTATATTTTTCCCTCTTGCTCTTTTCTGAACAAATTCCTTTGTTTTGGTAGCTGTCCTGTTATAAACAGATACGGAGAATCCTTTACCTTCAATATTTAAAGCAAGATTCTGACCCATAACCCCCATACCTATTATCCCTATATCAGATCTGTTCAATCTTCCCTCCTGACATTTTATTTATAAAAACAAAAAGGGGCTTTAAATTGCCCCTTTTTGATAATGTAGTTTTTAGTAGGGATGATTAAATATTTTATGTTCAATCCTCTCTTTTTCCTTTAATAAAATCTTCTGTTAATCGATATGCCTCATCATCTGTAAACTGGCGGGGTGGGTGTTTCATAAAATAGGCTGAGGGAGAGTAAAGAACCCCACCTTTTTTTCTCTCAAGTGCCAGTTTGCAGCATCTGATAGCATCTATTACCACTCCCGCAGAATTGGGGGAATCTTCCACTGAAAGTCGCAGCTCGAGATTCATTGGTACATCACCAAAAAGTTTTCCTTCCATCCGGATGAAACAAATTTTATTATCTTTTTGCCATGGTACCCAATCACTGGGACCGATGTGAATGTTCTCATCTATTAATCGGTTTTTGGTTTGAGATTGTACAGCTTCAGTCTTTGATTCTTTCTTGGAATTCAGGCGGCTTCTGTCCAGCATATTCAGAAAGTCAGTATTACCACCCGTATTGAGCTGATAGGTTCGCTCCAGTTTCACCCCTCTGTTCTTAAAAAGATTGGTCAAAGTTCTATGTACTATGGTAGCACCCAGCTGGGATTTTATATCATCTCCAATGATGGGTATCCCTGCTTTTTCAAATCGCTCGGCCCATTCAGGATCACTGGCAATAAACACAGGTATATTATTTATAAATGCCACCCCAGCTTCTAAGGCACATTCAGCGTAAAACTTGGTAGCCTCTTCAGAACCCACGGGAAGATAGTTCAGGAGAATTTCAGCACCAGATTCTTTAAGTTCCCTCACTACATCTTCTTTGTTTGATTCTTTTTCATCTGATAAAAGAAAAGTATATTTTTTGTCATAGTTTTTCATATGATCTGCAAAACCATCCAGAACCCTACCCATGCGAACAACGGTTCCTGTCCTGGTGACATTTCTGCAAAAAACGGTCGTACAATTAGGGAGTTGAAAAATAGCCTCGGACACATCCTTTCCAACCTTCCTTTTGTCTATGTCAAATGCAGCGACCACTTCAATATCGTAGGGCTTGTAACCACCTATATCCCAGTGCATCAACCCAATAGCCTCTTCCCCATCTTTATCTTTATAATATTCAATACCCTGAACCAGTGCACTGGCACAGTTACCAACCCCTGCGATTGCAATTTTAATCTTTCCCACTTTTCATCACCTCCACAAATTTTTTTTTGGGGACGTGTGAAGTTAAAAAGAATATATTATATATAATAATTATTTTAACCAACTTTTAGAGATAGTAAAGGGGCGTGTCTTGGAGATTGTGGTCAGGGGACCAGATGGGAGGAATAAAAAGATTTATTAAAATCCGGTTTCCTACCCTGAAAAACGTTACATAGTGGAAACAAGAAAAATTTAACAACTACAGGATATTGTTAGCATTTAAATTGAGTAGGCATTAAATCCTCCATCTACAGGAATAACTGCACCCGTAACAAACCTTGCTGCATCTGAAGAAAGCCAGATACA
>CBFDTW010000012.1:0-21904 GCA_965613085.1 uncultured bacterium | reverse complement strand
TTCAAGCAGAAGACGGCATACGAGATCATGCCTAGTCTCGTGGGCTCGGAGATGTGTATAAGAGACAGCTTCCAATCGCTATATCTATCTTGTCCTCTTTACCGTTTTCTGTTTGGGACTTGTGGGTCTTGTAGATGATATAATCAAGAAACTTAGAAAAAGTTCCCGGGGATTATCTACGAAAATCAAATTAGCTCTTCAAAGTGGAGTCTGTTTTGCTGTTGTCTTTTTAATTTATTGTATTTATCCTGAGGTTTCTACCCGTGTGGAAATACCCTTTACCTCTCTTCAAATAGAGCTTGGTTTGATTTATTTTGTTCTTGTTGTATGTATAATTCTGGGCTCTTCCAATGCGGTTAATATAAGCGATGGTCTGGATGGGTTAGCAGCAGGATGTATGATTGCACCAGCAGCTACATTTATTGCAATTTCCTTTATCCAGCAGGATTTTCATTTATCCACTTTTGTTAACGGAATTTATTTCCTAGAGATGAGGGAACTTGCATTTTTCTGGTGTACCCTGCTGGGAGCCATCTTAGGATTTTTGAAGTATAACAGGTATCCGGCTGCAATGTTTATGGGTGGAGTAGGCTCTGAAAGTCTGGGAGGAGCTCTTGGAATAAGTGCAGTCCTTTTAAAGAAAGAACTTCTGCTCCTGATTATTGGTGGGGTCTTTGTAGTTGAGGCTTTATCAGTTGGTCTTCAGATTATTTCCTTCAGGTTAACGGGCAAGAGAATCTTTAAAATGGCACCAATCCATCATCATTTTGAACTCAGTGGATTGGAGGAGTCACAAATTGTAAGCCGTTTTTGGATAGCTTCTTTCCTTTTTTCCACAGTAGCTTTTTTAAGCATTATCTTCCCTGCAATTCATAACTTACTTGCCGGTCTCAAAAGGTAGAGGAGAGTTTATTGTGGATTATCAATCAGTTTTAATTCTGGGCCTGGGAAAGAGTGGAAAGGAAGCAGCTTTTCTTTTGAAAGAAAAGGGAGCAGAGGTAACGGTTGCAGAACTTGAGGAAAAATTCTCAACTCTGCAGAAAAAAAAGGAGCTGGAAAGGTTCGGTGTGAGAGTAATTTTTGGTTCTCATCGGGGAACTCTTTTGAAAAAGAAAAATCTGGTTATTCTTTCTCCTGGAGTATCAAATGATTTACCCATTGTTAAAAAAGCACGCTCTCTTAATATTCCGGTGATAAGTGAGCTGGATTTTGCCAGCCGTTTTATACCCCGGAAAAATCTAATAGCAATAACAGGTACCAACGGTAAAACTACCACAGCTTTTTTAACCTACAAAATACTTAAAAAAAGCGAGCTATCGGTTAAACTCGGTGGAAATATAGGAATTCCTCTCTCTCGACTGGCAAGATCCTCTTTTTCTCTAAACTCATCCTGCAGGATAGTAACAGAGGTTAGCAGTTTTCAACTGGAGATGAGCCCGACTTTTTCTCCCCATATTTACTGCGTTCTTAACATTAGCCCTGACCATCTTGATCGCCACTCTTCTTTTTCAGAGTACAGAAAAATTAAAGCAGCACCGCTTTTCAGGATGAAAAAAGATGATTTTGCGATTTTAAATTATGACCAATACCCGGTTAAATCTCTGGGAAATGTCACTCAGGCTAAAGTGATTTTTTTCAGCCAGAGACAAAAACTGAATGAGGGGTTATTTATTGATAATAACCGCATAGTGGCAAATATTGGAAAAACCAGGGTTCATATTCCGCTGGATAATCTCCAGCCTCATAAATTCCACAACTGGGAAAATGTGCTCTGTGCTGTAGCCTGCGCTCTAATTGAGAAAGTAACTCCAGAATTAATAAGAGATTCTCTCCTTGGTTATAAGCCTTTACCACACCGTCAGCAGTTGATAGAAGAGATAGATGGGGTTAAATTTATTGATGATTCCAAGGCTACAAATCGAGCAGCTGTGGAAAACTTAGTGGGGTCTCTAACCAGCCCCGCGGTTTTGATAATGGGAGGCAAAGATAAAGGCGATGATTTTTCCAGTCTGAAAAGATATTTTCCCGGGAAGGTGAAAAACCTGATAGTAATAGGTGAGGCAAAAAACAGAATTAAAAGACAACTTGAGGGGATTGTCCCTATCATGGAGTCCAGCAGTTTGAAAGAAGCAGTGAGATTAGCCTTTTCTTTAAGTGAAAAAGGGGGTCTTGTTGTCCTCTGTCCGGGATGTTCCAGTTTTGATGAATTTATAAGCTACAGACACAGAGGTAGAGTATTTAAAAAGGAGGTGAAAAAACTAAAGAAAGAAATTGAAGAAAAAAATTCAGTTTGATTTGCCTCTTCTTGTAGTTGCTCTTTTATTAACGGGGTTAGGCATCCTGGCCATTTTTAGTGCCAGTGCTCCTTATGGATACATAGGAAAAGGAGCGACCCACAAGTGGGCTATAAATCAGGTAAGGTGGTTTTTGATAGGGCTCGCTTTTTTATTTTTAGCCAGCAGAATAAACTACCACTTTTATCAGAAAATAGATAAAGCTGTTATTTTCTGTGTTTTTCTTTTTCTTATTTTGGTTTTTGTTCCAGGAATGGCAAGGCAGATAAGAGGGGTACATCGCTGGATAACTTTTGGTAATTTTCGTATCCAGCCAAGTGAGCTGGCAAAGATAGGTATGGTTATATATCTTTCCTCTTCTCTCGTGAGAAAAAAAGATAAAATAGATAGTTTTATCCAGGGTTTCCTTCCCTACTTTATAATTCTTTCTTTTGTTTTTTTTCTGGTGATGATTGAACCGGATCTTGGTTCTGCCCTTATTATCGTTGCTACAGGTTTTGTGGTTCTTTATGCAGGAGGGGCAAGGATCAGTCATATTCTCTATGTTATCTGTTTGGGACTTGTTCCCCTCTATTTTTCTATCTTCGAAATTGGCTACCGTAAGAATAGAATAATAGCTTTTTTAAACCCGGAAAGTGATCCTCTGGGAATTGGTTTTCAACCACTTCATCTTAAAATGTCCCTTGGTTCAGGAGGTTTTTGGGGGCTTGGGCCCGGTCAGGGCAAACAAAAGCTTTTTTATCTACCAACTCCTCACACCGATTCCATATTTGCAGTAATTGGTGAAGAATTTGGATTTTTAGGAACAAGCTTTATTCTTTTTATGTTTGTTATATTTACCATAAGGGGTCTAAAAATAGCCATGGGAGCGAAAGATGATTTGGGCAAACTTCTGGCTGTAGGGTTAACCTGCCTTATAAGCGGTCAGGCACTTATAAATATGGGAGTGGCTACTGTAATTTTACCTACCACAGGATCCACTCTTCCTTTTATAAGTTATGGAGGGTCCTCACTTCTGGTCTCACTTATTGCCGTGGGCATCCTCTTGAATATATCCAGGCATAATTCTAAAATAAAACAAGACAATGCTTGAAGTTGAGTTAAAAGCAAGAGTGGATCAAGAGTATATACGAAAAAAACTCTTAAAAGAAGGAGTTAAACCCGTAAAAAAAGAAAAACAGGTGGATACATATTTTAATCATCCCTGTCATGATTTTAAGTCAAAAGATGAGGCTCTGAGAGTGAGACAGGCAGAAGGAAGGTTATATCTTACATTTAAAGGACCCAGAGTTGATACTGAAACTAAAACCAGAGAAGAGCTGGAAGTTGAGGTAAAAGGAGACATATTTGCCTTACTTGAGGCTTTGGGGTTTGTCCCCTCTAAAAAAATAATAAAAGAAAGAGAAACCTACCGGTGGGAGGGGCTAAAATTATTTCTGGATAAGGTAGAGGGATTGGGCAGTTTTTTGGAGATAGAGGGAAAAGAAGTGAACGAAAAAGGGAAAATTTTTCATCTTTTTAATAAACTGGGCATCCATAGTGACCGTTTCATAAAAAAATCTTATCTGGAGCTAATCATGGAGGAAGGTGGAGAAAAATGAGTAAGAAAACCCTGGGAAAGATAAAAAAACCATCTGTAGAAGAATACAAAAGATATGGCAAAAAAAGAAAGCTGTATCTTGTGCCGCTATTGATTTCAGGAGAGGAAATGGACATATCCGAGGATTATAAAAACAAACTTAAAAAATACTGGAAACAGGTGGAAGCACGCCTGGGTGAGCTTGAGGAAAAAATAGGCCGGGTCACAAAAATTTACTGTGAAATGGTTGACAGAGAAGGAGAGAAGGCAGAGGAGGTTATCCAGAAAATGGATAAGATGCTCTGGCAGATGGTCAAGTATTTCTTAGATAAGGGAGCAAGATTGAAAGGGATTGAAGATGCTGTCCTTTTGAGAGAACATTTTGACTGGCTGAGATGCCTTTCTTTAAATTTAAAAAGTGACAGGGTAAAAGGTTTTATCACAAGCTTTTTCGCTCAAAATTTAAGAGAAAGAGATGAACATATATCAGGAGTGATAAACAAGGACCTTGGTCCAGAAGAGATAGCAGTTCTTTTTATAAGAGAGAATAATTCTTTGAAACTCGCCCGGGATATAGAGATATTTAGAATCTTCCCTCCTGTGCTTAATGAGCTTCGCAATTACTTTCAAAGAAAATAACTACTCCATCTTATATATGAGATAAATTCCCGCCATAATAAATAAAATATTGGGTATCCAGGCGGAAAAAAAAGGGTCTAATACCCCGCTTTTTCCCAGAGTTTTAAAAAGAGCCATCAATTCATAATACCCAAAGCTCATTAAAAGTCCTGTAGCCAGACTTGCTCCTCTTCCTCGCCTCATTATGACTCCCAGGGGTATTGTTACCAGCATTAAAATAAAATTAGCAAATGGAGATGAGAATTTAAATTGAAGCTCTGTTTCCAGGTCCAGAGTATTAAAACCACTTTTACTGTACTCCCCGATATATCCAGTTAGCTCAGATATACTCATCCTCTCGGGAGGGAAGTAAGTACGGGTGAAATAACGGGGCTCTTTGTTAACAGGAAGAATTTTTTTAATAAATGGTTTTTCCTTTGGTTTCCGGTTCAGGATATATTCTCTTCCTTCTTCAAGGAGCCACATCCCTCTCTTCCATTTAGCTCTTCTGGCTAAGGTAAGAGTATTAGGCAAAGAGTTTTTGTAAATAAGCACATCCTGCATCAGACCCTCCTCGGTATTTAAAGAGCGAACGTAAAATATATAATCAGGAGGGACGGCTATAAAGATATTCTTCTGAACCTTAGTTTCTGTTATTTGCATAAAATTTTTTTCTTTGATTTTATGAGAGAGGTGATTCACCTCGTAAACCAGGGTATTATCAATAAAAAGGAGAGAAAATCCTATTACCAGTCCTGCTGTGAACAAAGGTAAGGTAGCTCTCTTTGCAGATATCCCGCTTATCAGCATAGCATGGAGCTGGTTGGTAGATCCCAGGTAAGAGGTTACAAATAAGGTTGAAATTATTACTGAGATGGGGCTTAATACTACAAAAAGATAGGGGATTTGAAGAAGGTAGTAAAGGACAACATGAAAAATACTTGCCTCCTTTTTCAAGTTCCCCATAGAGGTGAAAAAATCGGTTAAAATGAATACAGCTATGAAGAAAAATACAAAAAGAAAATAGTATCTCAAGAATTCTCTTGTTATGTATCTGTCCAGAACCTTCATATTTTACCTTTTTATCATCTCTATGTTAAGCCAAACTCCTAAGGCAAGAAGGATAAAATTGGGAATCCAGGCTCCCAGAAAAGGGGAGAGCAGTTCCGCTTTAGCTAAGAAATTACCCGCAAGAAAAAAAATATAATAAACAATTACCACTATAAGACTTATTCCCAGACTTATAGACTTATCTCCGCGTTCTACCTTTATGCCCAGAGGGATAGCAAGAATACCCAGAATAAAAGTAGCAAAAGGAATAGCTATTCTTCCCTGAAGATCAATTTCCAGTTTTTTTCTTTCCTCCGGAGACAGTCCTTTTTCTCTTAACTTATTTTTTATTTCGGTAAAGGTCATATCCCAGCTTTCTTTTTTTAATTTTTTTTCTGCATAATTCTCAGCATGCAGGTAGATCGTCTGCTGGTCAAATTCTCCGTACTGGAAAAGTTTATAATTAGCACCAGATCTGTAAAGTTTTACACCTTCAAGAAGGATTCTCTCTTTTATTATTTTTCCCTTGCGGGCAATACTTATCTGAGGGAATTTTTGATTGGAGAAGGGTAAAAACTCGTACAACATTATCTGTCGCATCATGCCTGTTTTTTCGTCTAATTCGAAAGTGTAGATTTTCTTATCATTTATACTAATAATAGTTTTTTCTTTAAGCTGCAGCGCAGGGCGATGCAGGAGAACTTCTTGATAGGTGCTTTTATACCTCTGATTACACCAGGGGGTGAGGAGAGCAGAAAATAAAAGGGAGATAAAGGTTAAAAGGATTGCAAAAAAGAGCACAGGAGACTCAATCTGGAGAAGGCTTATCCCTGAACTTCTAAGGGCTGTTATTTCCCCATCGGCACTTAAGCGGCCAAAACTGAGCAAAATAGAGAAAAGAAGAGATACAGGAACGACAATATCAAAAAAAGAAGGGAGGGAAAAAAGTATCAGTTCTAATACCTTCAATAAAGGAACACTTTCTACAAATATGAGTCATGTCAGATCAAATATAATTCCCACAAAGAGAATAAAGTTAAAAAATAAAAATCCGAATAAAAAGGGCCAGAGTGTTTCTTTTAAAATATAGCGATGAATTATTTTCATTCTGATTCAGTAGATTTTATCTATTCTGGTTTCCGGGTAATAAAACCGGAGAATCTCCTCAGTGGTGTAGCCCATCTTTCCCATTTTCGCAGCTCCCCACTGAGACATGCCTACCCCATGCCCCCACCCCTTACCTCTAAACACAAATTCGTCTTTTTCATTTTCTACTTGAAAAAAAGTGCTGCGCAGAACATTAAATCCCATGATTTCGCGTAATTTCTTTCCAGGAATAATTTGAGAGGTATTCTCAGCCAAAATGAGCAATAATTTACATCGACCGGAGGTATCCTTTTCCAGGATTTTGAGTGCTTTAATCCCTTTTAATCTGAGTCCAATTTTCTGAAGAATCTCTTCCAGCTTTTGCTTTGATATCCTTACTGTCCATCTGGAGTAAGGCGAGAGGGTAGAAAAAGGGTCAGGTTGCGCTCTAAGGTAGGGAAAATCTTCTCCCCATACTTCCCTGCTGCTTGCTGTGTATCCTCCGCTACAGGCATGGTAAACAGAATTTACAGGTTCTCCTTGATAAACAAGGATTTCTCCTCTGGTCAGGTCCACAGCAATCCTCCCTCGAGCATCCTCAGCCTTTATCCCTCCATATGCCTGATGCGCAGGCAGGTTTGTAATCAAAGAATTGCCTTCCCATAGTTTTCTTATAGCGTATGTTCTTGCTACAATAGCTTGAGCACAGAGAGTAGATAAGGGCCATTCAGGAGATATCTCTAATTTTATTAAACCATAAAGGTACTCTTCCAGGGAAAGAGTGTTGATTACCTGGAGGTTCTCTTTATTTTTCTTTACAAAGATAACCCCTCTGTATTCTCTTCCGTTAACCTGGCAGAAAGACCTGCCAGATGACTCTATTCTTATCTCTTCTTGCCAGAGTTCACCATCTATTTTTATACCTGCGGCAGATATTTCTATCTGGACAGGGTGATGAAAAATCCGGGTTCTTTTTTTATCTTTGATCTGGTATGAACCTGTTGCTGAAATAATAAAATCTTTCCCTTCAGCTATTTTTACGTCTATCTGTGGAATAGAAAAACGAGCGAAACAAGTCCCTGCATCTAATATAGTTTTTCCCAAGAGAATAAACTGAGCAAAAAATAAAAGGAAGACAAAATAAATATCTCTGTTTTTTATTTATAAACCTCCCGGGGATCAAATATTTTCTTATCTGCTACCTTCAGGTTTCCCCTGGATGTAATCTTTCTGAAAAAGCAGGATTTGTATCCCTTGTGACAGGCACCTTTTATCTGGTCTACCTTAATCAACAGAGTATCTTCATCGCAGTCTATATAAATTTCTTTAAGAAGCTGGTAATGACCGGAGGTCTCTCCTTTTAACCATATTTTTTCCTTTGAGCGACTCCAGAAGTGAACCTTATTTGTAGATATGGTCTTTTTAATTGCTTCTTTATTCATCCATCCCAGCATCAAAACTTTCCCGCTTTTCTTTTCCTGAACAATCGCAGGAACCAGGCCCTGTGAGTTAAATTTTATTTTTTTCAAAAATTCCATTTTTAACCTTTCCTTGCTATTTTTAAAGCTTCCTCTAATTTTATTGTTCCAGTGTAAAGGGCTTTCCCTATGATCACCCCTTTTATTTTTTTATTTCCCAGCAGTTTAATTTTTTTGATATCCTCAATAGAGCAGATACCCCCGGCTATAATCAGATCGCAGTCAATATTTTTTATAAATTCCTGGATGAATCCAATATTAACTCCTCTTAGTGTTCCATCTCTGGTTACATCGGTTAAAATTATAGTTTTAACTCCTGTTTCAATTAAACCCTCAGCTAAATCATGAATGTCAACCGAAGTTTCTTTTTCCCATCCCTTTAATGCCAGTTTATCATTTTTGCAATCAAGGGAAACTATTACCCTTTTACCAAATCTGTCTACAGCATATCTCACAAAATCTTTGGATAAAGCCTTTGTCCCAATAATAGCAAAGTCTATACCTTTTTCCATTATTTCGCTGAGTATTTCCGGAGTTCTTATTCCACCTCCGTATTGAATAGAAATAGAAAATAACTTTTTAATATCCTCTGCGACCTTTAAATGCTTGGGGATGCCCGAGAAAGCTCCATCCAGATCCACTATGTGCAGACGTTTAGCTCCCTTGCTAATCCATAAATTTGCTACTTTAACAGGGTCCTCCGCATAAACGGTTTCTTTATCTCTTCTCCCCTGCCAGAGGCGAACACACCTGCCTTCTTTCAAATCAATAGCGGGAATGATTAACAAAGTGGCATCCTCTTGACTAATTTTGCCACCCTGACTCCCAGAGCTTTGCATTGAGACTCTACATCTTTCCCAGGTTCTTCAATACTAACCGGACCGTAATGATCCCCTTTAGATGTTCCTTTGACTATCATTCCATGGATCAGCATCATTTGAAGAATGGCTAAAATTGTCGTCTCGTTTCCTCCTCCTACATTTGTGGAAGAGGAAAAAGCCGCTCCTACTTTTCCTTCTAAATCTCCATGATATTTAACTGAACGATCAAAAAGCTCTTTTATAGGTGCAGCCGGTAGGCCATAGTAGCAGGGTGAGCCTACAATAATTCCATCCCAGCCAAGAAGATCTTCGGGAGATACTTCCTCAACTTTTTTAAGCTCAACTTCCACTCCTTCCGATTTTACTCCCTCATAGACTGCTTTAGCCATCTTCTCTGTATTACCGGTCCGTGAGTAATAGATTATACCAATTTTTGCCATCCTCAACCTCCTAAAATAATTTATTCAATTCATCCTTAGGGGGTGCTGGAAAAGTCAAAACTTTTTCTTTTTTTATTATACTTATTCCTTCTTTTTGTGAAACCACCTCTCCTATTTTTGCACATGTTATTCCTGATTTTCTGTAAATAGAAAGTAGCTTCTCAGCCTCTTTTTTCTCTGTAACAATAAGCAGTGCTCCTGAGGCAAGGAGGCTTAAGGGATCAAGGTTGAATTTTTTACATATAAGTTTTGTCTCTTTATATACGGGGATGTTCTCTTCTTTTATGCGAACCCCTACCTCTGAGGCAGTGGCTATCTCCCACAGGCCCGCAATTAAGCCTCCCTCAGTCGGATCATGCATACAGTGGACATCTACACTGGCGGTGGCAACAGTAGCCTCTTTTACTACACTTATCCCGGGGTTTTTTAAAAAATCCTTCATCCTCTTAAGGAGCGGGGAAGAAAGCTCTCTTATTAGCTCCCTTTTCTTTTCTTGGTAAATTACGTGTGTTCCCTCTATAGCTAATCCTTTGGTAAGGAGAATTACATCACCGGGTTTTGCGTCGGAATTATTAATGATTTTCTTTCCCTGGAGCTTTCCTATCATATGTCCAATTGCTACCGGTCTTTTGACAGCTGGTGTAACCTCAGTATGTCCACCAACAAGATGTATTTTAAGTTCCTGGCAGGCCTGGGAAAGTTGTCTGAAAAACTGGTGAAGAAAATTCTCCTTTTGTTGCGGAGGAAGAAGCAAAGTTACCAGAAACCAACAAGGAACTGCCCCCACACAGGCAATATCATTGGCATTAATATTTAGCACATACCAGCCAAGGTTTTTGGAAGTGAAGGTTATAGGGTCCGTTTTAACCGCCACAAATCTGCCATCCACATCAACTACTGCAGCATCCTTCCCAATTCCAGGCCCCACCACTACCGACTCATCCTTAGGCAGGGAAGAGAAAAACTCCTGCAAGATATGAGGGTCTATTTTTCCTGATGAAAGTCTGGAGATTTTTTTGCTGGCCATAGCTGTAGTTTTTTGTTTATTTATATAAGCTGTGAGATTTCTGTCAACTATTCGCTTATCCGTCACACTATTTTGAAAAAAACGTGATAAATTAAAAAACTGTTTTCAACAGGCTGAAATCAAAAAATGTTTACATATTTATTATCAATATGTTTGTGTCTTAAGAATTAAGATAAATAATTGTAAATCTTACCTTGTTTCTTCGTTGAGAATTATTATTGACAAAAACAGAAGGTCAAGATATATTACAATCAGTTGCCGCAATCGGTTGCATACAAGGAGTAAGAAATGCCTGAGCCAAAAATGCGTGCAGTAGCCTTGTCAGCGAAATGGAACCCTAAGAATGATTTTAGATTGAACCCAAAAGACATAGAGGGAAAGCTAACTTATCTTGGAAGCAAAGTATGGAGAGATCCTGTTCTTCAGCTGGTAGAGAAAAGTGTCCCTGAGATTGGCCCAACCGAGGTCCTGATTAGAGTAAAGGCCTGTGGAATCTGTGGAAGCGATGTCCATATGGCCCAAAAAGATAATGAGGAGTATATTCTATATCCTGGTCTTACTGCCTTTCCAGTTACACTGGGACATGAGTTCTCGGGTATTATAGTTAAGGCAGGTAAAGAAGCGTTTAACAAGCGTACAGGCAAACCTTTTAAAGAGGGTGATATTGTAACATCCGAGGAGATGCTATGGTGTGGAAGATGCCGTCCCTGCGCAGATGGTTTTCCTAACCATTGTGAAAGGCTGCAGGAGCTTGGATTTACAATGGATGGTGCATTTGCGGAATACGTTAAGGTGGATTCTCGATATGTGTGGGATCTGCAGGAACTAAGAAGGATATACAAAGAAGACGATGTATTCCTGGCAGGAAGTTTAGTCGAGCCAACATCAGTTGCCTACAATGCAATTATGGAGCGAGGCGGAGGTATTCGTCCAGGAGATAATGTGGTTGTTATAGGAGGAGGTCCAATTGGTCTTGCAGCGGTAGCTATTTTGAAAAGGGCAGGTGCAGCTAAAGTAATTTTATCAGAACCTTCCAGATCAAGAGCAGCTCTTGGCAAGAAAATAGGAGCAGATTACATTATCAATCCCTTAGAAGAAGATTTTACCCAGAAAATACTCGGGATAACCGATGGTTTAGGTGCAAAATTATATCTTGAGGCAAGTGGTCTTCCTCATAAAGTTTTCCCTGAAATTGAGCGCACCATATGGGAGGGAAAAGAGCTTAATAGCGTTGTGGTGATTGTGGCACGCTCAGCTGAAAAAATTCCCCTTACAGGTGAGATATTCCAGGTAAGAAGAGCCTCCATAGTTGGCTCTCAGGGACACTCAGGTCATGGAACCTTTCCCCATGTTATATCTTTAATGGCCTCGGGGATGAATCTAATTCCTTTGATTACCAAGAAAATATCTCTGAATGAGGTTCCTGAAAATATAATTATGCTTCAGACAAACCGGGAAGAAGGAAAAATAACAGCATTTCTGGAGTAATGAAATGGAGAAAATGCTGGCTGCAGTTTTTGAAGAAGAGGGAAAGCTGTCCTTAAGGGAAGTTTCTTTGCCAGAAATTCAAAAAGACAGTGATGTTCTTATTGAAGTTGAGGCAGCAGGAGTTTGTGGGACGGATCTTAAGATTCTGGAAGTACCTCCTGGTCATCCTGCAACCACAGGAGTAATTTTGGGACATGAGTATACGGGAAAAATTGTAGATATGGGTAAAAAGGTGCAGTGCTTTAAAGTGGGAGATAAAGTAGTGGTCAATCCTAACATTTCCTGTGATGGTTGTAGTTGGTGCAGGATGGGTTTTCCCAATTTGTGTGAGAATTTAACTACTCTGGGGATATTTATCGATGGCGGATTTGCAAGATATAGTGTAGTTCCGGCAAAATCTGTTTATCCTGTATCTTTGGATGTACCTTCTGAAGAAGCCGCTTTTGCTGAACCTTTGTCCTGTGTTATAAGTGCCCTGGAAAAAATTAATTTTCAAGTTGGGGAGTCAGTAGTTATCTTAGGAGCAGGTCCTATCGGGCTTTTATTTACTCAACTTTTTAGAGCTGCCGGAGCAGGTGAAATAATAGTATCAGAGATCTCGGATTACCGGGTAAAATTTGCTGAGGAAAGCGGTGCTACTCTCGCTGTAAATCCTCAAAAAGATGAGCTTGAAAAAATGGTAAAGGAAAGAACAAAAGTCGGTGCAGATGTGGTAGTTGATGCAGTAGGAAGTTTGTTCAAACAGGCCTTAACACTGGTAAGACCAGGAGGAAAAGTACTTCTTTTTGGACAGGACTATAAGGCAAAAGATGAAATTACCCAAAATGATATTACCAGGAATGAGGTAACTGTGGTGGGAAGTTATATTGCCCGATACACATTTCCTCAAACTGTAAGAGTTATTGAAAGCGGCAATTTAGCTCTGAATAAACTTATAACTCATCGTCTCTCTCTTGAGGCACTTCCTCAGGGACTGGAGGCACTGAAAAAAGGTGAAGCAATTAAGGTAATTATTAAACCATAAAATGAAGAAAAAGGTAATCTCTATAGATGATATAGCAAAACGTGCCGGTGTTGCCAAGAGTACAGTTTCCAGGATATTAAGCGGAAAGGGTCAGTTTTCTGAAAAGACAAGGTCAAAGGTTCTCAGGATAGCAAAAAAACTTAACTATAAGCCAAATCCGATAGCAAAAAGCTTAAGGAGCAGAACCACTAAAGCTATAGGCCTTATGCTGCCCAACGTAACTTATCCCTTTTATCCCGAAGTTATAAGGGGGGTTGAAGACGTAGCTTTTAAAAATGGTTATATTGTTATTCTGTGTGATACAAATGAAAGTAAGAAAAAAGAGTCAATGTATTTTGAAATATTTGAGAATCGCTGGATTGATGGGATTATATACGCAGGAATAACTGGCGAGCCAGAAGAAGAAGAGCACATATACGCTGCGCTTAAAAAAAAGCTCCCCATAGTGTTTATTGACCGAGAGGTAGAAGGGCACTTTACCTGTACGATTATGATAGACAATGAAAAGGCAGCTTTTGATGCCACTAAATACTGCCTTGAGTTAGGCCACAGGAGAATAGGGTTTATCAGAGGGGTGAGCGAAGGGAAAAAAGAAATAAAAATATTTACCCGGAGATTTGAAGGATACAGAAAAGCCCTTTTTGAGTATGGATTGGAAATTGATCCGGAGCTAATAGTAGAAGGAGACCTCACTCTGGAAAGCGGAGTGGTAGCAGCAAAGAAACTTCTTGAGAGGAGGGTTTCTTTTACGGCTATTTTTGCCAGCAATGATTTGATGGCTATAGGAGCGATGAGAGAACTACAGAGGAGAGGTTATCGAATTCCAGGGGATGTTTCCATTATAGGGCTTGATGATATTCCTCTTGCCAGTTTAGTTAATCCTTCTCTCACCACTGTTGCTCAACCCAAGTACGAGATAGGAGTCGAGGCTACAAAACTTCTCCTCAAGAGGATAGAAAACCCTCAGGTACCGAAAAGAAAGATAGTCCTGGATACAGAACTTGTGGTCAGACAATCAACTGCTCCACCAGGAGGCGGAGTTAAACTCATAAACAATAAGGAGGAAGAAAGTGTTCAGCAAAGAAAAAAGTAGCATGTGGATAACCACGGAAAACCCTGCTATTATCTTTGAAGATACAGAGGTTGGCAGGTTAAAAAAACAGATATGGGACGCAACGGAGGAAGAGATTGATGTTATCTTAAAAGAGTATGAGGTTCCCTCACCACCAGAGCTTGGAAAACCTGGATGCTACATCCAGACAACACCTCGCTGGAAGCTGGTTGAGAATCGCCGAAAAAACGATATTGTGCTTATTCCAGTAGGGTGTACGGAAAACCATGGAAGACATACTATATCAGGACTTGATAGCTTCATGGTTACCCAGATTTGCGAGGCGGTGAGGCGCTACACCGCCAAAAAGAAAAGACCTGTTAACCTTGCTTTTAACCCCTTAAACTATGGAGCTCATCCTTACCATCATATAGGAATGCCAGGTACTGTAATTATACCTCAAGATGTGGTTAAAGAGACCTTAATTTATGTAATGCTTGGTCTTTGGAATGATGGTTTCAGGAAACAGATTATTGTGAACAACCATGGTCAGCTCTGGGTTCTTGAGACAGCCCTTCACGAGTTTATGTATCGTTACCAGCTCCCTGGCATTTTCCAGGTACTTGACTGGCACAGGGCGGTAAGAGAGTTTTTTTACCCCAAAGGAAAAGATGATTTAATTGAAACACCTTTTATCCATGCAGATGAGGCAGAAACATCGGTTGCCCTTTTAATGTTCCCCGAGGGTATGGTTGATATGGAATATGCCCAGAAAACAGAGGCAAAGTCCCTTTTACCTTCTGGTCACTTTGATAACTCAGTTGATTCCTTTCATCGCCCCCATCGCTGGTCAGAAGGTGAAGGACACTCTGCAATTGAAATTGCAGCAACTCCTGAAGGTGTTGTGGGGAATCCAAAGCTTGCCAGTGCAAAGAAAGCAAAAAGGCCTGTTGCAGCAATCCTGAGGTACCTTACCCTTGTTATTGATCAGGTTCTTGAGACATATCCTCCAGGTGAAGTTCCGCCAGTGGAAAAGGTAACACTGAGATCTGCTAAAGAGATGGAACCTTACCTGAAGGAACCACAGACAGAGGGCTGGAGGTCAGTTTATTCTTTGCCAAAGATGGGGTTTTAAGATGTGTGAGAATAAATTAAAAGAGGATTAAGTTGAAAGCCCTGGTGCTTAGTGCAAATTGGGAGCCAAGAAAAGAATATAAGCTGACAAAAAAGGAGCAAAATGCGAAAGTGGCTCTGAATGGGAGTTGTGTGTGGAAAAATCCTTCTGCCAGAATTGAGGAAGTTAAACAACCAGAGATTGAACCGGATGAGGTTCTTATAAGAGTAAAGGCATGTGGGGTCTGCGGATCTGATGTTCACATGCTTGAGGTAGATGAAGATGGTTATATGCTATTCCCAGGTCCTGCGAAACTTCCCTGCATTATCGGACATGAATTTTCAGGTGTGGTTGAAGAGATTGGAAAAGAGGTTAAAAGCATAAGTAGAGGTGATATGGTAACTTGTGAGGAGATGAACTGGTGTGGCAGGTGTATACCTTGTCGAGCAGGAATGTTCAACCAATGCAACAATTTAGAAGAGATTGGGTTCACTATTAATGGAGCATTTGCCGAGTTTATTGTGGTTAAGGAGAAGTATTGCTATAAGATTGATGATCTTGCAGAAAGATATGCTGATGCAGAAAAAGCCTATGAGGCAGGGGCATTGGTGGAACCAACCTCAGTTGCTTATAACGGTATGTTTACTCGAGCGGGAGGATTTAAACCGGGCGGACATGTGGTAATTTTTGGTGCCGGGCCAATTGGTCTTGCCTGTGTTACTCTTGCCAGAGCTTGTGGAGCTGCCAAGATTATAGTTTTCGAGAAAGGGGAAAAGAGAAGACAATTAGCCAAAAAAATAGGGGCTGATTATGTTTGGGATCCTTCTTCTTTAGAAAAAGAGAGGTCTTCCCCTCACGAGGCAGTAATGGAAGTTACCAGGGGTTTGGGAGCGAGTATGCTAATTGAGGCTGCTGGAAACACTTTAAAAACAATACCAGAGATGGAAAAATCAATGACCATTGATGGCAAGATTCTCCAGATAGGTATGGCAGCAGGGAAAACCCCTTTTGATCTACTTGTGTATCAAAACCTTGGGGCTCACTTTCACGGCACAAGAGGTCATGCAGGACATGACAATTTTCCTTCGGTTATAAGGCTAATGGCCGCTGGGAGAATTGATATGACCAAAATTGTTACAAATCGTTTCCCTTTGAATAAAGCTGTGGATGCAATCAATGCTTCGAGAACTTTAAATGAAGGAAAGGTGTTGGTAAAACCGTAGCCCTTAATCTTGACTTATTTAAGGAGGCAGTATTATGAGTTTCACTCAGCGTGCGGCATACCTTGCAGGTCCCCGGGATTTAAAACTGAGAGAAGTGGAGGTGCCTAAGGTTAAAGGTGAGTTAGCTCTCGTGAAACTCAAAAAAGCAGGAATTTGTGGCTCTGATATTGAATGCTATCTGGGCCGCTCCAAAGAGGGAAGATACGACATTGCTCCTTATGTTCCCGGTCATGAATGGGCCGGTGAGGTTGTTGATATAGGTGAGAATGTCTCAACCCTCAAGAAAGGAGATAGAGTTACAGGAGAGTGTCCTTTGCCCTGTGGGAAATGTTACAGTTGTAAATCCGGTCTTCCTCCTGGCTCCTGCGAAAATATGAGAGAAGTTGGTTTTATGCCTAATGCTCCTGGGGGAATGGAGGAGTATCTGGTTCTGGAAGAGAGGTTCCTCCATAAACTTCCGGATGGTATGACCTATGAAGAGGGGGCGCTGGTGGAGCCTTTTTCTGTTTCTTATTTTGGTATATGGGGTGAAGGTGGATATGTTGATGCAAGTGATGATGTGGTAATTTTTGGGGCAGGTCCAATTGGCCTCTTAGCCTTAACTGTTGTAAAGGTTGCGGGAGCAAAAGGAATAGTTGTTGAGCCTATCCGGTTAAGAAGAGAGTTTGCAAAAAAACTGGGCGCGGATGAAGTTATTGACCCTAATAAAAACGATGTAAAGAAAGCTGTCCTGGATTTAACCGAGGGACGTGGGGCAACTTTGATTGTAGAGGCCTCAGGAGATGACAGGGCACTTGCTCAATGTTTTGATGTGGCCGCAGGTAGTGCAAGGATCAGGCTCATAGGACATTCTGTGGGAAGAAAGGTTCCTGCGGAAATTGGCCTTACAATCTGGAAAGGGCTTTTTATTCATGGACAGGCAGGTGCACCCTGGTTTTTCCCCAGGACCATAAAATTTATGCAGAGAGCTAAGCAGAGGATAGATTATACTAAGATAATCACTCACAGATTTCCTCTTAAAGATATTCAGGAAGCCTTTAATCTTGCAAGCAAGGACAGAAGTCAGTTTATTAAAATTATGCTGAAAATTTAGGAATTTGACCTTAATCTTTGATATGTGAGAAAGAGGTTGGTTGTTGTCAAGAAGAAATATTATTGTATCATAAAAGCAGATTTTAGAGTAAAAAGGTGAGAATTAAGGCCGGGAAGGAGGTGGCATAAGGAAACGGCCAATAGTCCTTCGAAAATATAAGAAAGAGTTTGGGGGAGGTGTTAAAATGTTAAGTAAACGATTAGCAAAAGTTTTGGTTGTATCTTTGATTTTATCCATGGTTGTAAGTGGCATCTGTAGTGTCTCTTTTGCCGCTCAATCACCACAAGAAAAGTACCTCATATACTTTATTCCCCATGCTGGAGCGGGAGATCCCTTCTGGGCTTGTGAGAAAAAAGGCTGGGAGGCAGCTTGCAGTATACTTCCTGTAAAAGGAGTATTTGCTGCCCCACCCAAGTATAGTCCTAAAAGGCAGGTAGAGCTTGTATGGACAGCATTAGCAGCAGGAGCAGATGGAATAGTGGTTACACTTTCAGAGCCGGAGATGTTTAGAGAGCCTCTTGAGTATGCCAGAGATCACGGTGTTCCAGTACTTGTAGCCAATACCGAACAATATGGTCCCCCTGAGGAAAAGGTCCCTTACATAGGTTACGTAGGTCAGGATGAAACTCTAACAGGGGAGGCTCTGGCTAAGAGAGTTTTAAAGGAGTTTACACCTACCCGAGCAGTAATTGGAATTCATCAGGCTGGACTTTACTGCCTGGAGTTGAGAGCTAAAGGAATTATAGAAGTTCTGGGTAAGCGCAATATACCTGTAGAGAAGTTAAATATCACACCCGAGCCTTCAAAAGCAATTGGAATACTGGACAGTTACCTTAAAAGACACCCGGATACAGATATGATTTTTACACTCGGACCCTTAGGTACAGCAGCATCAGTAAGGTTAATTCGTGAGAAAGGTTTGAAAGGTAAGGTTCGTCTTGCTACTATGGATGTTGACGATTTAGCTCTGGAAGCTATTGACAAAGGAGAGATGATAGCTACCATTGCTCAACAACCTTTCATGCAGGGATTTCTCAGTGCAGTCAGTATCTACCTGCGCCTTGCTTACGGATATATGCCTCCAGCAAAGCTGCCAACAGGGCCAACAGTTATTGACAAATCCAATTTACCGATTGTAAGAAAACAGCTCGAAACGACCGGAGGAGCTTAAAGTTAAATGTTAAACGAGAAGGGCTATTTAAAATAGCCCTTCTCGTTTTTTGCTATTAATAAAGACAGATTTTCCAAAAGTTGCTTGAGTTAAAATAAACTGAGGTAATACTATGATACAGGTAATAGCTCGCAGTATAAAGAGGTTTCCCGAAATAGCAGCTGGTGTTAGTTTTCTTGTAATTTGTGTGGTATTTGCCATCCTGAGTAACAGGTTCTTAACCCTCTCCACATGGGGAGAAATATTGGCAACAGGAGCTGAATTAGGCATAATAGCAGTACCTGTGGCACTTTTGATGATCAGTGGCAATTTTGACCTTTCTGTGGGCTCGACTTATGCACTAAGTGGTATGGTTTTTATATGGGCACTCAATTCTGGCTTACACCCTGTAATTTCTTTAATAATTGCAATTGCCAGTGGTGCTGGTGTAGGTTTTTTTAACGGTACAGTGGTTTTGAAGATGCATATTCATTCTTTTATAGTAACCCTTGGAGTGATGATGCTATTGAGAGGGTTGTTACTGGTGTGGACTGAAGGATTTCCTGCTTCTGTTAAGGGAGGAAAGGCAGCTCACCCGGTTTTGTTTGGTTTACTGGCAGGCAGAATAGGAAGAACTCCTCTTAGAACAAGTGCTATATGGTTTATCCTGACAACAGCAGTTCTTACTTTTGTCCTGTTTAATACCAGACACGGAAATTGGACATTTGCTACTGGAGGAGATGTAGAGTCTGCTCGAGATGAAGGTGTATTGGTAGATAGAGTACAGCTTATTAATTTTGTGATTGTGGGAAGCATGGCTGCAGTTTCTGGACTTTTAGAAGTAGGAAGAATGTTTTCCGCATTTCCCACTCTTGGAGTTGGAATGGAGTTAGAAACTATAGCTTCAGCTGTAATAGGAGGTTGCCTCCTAACAGGAGGGGTGGGAAGCGTATTTGGTGCTTTCATTGGTGCTTTGCTGATGTCTACTGTAAGGATTGGTCTTGTACTGGCTGGTGCACCTGCTTACTGGTATCAAGCATTTATAGGCTTGCTGGTTATTATAGCGGTTATCCTTAGAGAAAGAATGATTAAAATTTAATAGAGAGAAAGGTGAAAAATGAAGGAACCAATAGTAAGGATGGTAAACATACATAAAAAATTTGGTGAGGTTCAGGCTTTGAAAGGTGTGGATCTCGAGGTTTACCCAGGGGAGATAGTTGGGTTAGTTGGAGATAATGGGGCTGGGAAGACCACTTTAGCCAAAATTTTAGCTGGTGTTTATTCTCCTGATAGAGGTGAGATTTATCTTGATGGAGAAAAAGTGCGATTTTCTTCCCCTAATGAGGCTCGAGCAAGAGGAGTGGGAATTGTTTATCAGGATACAGGACTTGTACCTCTGATGGATATTACGCGGAACTTTTTCCTTGGAAAGGAAATATTGAAAAAAATAGGGCCTCTAAAGGTTCTTGATAAGAGAAAAATGAAACAGGAGGTTAAGAGAGCTTTAGATAAGGTAGGCATAGCATCTATCAGAAATATAGACGAGAAAGTAGCGTTCTTATCAGGAGGAGAAAGACAGGCAATAAAAATAGGAAGAGTTTTATTTTTTAAGGCGCGGGTAGTAATACTGGACGAGCCTATGAGAGCGTTGTCAGTTAAAGAAGTAGGAAAAGTCCTGGCTGTAGTAGAGAGACTTAAAGAGAGTCAGATTGCTGTTGTATATATTACCCACAATATATTTCATATTTATAGAACTGCTGATAGGTTTGTAATTTTAGACAAAGGAATTAAAGTTGGAGAAGTTCGCAAAGAGGATATAACTGAGGAAGGTTTGATAAACATAATAAGAACTGGACGTATGGAGGCAATAAAGAAAACTTCCTGATTCTCTCGCATTTTTTGTGCAGAGCAACTCTCTACTTTTTGCTCCTTTCTAAAAAGAAGATTTTTTCTTTCCTTTGATACGAACACTTTTGGTCAAGAGAGCTTTTAAATAGTTAGAGGAAAGGGAGTATGTTATGAAAAAAGTAAAAGCAGCTGTTATAACCAGACCTGGTGAGATTGAAATACAGGAATTTCCCTATCCATCTATAAAAGAATCTGATATGTTAGTGAAGATAGAAATGTCAGGTATTTGCGGGACAGATAAACACACCTATAAGGGTGAACTCAGGCAGTATGCAGGAACTGCAGCTGAAGAAGATGTTCCTTTGCCTGTAATCCCTGGTCATGAGAATGTAGGAGTTGTTGCAGAGATAGGAAAAGTTGCCAAGAAAAATTTAGAATTTTATGGGCAAGAACTTAGAGAAGGAGACAGAGTAGTTATTTGTCCAGATATAATATGTGGCAGGTGCTGGTATTGTAGACACATTGCTGCTTATCCCTGGTGCGAGAATATTAAATCTTATGGAGTTACCATAAGCTGTAGTGATCCTCCACATCTTTTTGGAGGATGGGCAGAATATATGTACATTACTTCCAACACTTTTGTTTTTAAGGTTCCTCCAGAGATTCCTCCTGAAGTAGCTGTACTTACCGAGCCACTGGTAGTTACCTATCATCTTGATAAAGCTAAGGAATTTTATTCCTTGGGAGGAGAAGGTTTTGGTACAGGAGATACAATACTAATTCAAGGTGTTGGACCTTTAGGACTGTGCCATATAATTAAGGCTAGAATAATGGGAGCAGGACAGATAATAGCCATAGACAGATCCGAGTATCGGTTAAAAATGGCAAAAGATTTCGGTGCAGATGTGGTTCTTAATGTGGAGAAAACCACAGAAGAGGAGAGAATAGAAAAAGTAAAAAATCTTACAAAGGGTCGAGGTGCTGATATAGTCGTGGAATGTGCAGGGGTTCCTGAGGTTGTTAGAGAAGGTATAGAGATGCTCCGAAAAGGGGGGATGTATTTTGAGGTAGGTAATTATGTGGAGGGAAAAGAGGTTTCTTTAAGTCCCCACAGACATATGTTAGCCAAAAGTATTCGCCTTATAGGAATGACCAATCATCCCTATACAGGTTATGGTCCCACCTTGGAGTTAATAAGAAGATACCTTGATACAATCCCCTTCAAGAGGATTGTTACCCATCGGTATAAAATAGAGAAAGCTAAAGATGCGATGCTTAAATCTATGGAACTGGAAAGTATGAAGGTAGTTATTGTCCCTTAAAAAGTTGAGGCATCCTCATCAGAAGGAGAAAAAGAGATTATGCAGAAAGAAAAAGCACTTCAAAGTTTTAATAAAAAATATGCCGATAGTTTTACACCTTATCCCAAATCTATAAGGGCTTTAAAGGATGGTTTTGTTTTTATGGCAAAGGGAGAAAAAGAGAAATTTTTGATTTTGATGGAAAAATCGTCTATTGGC
>CBFDTW010000011.1:0-22121 GCA_965613085.1 uncultured bacterium | reverse complement strand
ATTTTTTAAACCCTCTCGTTTTTTTACCTTTGCATCGATTAAAGATGGGGTTAATATTTGCCGATAATAAAGATAAGCCAAATCTTTTGCAAATAATTTACTTTTCATGAATAAGAAAGAGAAAAAAACCATACTGGTTGCTGATGATGTTAAACTATTTCAACTATTTATCAAACAAACCTTGACTTCTAAAGATTATGAGCTAATATTCGTAGAAAGAGGAAAACAGGCTATTGACACGGTGATGAGAAAAGATGTGGACCTTTTAATTCTCGATGTAGAGCTTCCAGATGTAAATGGTCTGGAAGTTTTAAGAAAAATCAGAAAGCTAACCAAAGATATGGAATCCGTGGTTCAGTTAAAGGAACTCCCTGTGGTAATGGTTACTGCTTACCCTCGCGAAGAGATAAGAAAAGAGGCAGAAATGCTGGGGGTGGTCAGCTTTCTGGGTAAACCGCTGAAGAGAAAGGAGTTCAGAAAAATAGTTGAAGATGTACTTGAAGGCCGGTATCAGGAGTTTAAGAGAAGAAAGTTAATTCTCTGTGTGGATAGTGAACCAAGAGTGCAAAAGTTCTATGAGGGGACGTTAAGTTCCGGAAACTGGAATGTAATAACTGCTTCCAACGGAATTGAGGCCCTTGAGGCAGTAGAATTTAAAAGTCCGGACCTCATTATTACCGAGCTAAATTTGCCTCAGATGGATGGGGTGGAGCTTCTTCAAACTTTAAAAGAATCTGGTCAGAATATTCCCGTAATAGTAATAAGCAGTGTAAGTGAAAAAGAGGGGAAGCAAAAAATTCAGAATCTGGGAGTAAAAAAATATTTGAGCAAGCCCTTTCAGCTTGATGAACTCAGAAAAAGTGTAAGAGAAATTCTGAAAGGGTCGGAGGAGGCTACTACTTGATGAGTAGTGAAATTACCATTATGGTTGTGGATGATTCTGCAACTATGCGTAAAATTACCCGTCATCATTTAACTCAGCTTGGTTTCAGTAAAATAGTGGAGGCAGCTAATGGAGCAGAGGGATTAAAGAAACTGGATGAGGAGGAGATAGACCTTGTTTTTTGTGACTGGAACATGCCTGAGATGAATGGCTTGCAATTCTTGCATGCCCTGAAGGAGAAAGGTAAAGAAATCCCGGTTGTTATGCTAACAACCGTAAATACTCAGGAAGAGGTTATGGCAGCACTTGAGGCAGGAGCCGTAAGTTATATCACCAAACCTTTTTCCAAGGACGATTTGAAGAAAAAAATTGAAGAGATAAAAAAATAAAGGGAGATAAGAATGGAGCCGAAAAAAGTAGGGGAGATGCCATCTTCTGCCCATCCTGAAATTAAAGAGATAACCAGGGACAAAATTAAAAAGCATCTTTCAAAATTGTCCAGAGAAGGGCTAAAAGATGAGGTAGACCTTTCCACCGAGGCAAAAAAAATCTCCGAATACGTAGAAATAATTAAGAGGATGCCCGATATCAGGAAGGATAAGATAAGGGAGGTGGAGAAAAAATTAGCCAGCAGAGAATATGATTCTAAACAAGTGCTGGAGGAAACTTTGAGAAAAATAATAGAGGAGATTCTCTGATCCAAATTTTCCTATCCCCACCCTGAAAATTTTTCCTGAAGCCTGCCTGCAGAAAACATCTTTTTACCTTCCTTTTAAATAAAAAGTGAAAATTTTAGCTGCAAGAAACCGACGGCATAAATTTTGCACCATTTCAGGTTGAAAACAAAATTTTCTTCCCGGAGGAAGCCATGCTTGAAGGACTGTTCAGTGCAGCTTCAGGGATGGTGAGCGTGATTCAGGCACAACAGATAATCATTAATAATATAGCAAATGTAGCCACACCCGGGTTTAAAAAAGACATCCCTGTTTACAGGAGTTTTTCTACAATTCTGCAGAAAAAGCTGGAGAGAAGAGAGAGTATTTCGGAAGTGGAGGGCACTTTTGTTGATTTCAGCCAGGGAGAAATCGAATCCACAGGGAGGAGACTGGATCTTGCCATTAGAGGAGAAGGTTTTTTTGCCCTTCTTACCCCTCAGGGGATTGCCTATACCCGGGCAGGCAGTTTCACCCTGGATAATAAAGGCAGATTAACTACTCCCCAGGGTTATTTTCTTCTCGGTACCAGGGGACCTTTAACCATTCCCTCTTTGAGGGAAACTTCACAATTTAAGGTCAGTCCTGAGGGAGAAGTGATAGTGGGGGAAAAGGTAATTGATAGGATAAGGGTAGAAGTTTTCCCTGCTACTCCTTTTTCTCTTTACAAGGTGGGAGAGAATCTTTTTAAGCTGGGAGCAAAAACTTCTATGAGAGGTGTAAAGGGTAATTACTTGATTAAACAGGGATATCTTGAACTGTCCAATGTGGACATTGTTCAGGAGATGGTAGACCTTATAGCTAATTTTCGTCTCTATGAGGCTGCTCAGAAAGCAATTCAGCTCCAGGATGCTACCCTGGGAAAAATTTGCAGCGAACTACAATAAAAGTTAAGGAGGAAAGAGATGTTAAGAGCCTTATGGACAGCAGCAGCGGGCATGAAAGCACAGCAGCTATTTATCGACACCATAGCTAATAACTTAGCTAACGTAAACACCACGGGATTCAAGAAAAGCCGGGTTGAGTTCCAGGACCTGCTTTACCAGACCATAAATATTGCCGGAGGAAAAGCTCCTGGTGGAGGGCAGCTTCCCGTAGGTATCCAGATCGGTCATGGAGTTCAGCCTGTAGGTATTGGAAAGCTATTTACCCAGGGAGAGATAACCGAGACGCAAAATCCACTTGACCTTGTTATTGAAGGAGATGGATTTTTCCAGGTGCTTCAGCCAGACGGAAGTGTAGCTTATACCCGGGATGGTGCCTTTAAACTGGACAAAGATGGCAGAATGGTAACTGCCAATGGTCTTCCCCTTGAACCAGAAATAATTATTCCTCCTGAGGCCACCAATATTTCCATTTCCCACGATGGGACAGTATCTATTCTCCTTCCAGGAGATACCACCCCTCAGGAGGTGGGACAGATTACTCTGGCCAAGTTTATAAACCCTGCCGGGTTGCAAAGTATGGGGTATAATCTCTATAAACCTACGGATGCCTCAGGTGAGGCGATTACAGGGACACCCGGACTTGAGGGATTTGGAATTGTCTCCCAGGGATTTTTGGAGATGTCTAACGTTCAGGTAGTGGAGGAGATGGCAAACATGATAATAGCTCAAAGAGCCTATGAGATTAACTCCAAGGCTATCCAGACTACCGATGAGATGCTCAGGATAGCCAATAACCTGCGCAGATAGAGGTAGCCTTGAAGGTAATACATCTACTTTTACTGGTGGGCGGACTTATCTTTCTTAGCTTAGCAACCTGTAGCTTTGCATCTTCATTAAGCAAGGAGAAGGTGGTGGTATTTCTAAAAGCTGAGGCCCGGATTAGAGGCGATTCCATTTACCTTGAGGAGATTGTTCAGGATATCAAAGCAGATAAGCCTTTAAAACAAAAACTTATGAGGATAAAGGTGGGCTCTTTCCCCTTTTGCAATAGAAAGCGTATCCTGAGTAAAGACTATATTCTGGTACGTCTTTATCAGAGTGGACTTTCTCCAGGAGATGTTGTGGTAGAGGGAAGAGAAAAAATTGTTGTTACAAGAGAATCTTTTCTGTCTCCTCTTGAGGATAAACTAAACTTTTCTGAAGGTGAGGAAAATTACCTTGTAAAAAAGGGTGATATGGTTAATCTGGTGGTGGAAGAGGCAAATTTGAGAGTTGTTATGCGGGGAAGAGCTCTTGAATCAGGAAAAAAAGGGGAAATGGTCCAGGTCCTCAATATCTCTTCCTTTAAAAAAGTGAAAGGTGAAATTGTGGCTCCTTTTACTGTGAAGGTAAATCCTGTAAAGATTGATAGGGAGGGCTGAGATGAAAGCTCGTTTAACTATTGCTTTGTGGATGAGAATTTTATTTATCTTTATCCTCTCGCTATTTATCTGTCAACCCCTGCAAGCAGAAAAAATCGTATCCCTTTTTACCACCCCTCGTGCATCCAAGGTAGGGGATACTCTTACTGTTATTATTTCTGAGTTCTCCACGGCTTCCCAGACTGCTAAAACAGATTTCGGGAAATCTACAGAAACAAAAGGCAAAGTAAGCCTTCCTTCCTCTGATTTATCCGGGGGGTGGAACTATTCCACCGATTACGAAGGGTCAGGTTCAACCCAGCGCAAAGGAACTCTTGTAGCTAAGGTTACTGTTGAGGTAGTGGAGGTTTTATCCAATGGCAACCTTAGAGTAAAAGGGGGGAAAAGAGTTAGAATTAATCAGGAGGAGCAGGTTATTTATCTGGAAGGAATAGTTCGTCCTCAGGACATAGGAGAGAATAACACTATATCTTCTGTAAAGATAGCCCAGGCCACAATAAGATACGAAGGGAAAGGTCCTGTCAATGAGGGAAGAAGGCCAGGTCTTATTTCCAGATTATTTAACTGGCTGGGGATATTTTAGAGAGGAAAAAATGAAAAAGATAGTTCTTATCCTTCTTTCTCTGGCGTTGATTTTTTCCTCCACCGTCAGTTTTTCAAATGAAGTGGAGGTAAGGATAAAGGACATTACACGACTCCAGAACTTAGAGGAAGTTCAGCTGTTTGGCTATGGACTGGTTGTGGGTCTGAATGGAACTGGTGATAAAACGGGTGCCACTTTTACTCTCCAGTCAATAAGCAATATGCTCCAGAATATGGGAATTGTTATAGACCCTGAAAAAATCAGGGTTAAAAACTGCGCCGCAGTGATGGTGACCTCTAAGGTGTCTGCTTTCAGCAAACCGGGAACTCGCGTAGATGTGATGGTTTCTTCCTTAGGTAATGCCACCAGTCTGGAGGGAGGGACTCTACTGCTTACACCTCTTCAGGGAATAGACGGGAATGTGTATGTTCTTGCCCAGGGACCTGTTTCAATAGGTGGATTTAATGTGGAGACGGGAGGGGCAGCTTTTAGGAAAAATCATCCCACTGTGGGGAAAATTCCCGGTGGAGGGATTGTAAAAAAATCACCTCTGGCTGAGATTCCCAGGGAAGAGATTGGACTTTTGCTCTCTCAGCCTGACTTTACCACCGCCAGCAGGATCAGTGAAGCGATAAATAAGCATTTCTCAGAGAATCTTGCCACTGCTAAGGATGCAAGTGTAGTTAAAGTTAAAATTCCTCAAAGCTTGCAGGGTGAAAAACTTGTGGAGTTTATCTCTCAAATCCAGAATCTTCCAGTTATTCCCGAAACCTCTGCCAGAGTTGTGATTAACGAGAGAACGGGAACTATAGTTATGGGCAGCAAGGTGAGAATCTCTCCAGTAGCTGTAGCTCACGGTAATTTATTTGTAACTATTGAGAGAACTCCTGTTATCTCCCAACCTCCTCCTCTCTCTGAAGGAGAAACAGTGGTAGAGGAAAAAACAGAGATAAAAGCCGAAGAGGAGAGGGGAAGGGTTGTTCTTTTAGAAGGTACAACGGTAGAGGAGCTTGTTAGATCTCTTAATGCTCTGGGAGTAACTCCCCGGGACATAATTGCCATCTTTCAGGCATTAAAGGAAGCAGGAGCTTTGCAGGCAGAACTTATAATTATGTAAGAGGAAGATAAAAAATGCTTCAGAGTGTAAATTTACTGCAGGAAGGTATGGGTGGGGGCTTATATGAGGAAAGGTTGAGGAAGGTATGTTCTCAATTTGAGGCAATTTTTTTAAACTACCTTTTTCTCCAGATGAAAAAAACAATACCCGAATCTGGCCTGTTTAAAGAAGAGTTTGCCAGTCGTATTTACGAGGAAGAGTTTTACTCTCTTCTTGCAGAAAAGCTGGCTGAGGCGGGAGGAATTGGCCTTGCCAAACTGCTCTACCAGCAGTTAAAAAATAAGGCTAAACAAGATCCAGGAGGAGAAAATGCGGGAAGTAAATGAACTTACAAAGGTTTTAAAAAAACAGCTCAGTCTTTATGAAAACCTGGACAAACTCTGCCAACAGGAAGAAAAAGCTATAGTGGAGGGCGATTTAAAGAAGCTGGAAGAAACTGTTCGAGAAGAAGAAAAGATATTTACACAGATGAGAGTATGGGAAAGATTAAGGGTTACCCTTGTTAAAATCCTTAAAGAGAAACTTTCCCTTTCTGAAAAGACCACTTTTTCAGAACTTGTAAAGAGACTGGAGAAGGTGCATCCCTCCTGTCAGCTTGAGGACTTGCGAAAAAAGATAATCTCAAAGATCAGCGACATCAACCAGGTTAACCGGAGAAATATCTCCCTTCTTGAGTATTCTGTAAAGTTAATTGATGAGTACTTTCGCAGATTAACCGGAACAAAGACTGCTTCTACCTACACCTCACAGGGCAAAGCACGGGTGGAGGAGCAGACCCGAAAACTGTTAAATCGGATAACCTGACCTAATTTAAGGAAGAGTGCAATGGAAGCATTAAGGTCTCTGGAAATTGGAATAAGAGCGGTGAGGACCCAGCGCCAGGCCCTTCACGTTATAGGGCACAATATTGCCAATGTAAATACTCCTGGATTTTCCCGCCAGAGGGCAGTTCTTGCTACAACTCTTCCTCAGGGCTTTATGGGAACAGGGGTGAAGGTAGAAAGTATCCAGAGATTGAGAGATGAGGTTGTTGACTTTTATATCCGGGAGGAAAATCCTACCTTAAATCGCTGGAAAGCCAAGCTGGAGGTTCTCCAGGGGATGGAAATTCTTTTCAATGAACCTTCAGATAGCAGTATTGGAAAGATACTGGGTGATTTCTGGAATAGCTGGTCAGACCTTGCCAACAATCCTGAAAGTGGAGCAGCAAGGGCTAATGTGAGAGAACAGGGTGAGGCTTTATGTGAGGCTTTTAGAAGCCTTTATCAAAACCTTAAAGACCTCCAGATTAAAATTGATGAAGAGATAAAAACAGAAGTTGAACACCTGAACAGTATCATCCAGCAGATAGCCGACCTTAATCAACAAATAGAGAAAATAGAGCTGGGGAAAAGCTCTCAGGCTAATGATTTAAGAGATAAGCGTGACCTGCTTCTGGATGAGTTATCACAGCTTATCAATTTTAAATACCAGGAAATGCAGGATAATACCTTAAGACTCAGTGTTTATGGACAACTTCTGGTGAGTAAAGCAACTGTTTCACCCTTTATGACTGAGGCAGGAGAGGATGGTTTCCTGGAGATTAAGTGGAAAGACAGTGGGGAAAGGGTAATAATTACAAGTGGTAGACTGAAAGGACTTCTGGAGATGAGGGATGTGGTTATTCCCGGATTTCTTGCCCAGCTGAATGAGCTTGCTGCTGCATTAATAGATCAGGTAAATGCTCTTCATAGACAGGGAATAGGGCTTGATGGAACGAATAAAATTGTGGGGTGGAAAGATTTTACCGGCACCTTAGACAGTGACGGCAGTTTTGAGATTAACGGAGTTAATATTCAGGTATTCGCAGGAGATGACCTTGATGCTATTGTCAACAGAATAAACGCTGAAGCAAATAATACCGGAGTTGAGGCAAGCAAGGAAGGAGACAGATTAGTCCTTCAACCTTATTCTCTGAATCCTCAAACGGTCAAAATTAGCGCCGACCCTGATGGAATTATGCTGAATAAACTGGGTATCCTGGCTGAGTTCTTTCAGGGAACCGGAGCAGAGGATATTGACCTTGATGATGCTATAAAACAGGACTTAAGCAAAATCGCTGCCTCAGGAAATGGAGCTCCCGGAGATAACAGTAATGCCCTCTTGATATTCCAGCTTAAAGACAAACCCGTTCTGGAGGGAGGAAGTTCCACCTTTTCCGATTATTACAGCAAAATTATTGCTGACCTGGGAGTGGAAACCAGGCAAATTTCAGGATTAAAGGAGAACCAGGAAACTCTGCTTGAACAGCTTGAAAATCGCCGCCAGAGCATATGTGGAGTTTCTCTTGATGAGGAGACAACCAATATTATTCTCTTTCAGCAGGCCTATCGGGCTGCGGTTTATTTCCTGCAGATTATAAATAATATGCTGGATATTCTTGGTAAGGCAATGATAGGTTTATAATGATAAGATAAACGAGGGGGAAAAATGCGTATCACCGATGCTATGCTTGCAGGTAAGGTAATAAACAGCATAAATGAAAGTAAAGCTCGTCTGGGAGAGCTTCAAACCATACTTTCTACGGGGAAAAAAGTCAACAAACCCTCAGATGACCCTTTGCGTATCTCATCGATGTTTAATTTTGAGAAAGAGCTTGAGGAGATTGATCAGTATTTAAAAAATACAGAAACTGCCACCACCTGGATTGACCTTACCTGCCAGACTCTCACCCAGGTATCAGAAATTTTAAACTCAGCGCGGGTTATAGCTCTTAGAGAATCCAATGCTACTGCTACCTCCCAGTCCCGTGCAGCTTCTGCTCAGGAGGTAAGGAACCTGAGGACACAGTTTCTGAATCTTGCCAACACTTCCTTTGGTGGCAGGTATCTTTTCTCTGGAACCAGAACACTTACTCAGCCTTTTACCGAAGATGGGGCTTATCAGGGGGATGATGGAAAAATCCAGATTCAAATTGAAGACAGACAAACTATTGCTGTAAATGCTCCTGGAAATGAGGTTTTTCAGGGAGATGAGGATATATTTGCCGTTCTGTCTGATCTTGAGGTGGCTTTAACCAATAATGATACCCAGGCAATATCCTCTCAGATTGAAAGGATTGACCGCGGTCTTGCCCAGATACATCGCTGGGAGGGAGAGTTTGGAGGCAGGGGCAAAAGGGTGGAGATTTTTAAATCCCGTCTGAAGGAGCAGATGGTGGGATTGACCAAGCTTCTCTCAACTATAGAAGATGCGGATATGGTTAAGATTGCAATAGAACTCCAGCATGCAGGTGCTGCCTATGAAGCAGCGCTATACGCGGGAAGAGAAATTATGCAGTATACATTGATTGATTTCTGGAAGTAACCGGTGAGCCTCCCTTGCCCGGTTAAAGTTTTTCTCCTACCTGCCGATAATATACACGAAAATGAAAAAAGGAGGTGAGGAGAAAAACAAAAATCTTATACCGGGTAACTTTACAGATTGACTATCTGCAGAAAATAAACCCGTCAGGGGACGGGGAAAAGGGAGGTAAAAAAATATGAGGATTGCCCACAACATTACTGCTTTAAATGCATGGAGACAGCTTAATCTGGTAAATAGCCAGTTAGGCAAAAGCGTGGAAAGAATCTCCAGTGGTTATCGTATCAACCGTGCTGGTGATGACCCGGCAGGTCTTGTTATCTCAGAAAATCTGAGGGCTCAGATTGTGGGAATGGATCAGGCACTGAGAAATACTCAAGACGGAATCTCTATGGTTCAGACCGCAGAAGGAGCTTTAACCGAGATACACAGCTTGCTTGATTCTATGAGGTCTCTTGCACTGCATGCTGCAAATACAGCGGGAGTGACCGCAGAGGCTATTGCTGCTGACCAGGAGCAGCTTGATTCTGCTATTGAGTCCATTGAAAGGATTGCAACAACCACAGCTTATGCAGGAAAGAAACTTCTGGATGGAACAGCGGGTAAACAGGCTGAGATAAAGAATACAGACTATGTCTCGGATGTTGATGTAGGCAATGCATCAGTTGAGGGAATTGTTTATGTTACTGTGCAGGTTACAAATGAGGCTACAAGGGCTCAACTGGGAAGTGGTGAGGTGGACATTACCGGAGGAGTAACCTTATCCTCGATAGGAAAATTAACAGGAACAACCACTCTTAACATCAATGGAGTAGGCGTAGATATCAGTGGAGGGATGACAGTTACTAGCGTGGTAACAACTATTAATGAGCAGTTGAATGCTGAAAATGTGAACATCCAGGCTGAACTGGTTGCAGGAGGAGGTACTGGAACTTGGAACATTGTTCTGCGTCACCAGAATTATGGAAGTGATTATCTTATAGACCTTTACGATGAGAAAAATATAATAGTGTCAGGAAGCGCTACAGGTGGTATAACTCAACACGCAAGGGGAGAGGATGTGGAAGGAGTGTTCTGGTACAAGAGAATTGACAATAGCGGATCCTCATGGACTAAAGTAGAGGCTAATGGACAAAATGGATTAACCTTAGTAGGGGAAGATGGAACTGTTCTGGAGGGATTGAGTATCACTTTACTTAGTGCAGCAAATGATGCAAATGGTGGAGTCTCAGGGGGAACAGTTGGTATTGGTGAGATGAGCGGAACAAATGGGTTTTACAGCAATGTGGTGCGACTTTATGGAGAGGCTCTCACCTTCCAGGTTGGAGCAAATGCAGGAGAGGTTTATAAAGCCTCCATTGGTAACTTAAGAGCATCCCAGCTTGGTGCAAGTGTTGCTGCAGGTGGATTAAATAACTTAAAATCCGGCGGTGCCTATGATCTTGATACCGATCCTCAAACGGCGATTCAGATAATAGACCAGGCTATTGCTGATGTCTCTGCTGAAAGGGCAAAACTGGGAGCTATTCAGACAAACGTTCTTGAAAGTAACTACCGTAACCTGGGAGTTACAAGGGAGAACCTGCAGGCCTCCGAGTCTCGAATCCGTGATGTTGATATGGCAAAAGAGATGATGGAGTTTACTAAGAACCAGGTCCTCACCCAGGCTGCTACAGCGATGCTGGCTCAGGCAAATACTCTACCTCAGATGGTTCTCACCCTCTTAAGGTAAGGATAGGTTAAAGCCAGCTGGCGAGTAGCCAGCTGGCTTTTTTAATAAAACAAAAAAGATGTAAGGTTTGTGAGAGCAGAAAAAGCTTTTCACTTTATATAGGTTAAAGTTATGGCTGAGCCCACTCAGTATGTTACAGGCCTTATCTCCAGCATCCACTGGGATCAGGTTATAGAGGCTCTTTTATCCCGGGACAGGGCCTATATCAATTCCCTCCAGCAAAAAATAGACGATAACAATACTAAATTGACCGCCTGGGGCTCTATCAACGCAAGAGTTCTTACCCTGCAAAATTATGCCACCATCTTATCCCAGCCTTCAAGCTTTCAGGCAAAAACTGCCACATCAAGTGATGAGGATGTTATCAGTGCAGATGTTACAGGAGCTGCCCAGGTTGGGCTTTACCCTTTAAAGGTTTATCAATTAAGTCAAACCCATCAGCTTATATCCCGGGGTTTTCAAAGCTCTGAGGAGCAGGTAGCCTCTTCAGGTGATACCATAACCATAGAAGTGGGTGGAGGATATGTAGACAAAAAAACACCTCTTTCCTGGCTCAATGGACAGACAGGGATTCAGAGGGGGTCAATAAAGATAACCGACCGCAGTGGGTCATCCGCAATAATTGATTTGAGTGGTGCTTTAACCATTCAGGATGTAATTGATGCCATAAATGAGAATCCTGATATAAAGGTAACCGCAGAAATTGACTATGATGCAGGCTTTAATGTGGGTGATGCTATAAAGCTTACCGATACATCAGGAGGAGGGGGCAATTTTATTGTTGATGAGGTAAATGGAGGAAGGGTAGCGCAGGATCTTGGTATCTACACTGGATCAGGCGGAGTTGCAGCAAGTGTTATTCATGGTGAGGATATAAACAGTATAAACTGGAATACACAACTTGACCTTTTAAACGATGGAACAGGTGTTTATAAAGGCTCCATCCAGATAACTGATCGGGTGGGTAATGTGGATGTGATTGACTTATCATCTGCCACCACCCTCCAGGATGTAAAGGATTTAATTGAAGCAGGGCCAAACACCAATGTGGAGGTTCAGATAAATTCTAACACCAATGGCATAACCATTCGCGATCTTAATGCCTCCCCTACTCAGAATTTAATTATTGAGGAGGTGGGAGGGGGAACTACTGCACATGATCTTGGTATCTATACAACAGGTGTTGCAGGAGACAGGATTGGAGATAGAATTATCCCCGCTCTTAACACAGTTCTTTTAAAAACTTTAAACGGGGGAAGTGGAGTTGCATCAGTTGCAGGAGATGATTTTCAAATAACGCAAAGAGATGGAACAAGCTTTAATGTGGATATAAGCGGTGCCGAGACCCTGCAGGAGGTAATTAACCTTATAAATAGTGCAACAGGAAACACAGCTGTTGTTGCTTCCTGCGATAGAGAAGGCAATGCTTTGCTTTTAACCGATACATCAGGAGGAACAGGGAATTTTTCCGTTACTTCTCTTAATGGAAGCTCTGCTGCCTCGGATCTGGGGATACTCAAAAGCGTTGCCTCTGATACAATAGAGGGTGATGATTTAAACCCTCAGTATATTGCCCGCTGCACTAAACTGGATGATCTTAATGGAGGTGAGGGAGTGGATGCTGGCAGGATTAAAATTACCGACCGCTCAGGAGCAAGTTGTGAGATAGACTTATCTCAAGCTGAAACAATAGGAGATGTCCTGGATGCAATTAATTCTGCTACCGGGGTTAATGTTACGGCAAGTATAAATTCTAAAGGAAATGGAATTCTTTTAACCGATAACACAGGACAAACTGTATCTCCCCTCAAGGTGGAAGAGGTAGGAGGAACCACAGCAAAAGACCTTAACATCCTCCAGAGCACAAACAGCAATACCATTGATGGTGGTTTTGAGACTGTCGTGGTGCTCAGTTCAGAGGATACCACCTTGGAGGGGATAAGGGATGCTATAAACAGCTCTGATGCTGGAGTTTATGCCAGCATAATCAATGATGGCTCGGAAATTAATCCCTACCGTCTTGTCCTTACCAGTAAGAGAAGCGGTGAGGTGGGGAGGATGATTGTTGACCCTGAATTTTCTACAGGGAAGGTCCTTGAGCTTACCACTACTGTTGCTCCTCAAAATGCGGCGGTAGTTTTAGGAGAAGAAACAGGAAATCGCATTCTCATTACAGATACCTCCAATCAACTTGATCAGGTTATTCCCGGGGTAACTCTCAACCTTATAAGCAACTCTCCTGATAAAACTGTATATATTAAAGTGGAAGCTGATATAGAGGGGATTAAACAGTCAATTGCCAACCTTGTAGATGCTTACAATAACCTGATGGATGCCATAAATGCCCAGCAAAGCTATGATGCTGATACCAAGGAGAGGGGAGGGCCTTTATTCGGGAATATAAACTTAACCCATATCCGCAACGAACTTGTTCGAGCAGTTACCGACCCTGTGGAAGGTTCGGTTTCTTTAACCTCCATATTTGAAATCGGGATTACAGCTGACCTTACAGGTCATCTCAATATTGACGATACCAGACTAACCCAGGTTTTAAATGAGAATCTTGAAGGAGTAAGAGAGCTTTTCTCCTCATCTCAGAATGTAGCTTTATCCTCCTTTGGAACAGGTGTAAGTGCCTCATCAACTTACTCCAGCAATTATAATGTTGAAAGTGTCAACAATGGGGATACCTCTTCGGATAACTGGGGAACTTCTGGAGGAGGGTGGATGGATGGGACTCAATCTGAGTTTCCTGACTATCTTACTCTCACTTTTGATAGAGTGAGAATTTTAAACAAAGTGGTAATTTATACCCTTGATTCAGCAACTTATCCTGCATCTTCTTATGGAATAAAGAACTATGAGCTTCAGTACTTAACCCCAGGTGGAGACCTCAATGATGATAATGACTGGCAAACCTATACCACCGTTACAGATAACACCGATGGAGTTATAACCCATTATCTTCCCTCAATTTCTACCCAGGCTATAAGGCTTAAGATAAATGATAGTAATGATGGTGAGTGGTCCAGAATTATCGAATTTGAGGCTTATCAGAACACAGGAATAGGTGGCAGGTTAAAAAATTGCTTAAGTTCTATTACCGATGCCACAACAGGTCTTATTGCCAGTATAGAAGATAGCTTGCTTTCTCAAAACGAAGATTATGAGGAAAGAATCGAGGTTCAGGAAAAACTCCTCCAGATGAGAAGAGAAGCACTATGGAGGCAGTTTACCCGGATGGAGCAGTACCTTGGTATGATGCAGGCTCAAAGTAGCTGGCTTCTTCAACAGATAACCATCATGAATGCTCTTGCCAGTAGATAATAGCCCCTATGGAGTGTCTGGATGAAGAATCAAGAACTTTTGAAAAAATACAGAGAGATGGAGATCCTGACAAGCCCTCCAGAAAAGTTAATTCTTCTTCTTTACGATGAGGTAATAAAGTGTCTGGATCAGGCAAAAACGAAGATAAAGGACAAAGATGTGGAAGAAAGTAACAGGCTCCTTTTAAAAACACAGAGGATTATCCGGGAGTTAATGTGCTCTCTGAACCTCAAAATGGGAGAGATTGCTACCCGCTGGTACAGTTTGTATGAGTATATTTACGAAAGATTAATCCAGGCCAACCTTGAAAAAAATCTGGAAATCATTGAAGAAGTTCTCTCTCTCATTAAGCCATTAAGAGAAGCCTGGGCTAAGGCTATGGAGGTTGCAAATGAAAATCATAATTGATGGATACGAGGATCTGGTTATAGCTGATGAAGGTGAAACACTGGGGGAGTTGCTCTGCCAGCTGGAGGAGTGGATAAGGGATAATGAAAGGGTCATAGTTCAGGTTAAACTGGAAGGGAAACCTCTTTCCGAGGAGGATAAGAAAAATCTTTTTGATAAGAAGGTGAGTGAATTTGAAATTCTGGAATTATCCACCACCAACCTCTGGCAGTGGGCTTTTGGGTCTCTTGAAGAGATAAAGGTTTACCTTCCTGAAATAGCCAGAAAAATGGAAAAGGTAAGTTTTCTTATCCGGCGAGGAGACCACAAAAAAGCCTTCTTTTTACTGGAAAAATATATGGGTTTATGGGAGAAGGTCAATGAAGTTCTGGCGAAAATAGAGAGGATTTTTGCTCTGGATTATACTAAAATTTTTCTGGAAGAGGATACTTCTTGCAGAATGGAAGAGATTGTGCAATTTCTGAAACAGGCAAAAAGAGCCATTAACGACGAGGATTTTTTGAACCTTGCAGACATTCTGGAGTATGAACTTGCCTCTCAAATAAGGGAAGAAAAAAAACTGGTGGAAAAAATCATCAATATATTAAAACATCAGATGAATTGATATGGACAGAAATTTTTTAAAAGAAAATAGAAATGGATTTTATCTTAAAAATTTATCTCTGCTGAAAAAAAAGGGCAAGGTTTGCCTTGTTGAGAAATTAGAGAAAATAAAGTTTCCTCAAAATGTAGAGATTCTGGAAACAAAAGTTGGTGTTCCCACTTTAAGGGTAAAGAAAAACACAGGCCAGACAATTCTCCTCCACAGTGCCTATGATCCTTTTAAGGAGGCAAAAAATTTCATAGAAGGGTATAATTTTGAGGATACCCTTTTTCTTATAATTCTGGGATTTGGCCTGGGCTATCATGTGAAGGAAATTCTTAAAACCTGTCCCTGGCTCAGGTTAATAGCAGTAATAGAGCCACAGGTTTCCCTTTTTAAACTTGCTATTAATCTTCTGGACCTTTCTTCTGTGCTTTCATCTTCAAAAATAAAGTTAATTTTAGAAGATGACCCTGTCAGAATAAAGGGAGAGATACTTCCCTTGGCAGAGGTTTTTTTAACCGGAAAAACCTCTATAATATGCCACAATCCTTATTTTTATCTTCTCGGGAAGGAAGCTTTCAAGATAAAAAAGTCAATTAATGATGCTATTTTCTGGTCCAGAACAAACCTGGTTACAAACATAGGAAGGGGAGAGACCTTTCAAAAAAATATACTTACCAACATTCCCCACATAATAAATAATCCGGGAATAAAAAATCTTTTTGGCAAATTTAAAAAAAGACCTGCTATCTGCGTGGCTGCCGGACCTTCTTTAAACAAAAATGTCCATCTTTTACGAGAGGCAAAGAATAAGGCTTTGATTATCTGTGTTGATGCTGCTTTAAGGACAATGCTTGAGCATGGAATAGAGCCTGATATAGTGGTTAGTATAGATTATGGAAAAGGGACAAGGAGCCTTTTTGAGGGGGTAATGGAAAAGACAGAGAATCTTTTTCTTGCTGCAGATCCTGAGGTTTATCCGGATGTTTTATCTGACTTCAAAGGAAAAAAATTCATCATTAACATTCACAAACCTCTCTGTCAGTGGTTGAATGGTTTTATGGAAGATAAGGGTTTTCTGGAAAAAGGAGCAAGTGTGGCTCATGCTGCCTTTTCTCTTGCAAAGGCTTCGGGGGCAGACCCTATTGTTCTTGTAGGGCAGGACCTTTGTTATCCCGGAGGAGTTACTCATGCAGAAGGAGCAGTTCATCGAAAAAAAGTAGCTATTGGTATAGATAAAAAGACAGGGAAAAAGTACCTTCTATCAAAGGATAAAGATGGAAGATGGAAAGGCCGGGATTTAATAATGGTTAAGGATATCTACGGGAGGGATGTTCCAACAAGTCCTGATATGTATTCCTATCTGGTTTATTTTGAAAGATTGATCAGCCTAACAGAAGCAAAGTGCATAGATGCTACAGAAGGAGGAGTCAGAATAAGCGGGACCGAGCTTATGAGTTTGAGAGAGGTAATTGATAGGTATTGCAGGGAAGAGCTTGGAGTGAGGAAAATCCTGGAAGAAGCAGCAAAAGCTAAAGAAAATGTAGATTTAGGAAAGTTAAAAGATGAGGTGGGTAAAGTTATAACAGAGCTAAAAAAGATAAATTTTTATGCCGGACAGGGACAAAAAGTAATAAAAAAGCTGTACAGGGAGATTAAACGAAATTCAAATCGTCAGAAAATAGAAGCCCTGGCAGAAGAGTCCAATCAGCTGAAGGATGAAATCGTAAAAGTTAGACCTTATCTTCGCTCCTTTCTTGAACAGGAGATGTATTCCTACCTTTACCTTGCCCAGAGAAAGACAAATCTAAGACTGGATAAATTTTCCAGAAGAAAAAGACTTATCAATCAGATAGAAAAGGTAGGAATATTTTACGATGGAGTAAAACAGGCAAGTGAAAAGCTAATCTGTGATTTTCAAACTGCTTTAAATAATCTGATTTTAATTGGTTAAGATTAAAAATTTGTCCTTATTTTTCTAAAGCGGTTATTCTCTTTTCGTAGTTAAGAAGCCTGTCTGAAATTTTATCTATTTTTTGTCCAAGCTCCCCTCTCATCTCACCCATCTCTTTCCTGAGCCCATCTTCCATCTGCCTCATTTCCTCTCTCAATTCATCTCTCATCTCACCCATCTCTTTCCTGAGCCCATCTCTAACCCCAATTATCTCAGCCCGAAGTTCTCCCCTCATCTGAAACATCTCTTCTCTGAGCTCGGTTGCTATTCTATCTATTTTTTGGTTTAAGCTTTGATGTCCTTCTACAAGAAGGTCCATTTTTCTGCTGATATCTTCTAAAAGGATTTCAAAGCGCTTCTCATCAGACATTTTGAACTCCCCCTGGGTTTATCCTGGCCACCTGCAGCTTTACTATAGCTTTGTTAACTTTCCCTGAGTGTAAGCTGTTACCCAGGATTGAGATGAATTCCAGAAAGTATTATACCACAAGTTTTAACATTTATCAAGCAATCCGTGTTGATTTAAATAAAGAACAATCTGGTATAAATTTTGCATTTTAAAGTTAAAGTATTTTATCCACTTTGCCGATAAATTATAAGTGAGTGAGCAAAATTAAGCGGAGAAGGCAATGGATAATGGATTTCTTAGTATAAAAGAGCTTTGTCAGAGAATAGATGTGAAACCACATACTCTGAGGTACTGGGAAAAAGAGTTCGGTGATTTTCTTAAACCCTGCAGAAGCAAAGGCGGGCACAGAAGATACGGAGAAGAGGATTTAAAGGTACTTTTAAAAATCAGGGAGCTTGTAAAGGATAGAGGATATACCATAAAAGGAGCAAGAAAAGTCCTTGGTAGTGGTGAGGTTAACTCCAGAGAGGAAGAAAATTCCTTAAAAGAGGGAAATTATTTCCAGGGGAAAAAGATACTTATTACCGGTGGAACGGGAACAGTGGGAAGGGAAGTTACAAGAAGATTACTTTTTTTGAACCCTTCAGTAATCCGCATCTACAGCAGAGATGAAACAAAGCAGTTTGATATGTCCGAGGAGTTTAAAGATGTGGATAATTTGAGATTTTTTATAGGGGATGTAAGAGATGCAGAAAGACTGGAGATGGCTATGGAGGAAGTTGATATTGTTTTCCATCTTGCTGCCCTGAAACATGTTGCCTCCTGTGAATATAATCCCTTTGAGGCAATTAATACCAATGTATACGGTTCCCAGAATGTGATAAATGCGGCTTTAAAGGTAAATGCAGAAAAGGTCATTTTTACCTCAACTGATAAGGCGGTAAATCCCACAAGTACCATGGGAGCTACAAAACTTATGGCTGAAAAGCTTTTCACTGCGGCAAATTACTACAAGGGCAGGCGAAGAACAGTATTTGCCAGTGTCAGATTGGGTAATGTTCTTGGTTCAAGAGGCTCGGTTATTCCCCTTTTCAAGAACCAGCTTTTAAATGGAAAACAAATTACCCTTACCAGCAAAAAAATGACAAGGTTTATAATGTCTCTCAGGCAAGCGGTAGATTTTATCTTTAAAGCAAGTTTTTTAGCAAGAGGAGGGGAAGTTTTCGTTCCCAAGATGCCCGCCGTTAAAATTATAGACCTTGTAGGAGCAATAGAAGATGTTCTGGGGTATAAAAATGGTATTAAGGAAATCGGAGTTAAACCAGGAGAAAAACTATATGAAGAGTTAATGACCAGAGATGAGGAGAGAAGATCTCTGGAAAGAGATGATATGTATATAATTCTGCCACCAAAACAGCTTAGCAACAGCAGATTTTCTTATCCTGGTGCTTACATCTCTAAGGGAAATAATCACTACACTTCGGAAAAAGGGGAATTTTTAGGTAAAGCCGGGATTAAAAAATTTTTACAGAAGGAGAGTCTGATATAATGAAAGTTCTGGTTACAGGAGGAGCAGGATTCATAGGAAGATGGGTGGTAAAGCATCTACTTGATGAAGGATGTGATGTTTGTGCATTGGATAACCTCTCAAGTGGAAAAGTAGAAAATATTGTCGAATTTATAGAGCATCCCCGGTTTAAATTTATAAGAGGAGATATTCTTGATACAAACCTGCTTGTGGGACTTTTTGATTTAAACTTTGAGGTATGTCTTCACTTAGCAGCCTGTGTTAATGTTCAGGATAGTATTGAGAATCCTGAGAAAAGTTTTAAGGTAAACCTGAGAGGAACCTTTAACCTCCTGGAGGAGGCAAAAAAGAAAAACACTCGATTTATTTTAGTTAGCACCTGTATGGTTTATAAAGAAGCCAAGGGTGGTAAACCAATTAATGAGAGCCATCCTCTTTCTCCCCTTTCCCCTTATGCAGCTACCAAAATAGCTGCCGAGAAACTCACTCTTTCTTATTATCATGCATACAGATTGCCTGTAGTGATCCTCCGTCCTTTTAATACCTATGGTCCTTTCCAGAGGACAGATACAGAAGGTGGAGTAATTCCTATATTTATAACCCGGAGTCTACAGGGAAAAACTCTTTATATTTACGGTGACGGAAAACAAACTCGTGATTTTCTCTATGTGGAAGATTGTGCCGAGGCTATAGTAAAAGCAACCTTAATTGATGGAATATCTGGAGAGATCCTGAATATAGGTACAGGAAAGGATATTTCCATAGATGATTTAGCTTTGTTAATAACTAACAGTAATCATCACAAACATATTCCCCATATTCATCCTCAAAGCGAGATTCCAAAACTTGTTTGTGATTACGGTAAAGCAAAAAAGCTCTTAAATTGGGAACCTAAAACCTCCCTGATAGAGGGGATAGATAAAACTCGAGAATGGATAAAAAACAGTTGAAACTCTATTGAAGAAAGTACATCCTGGTTATTGATGGACAAAAAAAATGCAAAAAAGAATAGTTTTTTTACCTTATGGGCACCAGTGGATAGATGAGGAAGATATAAAAGAGGTAACAGAAGTTTTGAAGAGTGAGTGGATGACCCAGGGGCCAAAAGTAAAGGAGTTTGAGCGAAAACTTGCTAATTATTGTGGTGCAAACTACGCTGTAGTCTTTTCTTCAGGAACAGCAGCCCTGCATGGTGCTTATTTTGCCGGGGGAATTAAAGAAGGCTGTGAGATAATTACCTCACCCATCACTTTTTTATCCACTACAAATGCTGCTTTATTCCTGTATGCCCATCCTGTTTTTGTAGATGTGGAAAAAGATACAGGGAATATCAATCCGGGCCTGATAGAGAAGAAGGTTACGGAGAAAACAAAGGTGATTGCTCCGGTGCACTACGGTGGACATCCGGCAGATTTAGAAAAAATCTCAAAAGTTGCTAAAAAGTATAATTTATTGGTAATAGAAGATGCCTGCCACGCATTGGGGGCGGAGTATAAGGGTGAAAAAATAGGTAGTTGCAAATATTCAGATATGACTGTTTTTAGTTTTCATCCTGTAAAATCAATAACAACAGGTGAAGGAGGAGCGGTCTTAACCAATAACAAGGAGTATTATAAAAAACTTATAATGTTTAGAGAGCATGGAGTGACAAAAGACCAGGTTGAGTTTAAAAAGCTTCCTCCTGGAGACTGGTACTATGAAATGCATCTTTTGGGCTATAACTATAGATTAACCGATATTCAATGTGCTCTGGGAGCATCTCAATTAAAGAAATTAAATAAATTTATTCAAAGGAGAAGAGAAATTGCAAAAATTTATGGGGACGCTTTTAGAGATAATGACTTTTTTGAGCTGCCAGAGGAAAAAAGCTATGCCAAATCTTCTTGGCATCTTTATCCTGTCAAATTAAAAGATATGTACAAAGATAAAAAAAGGGAAATTTTTGCAAAATTAAGAGAAGAAGGATTGGGTGTGCAGGTACATTACATTCCTGTTTATCTGCAACCTTATTATCAAAGATTGGGTTACAGGAAAGGGATTTGTCCAAATGCTGAGGATTTTTATCAAAGAGAGATAAGTATTCCTTTATATCAATCTATGAGCGGAGAAGATATCGAATATGTGGTTAATACTATTTTTAAGGTATTTAAGGAGGTTTAAATGAAAATAGCAGCAGTAATTCAGGCAAGGACATCTTCAACCAGATTGCCAAAAAAGGTTTTAAAAGAGCTTCCTTATGGAAGCGGTATAACTGTTTTGGAGCAGGTTATAAAGAGATTAAAGAGGTCACAGCAATTAGATGAGATAGTCATTGCAACAACAACAGAAAAGGAAGATGACAAAATTGTAGAAGTGGCCGAAAAACGAGATGTGAAGTGGTTCAGAGGTAGCAAGGAAGATGTCCTGTCAAGATATTACTTAACAGCAAAAGAAAATAATATTGATATAGTTGTTAGAATCACAAGTGATTGTCCCTGTATAGATGCGGAAATTGTTGATCTGGTGATAGATGAGCACATAAGAATGATGCCTGAGTATACATCAAACTCCTTAGTTAGAACCTATCCACATGGACTTGGTGTGGAGGTTGTCAGTTTTGAGGCACTGGAGAAAGCCTGGAGAAATGCAAAAAAAGACTATGAAAGAGAACATGTCACACCTTATATTTATAAAAATCCCTACATTTTCAAAATCAACCAGGTAAAAGCACCAGAGGAGCTTTATGCACCAGATATAAGAGTAACTCTTGATACAGAAGAGGATTATGTCTTGCTTTGTGCAGTGTTTGATTATTTGTACCCCAAAAATGAATACTTTAATGCTTACGATATAGTGAATCTTTTTAGAAAAAAACCATGGTTAAAATTGATAAACAAAAAGGTTGTTCAAAAGAGGATATTTGGCACATTAAGCGAGGAACTTAAAGAGGCGGTTAAGATATTAGACCTGCAAGACTTAAAAAGAGCAAGAGATTTTCTGGGAGAATATTTATTGAGGTAATAGTGATGAAACAGGGGCGATATCCAATATTTGAATTTAACGGACGATGTTTCTTTTCATTAAAAAGAGAACACCTTGAAAAACTCAAAGAGTGGCGAAATGCTCAAATGGATATTTTAAGACAATGGAAACCACTAACTGACCATAATCAAGAGAAATGGTTTCAAGAAGTTTCTACAGCTATTAATCAAGTCGTTTTCTCAATAGTAATTTTTGATAAAGGCAATAATGAAGAATTTATAGGTTATTGTGGACTGGTTAATATCTGTCTCTTATACACATCTCCGAGCC
>CBFDTW010000010.1:0-23394 GCA_965613085.1 uncultured bacterium | reverse complement strand
TTTCAAGCAGAAGACGGCATACGAGATCATGCCTAGTCTCGTGGGCTCGGAGATGTGTATAAGAGACAGTTGTTGGACCAGCTATAATTGGTGAGAATACCCTTATTCGCCATGGAGCGTATATAAGGGGTAATGTTATTATAGGGGATAACTGTATTATTGGGCATGCATCAGAGGTGAAGGGAACCATTATATTAAATAATACAGAACTTGCTCATTTTAATTACGTAGGTGATAGCATCATCGGTTCAAATGTGCTCTTAGGGGCAGGAGTAAAAACTGCCAATGTTAAGATAACTGGAGATACTATAGAGATCATCGTGGAGGGTAAAAAATATCAACCTGGATTTGTCAAGTTTGGCTGTATAGTTGGAGATGAGGTACATGTGGGATGTAATTCCGTTTTTAATCCAGGAACATTGGTAGGGAGAAGAACCTGTGTTTATCCCAATGTCTCATTACGGGGTTATTATCCTGGCAACCAAATTATAAAATTAAAGCAAAACCAAGAACATCGCAAAAGGGTTTTTTAATCAACTTTGGTTTTTGGTATAAAAGAGATAATGGTGGGCAAACTTTTAAATCCTGGATAGCTCCAAGCCAAGATGGAATTAAAACTGTTCCTTCCTCAGGGAGACGGTATACAAAACAGGGACACCTTTTATGAAATATCTCCAAAAGCCAGAAGCCAAAACAGGATTTTCTCGCACCTTGTGCTCCTAAGGTAAGGATACGTGGAAGCTCAGAGAGAATTATCGTCCATTGCAGGGCTCCTAGACCATCATATGCTGTTTTATTGATTTGGTCAGTTATTTTCTTTAGCTCGGTGATAATATCTTCCCTTGGAATCTTTTCATAGCTTTGCAAGAGGTTTCTGCATTGAAGTAGAGATTTACAACTTTAAAGATTAGAGATGGTTCGTATCGTTTATGAGAAAGAACAAATTAATTTACCAACACTAACGGGATACGCAGCTAAAAATTGTCAAATCATCCCTCCTATCTCTTCCTAAAATTTAATTTACAATAATGATTCAAAAAAGCCCAATGGGTTAGCCAATAGGAATTAATTGTGTCAACTAATAATAATAATTATACTACAATCAACGAAAAAGTTCTCAATCTCCGAAACATGTTCCCACAGAGCGGGCAGACTTTATCAATGGATGATCTGGGGGGATCTTTTTTATACCCTCTGCCACTTTCTGCAGAGGAACTGAAATCAACGAGCTTCCCTGCACACCCACCATATATCCAAATTGTCCCTCTTCCATCATATCCACTGCTTTTGTTCCAAGCCAGGTGGCAAGTACCCTATCAAAGGCGGTGGGAGAACCTCCCCGTAAGAGATGCCCCATCACTACCGTACGGGCCTCAAGTCCTGTTATTTTTTCTATCTGTTCTCCCAGCACAAATCCTATCCCACCAAGGCGGACAGGATCACTACTTTTTTTCACCAACCTCTTTATCACCATCTCACCGCCCTTAGGTTTTGCACCTTCGGCAATAACCACAATGCTAAATCTCCTTCCTTTTGTGCATCTTTCTTTCACCTTCTCAACAATTATGCCAACATTATATGGAATCTCTGGAATGAGAATAATATCTCCACCTGCCGCTACTCCTGCATGCAGAGCAATCCATCCAGCTTTGTGCCCCATGAGCTCTACTATCATAACACGGTGGTGGGATTGAGCGGTGGTATGAATCCTATCAATCCCTTCTGTGGCAATAGATACAGCAGAGTCAAAACCAAAGGTAATATCTGTTCCCCGTATATCATTGTCTATCGTCTTGGGGATTCCTATCACAGGAATTCCATCCTTGAATAATCTATAGGCTATACCCAGTGTTCCATCTCCGCCTATACAAAAAAGACAGGCGATATCAAGCTCTCTTGCATTATTCAGGACGGTCTTAGATACATCTTTAAATACCAGCTCACCTTCTTCTTCCATAGCGTACCTGTACGGATTTGCGGTTTTCGAGGTACCAAGGATGGTACCACCCAGAGTAAGAATTCCCGAAACATCATCATAGCTAAGTTTTCTGTACTTTTTGTGAATGAGTCCGTGATACCCATCTTCTATCCCAAAAACCTCCATACCTTTTTCACTGATTGCTTTCTTTGCAACTGCTCGAATTACCGCATTAATACCCGGGCAATCGCCTCCTCCAGTGAGAATGGCAACTCGTTGTCTTTTTTTCATACCTCACCCCTTGTTAGTTTATTGTGCCTTTGAAACCTTGCTTACTCTATTTTCACAGAACTTACACATTGCAATTACTCAAAAATAATTTTTATATGCCGAGTCACATTACAAATAAACTCTTCATCCAGTTTGTCAACAGGGGAGGGGAATGGGGAGGAGATAATCCTGAAAAACTAAAGAAGTTAGATGAAGGAAACTACAGACCTTATGGAAAGTTTAGGAAGAGCACCTAAGGGGAGAAAAGGATATCAGGGAAGAGTGGAAAGATCCCACAAGACAGATGATGAGGAATTCTATATTCCTCTTTTGTCCTCTATTAACAGTGAAAGAAAGCTTTTGCAGTACGCAGCAAATGGATATACTGGTACAACGTAAAAAGGCCTCATTTTGGCAAAGGAATGGATGGTAGGTCTCCATTTGAAAAGCTCAAAGATTTAGGATATAATCTTCCTGAAGAATTTGCTTTATTACCTCCCATAATCTTAGATGATGTCTCTACCTTCTGGGCAGTCAGGGGTGGTAACAATCTCCTGACACCTTACACTATGCTAAAAGCAGATTTTTTCTTTCTCTTTTTGATGTTCATTTAGTCTCTCAGAGGCAAAAATTTCACCCTTAGTTATAATCTCAGGGCAGTATAATCCCCTTGAGATAATCATCGCCTGGATGTTCCATCAACTCAAAGCCTTTTTGAATATCCAGACTCACTCCTCCTTCTTTTTTAATTTATTGTTTTTCCCTTCTATCTCCCGACGCATATGTTCTTTATATTCTTTAACCTTTTCTCTGATTTTTGGATATTTTATCCCTAAAATTTGAGCAGCCAGTATAGCCGCATTTTTAGCTCCAGTTTTGCCGATAGTTACCGTTGCAACAGGAACACCGGATGGCATCTGGACTATGGAAAGAAGAGAATCCAGACCCCCCAAATCACCGGTTTGCATGGGAACTCCTATAACAGGAAGCGATGTCAATGAAGCAATCACACCTGGCAGGTGGGCAGCTTTTCCGGCACCAGCAATGATTACCTCCAGGCCCCTTTCTTCAGCAGTAGTAGCATACTGGTGTGCTTTTTGGGGTGTGCGATGGGCGGATATAATATTTATTTCATAACCAATGCCAAATTTATCCAGAATTTGAGCTGTCTCCTGCATCACTGGTAAATCAGAATCGCTTCCTACAACAATTCCTATTAAAATTTTATTATACATACCTTTCAACCTCCTCTCCCGTGAGCATTTTGAGGGCCTGAAGATACTTTTCAGTTGTTTTTGTAATTATCTCTTCAGGCAGGCTGGGAGCAGGTGGTGTCTTGTCCCAATCCAAACTCTCAAGATAATCCCGCACAAACTGCTTATCAAAACTGGGCTGAGGTTTGCCTGGCTCGTATCCTTCCTTAGGCCAGAACCTTGAAGAGTCAGGAGTAAGCACCTCATCAATAAGAATAACCTCATCTTCTACTTTGCCAAACTCAAACTTTGTATCAGCAATAATTATGCCTTTAGATTCTGCATATTCGTTTGCTTTTTTATAGAGTGTAATACTTATATCCTTTAATTTGGTGGCTGTATTTTTCCCGATTTCTTTTTCAATATACTCCTGCGTCACATTAATGTCATGACCTGCATTCTCCTTTGTTGCCGGGGTAAAAATTGGCTCAGGTAATTTATCTGCCTCTCTCAAACCCTTTGGTAATTTTATCCCGCAGATAGACTGTGTTTCTTTATACTCCTTCCATCCCGAGCCAGCCAGATACCCTCTCACCACACATTCAACCGGTATAGGCTCTGCTTTCTTTACTAACATTGAGCGGCCCTTCAGGAGTTCTTTATACTTTTGCAGCTGTTCTGGAAAATCATCTGCGTTAGGGGTTATCAGGTGATTGGCAATAATATCTTTGGTAAACTCAAACCAGAACACGGAAAGACGAGTTAAAACCTCTCCTTTGTGCGGAATGCAGGTAGGCAAAACAACATCAAAGCAAGATATTCTATCTGTTGAAATAATTAAAAGTCTATCTCCCAAATCATAGATATCTCTGACCTTTCCTCTTTTAAAAAATTTAACATCCGCAAGCTCTGTTGATTGTAATGGTTGGCTGTGCATATTCATTACATCTTTCCTTTTTTGAAATTTAGCCACTTTATCGGGAATCAAACAACTAAAGCGTTACTTTTATCCCAAAAAATTTCTTAAAATCCCCGCCTCTTCAATCAATTGAGTTACATCCTTATCCTCCTCCAGGAAAAGAAGAATATTGGAGGTTAAGTTTTTGTGAATAAGCTGTTTGTTTGCTACAGGTTCTGTGGGAATTTTTAAAATTCTTTCTATTAATCCCAAATCCTGCTCTATATATTCAAGGCTGGGATATTTTCTTTTCAGTCTCTTTATATTTTCCCGATTAACAAAACCGCAGGCTTCTTTTAAATCCCATTTTAAATTTAAGTAGTATTTTTCTAAAATTTCCTCCAAACCTTCTTTTTGAGCTACCTTTAAGGCCCTGCCTACACCGATAATCTCAGGGGGAATTCCCAAAGAATATAAAGAGGCAGTAAAGGTAATGGCACGCGGGAGGTGAATCCCCCTGGTAAATTCTCGAGAATAACCAAATAGACCTATATGGAGTCTTCTTTCTCTGCGCCGAGGGACAAATCCTGAAATCTCGTTTATCAATCCAGCTATTTTAACAATCTCCCTGCGGTAAGAATCCTTGAATATTTTTACAAGTTTTTCTATACCTGTCAAATCACTCCTGCTTATAAAAGGTATATTATTCTGGTTTGCGAGCTCCACACTCAAAGTCTTTATAGCCTCCTTTACTTCCTCTAAGGGATAGTCGTATCTAAAAGAAGATTGAATTGTTACTGTCTTTATTCCCTGATATTCTCTTAGGAAATTGGTGATGTTGCGGGGTGAAAGATGTCCCCTGAAAGGAACTGTTCCACAACCGATTATGGGATAAACTTTAATATCAAGTTTTTCACATATTTTGTATATCTTTGAGATGGCAACTTTTGCTGATAGGACCGCCGCAACCAACCCATAGTTTAAGGCAGGATCAGAGCGGGCAATAAAGGGGCGAATATGCTCTATTTTTTTAATCCTGGAAAATTTTTGTTTATAAAGAGATACATATTCCTCAAGTAAATTATCTACTCCAAGCAGATAAGGAATATCCTCAATCAGGGGAATTATCTCAATAGTTTCAGGACTACCGGATCCAATTTTAGTTTGCACATCTTTTCTTAAAAGATGGGACAGTTCAGCAAACTTGGTCTGAAGATATACAAGCTGCTCTGCTTTTGTGGTCATGGGAAGTATAACTTCAAATACAGGAGGGTAATGCAGTTTCAAATCTCTGGCTATATCACTGGCAGTAAGAACATTGGCAAAGGCACGCAAGACCCTATAGCTTCCTTTTTCAACCCAGATATTTGGCATTCGGTAGGTAATAAACACCTTTTTACCTAAGGGTCTTTTCTGAAAAAAGGGAAAATCTTCTTCAAAGAGTCGCTCAATTACTGCCTCATCCACATATTTTCCTTCCCAGTCCCACATAAATTCCTCACAACTTAGCTCTCCCAAAGAAACAAGAGCTTCTTTAATTTCATCTTTGCTGTCTATGAAAGGTTTACCCAGCCACCAAACACACCCAGCATTATCTGGATGCTGGGTAGCCATAGTTGAAGGTATCTTTCTAAACATAACTTTCCTTTACAAACCCTTCATTATCCATCACTACATGATCTGGATAAAGGTTTATTTTTCCTGAAAAACTCAAAAATCTTTCTCCTTACGTACTCATGGGCATCAGGATGACCTTTAGCTGCTAATAATATATAAAGAGGCTCAGCAATTATCCTACCCTGATCCAATCTAAAATTCTTTTGCATGTTGGCCTTGTTTACCTGCAGTTTACAAGATACTCTCATTACCCTTCTTACACTTGAATCGAGCGCTACCAGAAGCTCTGGTAGATGCCTCCGGGAACAGGAATTGGTTAAGTTCCTTTGATGTTCGGAAATCTGGTCATTGTAAACGGTAACCATCCTGGACCGAAAAAAATATCATCCCAAAAAGAGAGCATCCTGCAATTTCCTTAAACTCACCAGGAGACTTTCTTCAAGTTCTACCTGAGACAGATTAATACAATCACCTTTTTTAACATTTTCCTTGAGCACTGCTCCTTCTGCAAGGCCCAAAGGTAAAAGATTCTCCTTCCAGGCAACAGATGCTTTTTCAATTAAGCCGTAAACATCAAAACCTCCAATGCCATCGATCCTTTCTCCTTTTCTCAAATTTCTCTTGGCAACAGCAACTGTCTCCGCAACAGGCTTTCCCAGAGATACTACAGTTGGCTCCTGGTAAATGACCGCCCTGGCAACAGATAAAGGAACCTCCATGCTGACAAGGTGGTAAGGACGGTAGAGGAGGTAACCGGGACCTTTTCCCATCTTCAGATATTCAAGGTCTTTTCTCAGGCGTTTGTTTTCCGTGGTAAAAACCACAAAAACTCCAGGGGCTACCTCACCAAGAGCATAATCAACCACTCCCTCCTGATTGAGAACGCCGCCCTTTTCTTTTAAAGAAAAAAAAGAGGTAAGATCACTTAACTTGCACTCTGGACCATGCATTCCTCTCACATCAGGAACAAGACCTGTAGCATTGGCAACGGCAGTCATTTCGATCATGGTTTTGCTACCATCCACAAATTCACACAGCATTTTGGGATTCACCCCTTTTTTAAAAGCAACATCTTTTAGAGTATCAGGGGTTGCTTCTCTATCAAGAGGGTTATTTTTACCTTTCCCTGCAGCTACTACCTTAAATCCTAAGGAGGTAGCAAAATCATAAATCTCCTTTATAGCAGCTGGCTCATCTCCTGCTCCTACTGTGTAAACCACACCAGCATTTTTAGCAAGCTCTAAAAGAATATGACCAACTGTAACGTCAGTTTCTATATTCATCATTATAATGTGTTTCTTATTCCTTATAGCTTTAAAGGCAACCTCTGCCCCCACCCGGGGAACACCTGTAGCTTCGACTATAGCGTTTAAGGAAGAAAGGTAAGGGATAACCTCGGCTTTATCCGTCACCACCCGCATTCCTTTATCCAGTGCTCTGTTGCATGCATCTGGATCATCCGAGCAAAAAATATCTCTGGGTGAAACTCCTACCTCCTCAAAGACTTTTATAGCCTTTCCCCTGTCAACATCAGCGAGAGCCAGAACATCCATTCCTTTCATTCTCGTGATAACAGTTGCTACTCCTGCTCCCATCTGTCCCACTCCAACAATCCCTACCTTAATGACCCTTTTTTCCTTCTCTAATCTGGCTAATTTTTGAGGTAAATTCAGCATTTATTTTTTTCCTTTTTTATCTTTTTACTGACTGGCAAAATTAAAGTTTCTCCAGTTATACAAAACCTCCCTGCCCTGTCAAGTCTCGCAGTGGAAAATTTTTCGTCATTGACAGTGGAGGGATAATTCCTATAATTAGCCTCGCATAAATTTCAATCCCGATAAAACTCAGGAGATAAAGAATGCAGACGGAAGAGGTGCTCAGGATAAAATTAGAAAAGGAAAGTTACCAGAAACTCAACAGTATAAATCATCCAGAACTTCACCAATTTATCGCTAAATATATCCAGCTTTGCAGTCCGGAGAAGGTTTTTGTTTCCTGTGGGTCTCAAGAGGACATTGAATATATAAGGGAGATGGCAAAGAAAACTGGCGAGGAAATGAAACTTGCTATGCCGGGACATACTGTTCATTTTGATGGTTACTTTGATCAGGCAAGAGATAAAGAAAACACTAAACTCCTTTTACCTGGAGGAGCTGATCTGGGCCCTGGCATAAATGTAATGGATAGAGAAAAGGGACTGGATGAGATCCACAGGATTTTAAAAAATATTATGCGAGGACATACCCTCTATGTGCTATTTTTCTGTCTGGGACCAACAAACTCCGAGTTCTCTATACCTTGCATTCAGCTTACCGATTCAGCTTATGTAGCCCATAGTGAAAATCTTCTTTACAGACAGGGATACGAGGAGTTCAAAAGATTGGGTAACTCCAAAAGGTTTTTTAAGTTTGTACACTCTCAAGGAGAGCTTGATGAGAGAGGAACAAGTAAAAATGTAAGTGAGCGCAGGATCTACATTGATACTCAGGATAACATCGTATACAGTGTTAACACCCAGTACGGGGGTAACAGTATCGGGCTCAAGAAATTAGCTATGCGTCTTGCAATAAATTTAGCATCAAAAGAGGGCTGGTTGACAGAACATATGTTTATCATGGGAGTTCATGGTCCCGGAGGAAGGGTAAGTTATTTTGCCGGAGCATTCCCTTCTCTTTGCGGAAAAACTTCTACTTCCATGGTAGAAGGAGAAACCATAGTTGGTGATGATATAGCTTTCCTGAGAAAAAAAGGAGGAAAGATACGGGCCGCAAATCCAGAGAAAGGGATATTTGGAATAATAAAAGGTATAAACTCAAAGGATGATCCTATCCTATGGAAAGCTCTGCAATCACCAGGTGAGGTTATATTTTCCAATGTACTTGTCACAGAGGATAAAAATGTTTACTGGATCGGGAAAGATGAGGAAATTCCTACAAGAGGATATAATCATTCCGGTAGGTGGTGGATCGGCAAAAAAGATACTGAAGACAAACAGATACCCCCTTCTCATCCTAATGCCCGATTTACACTGGAGCTAAAGCTTCTTGAAAACCTTGATCCAAGAGCTGATGACCCGGATGGCGTTGTAATCAGTGGTATAATCTATGGAGGAAGAGACTCTGATACCTGCCCCCCGGTGGAAGAGTCTTTTGATTGGGTGCATGGAATAGTAACAAAGGGAGCCTCACTTGAGTCAGAGACAACAGCTGCCACCCTGGGAAAAGAAGGTGTAAGAAAGTATAACCCTATGTCTAACCTCGATTTTCTTTCAATACCTGTAGGAAGGTATATTGAGCACAATCTAAATTTTGGCGGCTCTTTGAAAAACCTTCCCCTTATCTTTTCTGTAAATTACTTTTTAAAAGATTCCCAGGGAAATTTTATGAATAGTATAGCTGACAAAAAAGTATGGCTTAAATGGATGGAGCTTCGTGTTCACGGGGATGTTGGTGCAATTAAAACACCAACGGGTTTTATACCTGAATACGAGGACCTCAGAAACTTGTTTAAAAAAGTGCTTGATAAAGAATATCCAGAGAATGATTATATTAAGCAATTTACTATAAGAGTCCCCGAAAATTTAGCCAAGATTGATAGGATAACAAAAATCTACGAAAAAATCCCCCATACACCAAAAGTGGTATTCGAAGTACTGGAGGAGCAAAGGGAAAGACTGATTAAGGCACAAAAAAGATCTGGAGATTACATCCCACCGGATAGATTAAAATTTTAATCTCTCAGCCATATTTTTAAAAATTTATAATCTTTACTAAGGCAAAATGAGGGGGTAGAAAATGAAAGCAATGGTACTTAAAGAAACCTCCACAATAGAAAAAGAACCTTTAGAAATGGTTGACCTGCCAATTCCTGAACTACACTCAAACCAGATTTTGGTAAGGGTTTTAACCTGCGGAGTTTGTCATACCGAACTTGACGAAATTGAAGGAAGAATTCAACCAAAACTTCCCATAGTTCCCGGTCATGAAATTGTAGGAATAGTGGAAAAATTAGGTCCAAAGGCTGCCAGATTTAAAAAAGGAGACAGAGTAGGAATTGCCTGGATTCACTCCAGCTGCGGAAAATGTAGTTTCTGCAGAGAAGGAAAAGAAAATCTATGTGCTCAATTTCAAAGCACAGGTTGCGATGTTAATGGTGGTTATGCTGAGTTTACCGTGGTTTCAGAAGATTTTGCCTATCCAATTCCTCAGAGATTCTCGGATGCCCAGGCAGCTCCCCTTTTGTGTGCGGGAGCAATTGGCTACAGAGCCCTAAAACTTACAAATCTGCAGGACGGTCAAACTCTTGGCCTTTACGGCTTTGGAGCTTCAGCTCATATTGTTATTCAAATAGTTAAATACAGGTATCCTAACTCCAGGGTATTTGTCTTTACAAGACCCCATCAAAAGGAACACCAGGATCTGGCAAGGAGGTTAGGAGCTGACTGGATTGGAGCAACTGGAGACACTCCACCGGTAAAAATCAGCTGTGGTATTGACTTTACCCCTGCCTGGAGACCTGTAGTTGAGGCTTTGCGAGTTTTAGAAAAAGGAGGAAGAGTTGTCATAAATGCCATTAGAAAAGAAGAAAAAGACAAAGACTTTCTCTTGAAATTAGATTACGCTAAACACATCTGGCAGGAAAAAGAGATAAAAAGTGTGGCCAATATCACAAGAAAAGATGCTCAGGAGTTTTTACCTCTTGCAGCAGAAATTCCAATATTACCGGAAGTTCAGGAAATGGAACTAAAGGATGCTAACAGAGCCTTAATTTTACTTAAACAGGGGAAAATTAAGGGAGCTGCTGTTTTACGGGTTTCTGATTGAAAGATGAGCAAGGCAAAGCTTCGTTGCGAAGCGAAGAGAGCCATCTCCCCAGAGTAAACCTTACGTATCCGGTCTGTCTGAAAAGACTTTTCAGGAAGCTGGAGAGCTACAAGATGTGGCCAGCTTTGAAAAAATGAAAATCTTGCATCCTAAACCACTTTCTCTTAAGGACCTTTTAATGGGAAGGTAGAGGGGTATAATACAGCAGTTAAAACCTTAAAGCATATAAGCTCTGGGATAAGGGATATAGAGCTTTACAAGAAGATAACGTTGGAGTTGGTACCCATTGACCTCTTACCCCACTTGTTGGCATATAATCTGCGGCTCTTGACATTTTCTACAATGAGAGTATCTTTAAAAAAAGAAAGAGCGATTTTTTGTTCTTTTAATAAAAGGAGTTTTGCCCTTCCTCCAGAAGGCTCTCCTGCTTTCTCTCCAGGTTAGAGTGAAAACCAGAAGGGACAATCTCACCAGAGGAAGTCTGCAGAAAAATCTTTGGAAGGTTTGCTGTTAAATAAATGAACAAAACAAAAATAAAAGAGGGTGAAAAAACATTTAAGGTAAAAAAATACAGTATATTAAAATTGAAGAAACCAAGAGTGAATGAGAAACTGATAAGTGGGTAGAAAAATAAGGAAAGGATAAGACGGTATCTTTCTCAAAGAAAGAAAAGATGCTGTGAAAAATAAAAGAGGAAGGAGGATCAGCATGAAGAAAGCGAAGATTGTGGTAAGTTTTTTTCTGGCAGGGCTTGTAGTGGGACTCTTTGTGGGGATAGCTTCAGGAGAGGCAGCGTATGAAAAGATTAACTGGAATGCTCCAAAGCCAATTCATGAGAGAATAGGTGGGCCTGAATACATTCTGCCTCAAGGATGGAAAGAAGCAACAGCTGGTGTAAAGAAGATTCGCGTATCTAATTTCGGTGCATTAAAACATGACCCTGCAACAGTAGCCAACGCCAAAAAATTCACAGAGCTTACAGGAATTAAAGTTGAACTTTTAGCCTGGGCAGAAGCACCCATTGTGGCAAAGACAATCTCAATACTTGCTGCAAGAAGCAAAGCTGTAGATGTTTTTTGTTATGATCATCCAACAACCTACACGCAATTTGCCGCCGCTGGATGGCTACACTCTCTTGATGCAATATGGAATGACCCTGATGTATGGAAGCTTTATGCTCCTCCCACAAAAGAGGGACTTACTGCACCTGATGGGCATATTTACGGGTCAATCGGACAGGTTAAAACAATGATGCTTTATTACAGACCTTCCATTGTTCCCACTGTACCTGAGACCTGGGTTGATCTTCAAGAAACTGCCAGAAAAGTTACAACTTCTGCAGTCTGGGGATTTGTATTTCCAGCTGGAGGAGAAATGGACATTATTTATCCTCTCAGAGATATGATATACTCCCAGGGTGGAAGACTTGTAGATAAAAAAAGACAGAGAATTGTGATCAACAGTCCAGAAGGAAGAAGAGCCTGGAAAATGCTTTGTGATATGGTATTGGTAGACAAATCTGCTCCAGCCTCTGTTCTGGAATACTCCTGGATGGGAGCATCAGACATGTTCGCCATGGGTAAGGCTGCAATGGTAATGAGTCACACTGTTGATGCAAACAGATTCCAGGACCCTGTGAAGGCTCCCGGAATTAAGGGTGACTGGGATGTAGCAGCTCCTCCTAAGTGGGATGACGCTATGCCTGATGAGTACCATGCTTCTTATTTTGATATAGATGGGTATATGATCAACAAATATATAGACGACAAACACAAAGCCGCAGCAATGCTTTTCCTTGATTTTATGCGAAGCTTTGAGGCAAGCTACAGAGAGCTCATAATAGAAGGAAATGAAGCTGCGGTTCTGGCTGTATATGACACTCCTGCTGCTAAAAAAATTCCTGCTGCTGAGGGAAGAAAAATAGCTATGAGCAAAGCAGTTCTTGAGACTTTTCCTCCTGCTGGTAGAACTCTGACTGATATTATCAAAGAGCATTTTGGATATGCCGTTACTGGGAAGATGAAACCTATGGAAGCTCTGGAGAAATGTCAAGAAATTCTTGACCAATACGCAGTGCCTGAGTAGACTACCAAGGTGACCACTCAGGGGAAGGTTTAACAGAAATTTAAACCTTCCCCTGAGTATTTTGTCCTCTTCATAAGCTCAAAGGTGAAGTTAAAATGAAAATTAGTAATAGTAAGTATGGTTTTTTGTTGAATCTGCCGGGGTTTATGATAGTAATTTTGTGGGTATTTTTCCCCGCTATTCTCCTTATTTATACAAGCTTTCTCCGATACGACAATATCCATCCTATTATCTTTTCAGGCTTTGCAAATTATTCTCGCCTTTTTAAGGACCGTCTTTTCTGGCAAAGCCTCAACAGAATAGCTATATTTTGTCCGGGAACAACTACCTTAACTTTTTTCGGAGGATTAGTGCTTGCCCTATGTCTCTCAAGAATAAGAAAAGGAAAGGCATTACTCAGGACTCTTATGATTTTACCCTGGGCGGTGCCTGCTGTTGTTTCAGGAATAATCTGGAAGTGGATGTTCAGTCCTGATTTTGGTGTGATAAGTGATCTTCTTATGAAGATAGGAATAATTGATAAACCTTTAAATATGTATAGCACCTCTTCACTTGCAATGGTAGGAATTATTGTTGCCGATAGCTGGACAAGAATACCCTTCATGGGAATAATTTTGCTTGCTGCTCTTGTGGGTATCCCACAGGAACTATATGAGGCTGCCAAGGTAGACGGGGCAGGTGCTGCTCAAAGATTCTTTTATATATCTTTACCTCTTATAAAGGGACCTGCTCTTGTGGGGCTTTTAATCACGACCATGTTCTCTTTCAGAACAATTGATATTATAATCCCCCTCACAGGTGGAGGTCCGGGAAGAGCTACTTATGTTATTGGATATTATATATGGGACCAGATTGTGAAAAGCTTCAATTTTGGAGTAGCAGCAGCTGGAGGGATAATGCTTTTACTTATGATTATAGGCATTACATCAGTTTTTATATATTTCATGAGGAGATAAGTTATGGGTAATAAAATATTTGAAAATAAGTACTTTCCTTATGCAATAGCCATAGTTATTTTAGCTTTCATGACACTACCAATTTACTGGACAGCTGTAACTTCCTTTAAACCTGATGCGGAAACTTACGTATTTCCTCCGGTATATTTCCCCCGCCACCCCACTATTGATCCCTATAAGCTTCTTTTCCAGAACTACCCGTTTGTGTATTATCTCAGAAACTCCCTGATTGTCACCTCTATAACTACCCTCATTGTTACAGTTGTTGGAATGTTTGCTGCTTATGGGTTGAGTCTTTACAAGTTTAAGGGAAGCAATTTTATTTTATATTCCCTGCTTGCTACAAGAATAATACCCCCTCTTTCCCTGCTTTTACCTTTCTATATACTTGTAAGCAAGGTCGGACTTGTCGATACCTGGTGGAGTATGATTATTGCCAATATTTACCTTACTTACCCTTTTGCAATATTTATAATGAAGTCCTTTTTTGATGCCTTTCCAAGAGAACTTGTAGATTCTGCCGTAATAGATGGCTGCACAAGAAGTGGAGCATTTTTAAAGGTTGTATTTCCTGTAAGTATAAGCTCTATAGCAGCCTCTGCTATAATAACCTATCTCTGGACGTGGAACGAATTCATCTATGCCTTCACCTTTACCTCTACCCCTGGAGCCCAACCTGTAACAGTTGGCTCCTTTGACTGCATAGGAGATATCTTTGTAAACTGGAATCAAATGTGTGCAGGTGCTCTAACAGCTGCTCTTCCAGGTATTGTATTTGTTCTCTTTGCGCAAAGATTTATCATAAAGGGACTGAGTGCAGGTTCCTTGAAATTTTAATTTTTATCAAAATCTTTTCGGTCCCAAGATTTCATAGACTCATAGTTACTGTTACTTGAAAGATTTGATAAAATTAGTATAATATAAAAAAGATTCATTTATTCACCTTCCCTGAAAAAAGGAAGGATAAATAGTTTATGATTTTTGGCCAGAACATCTGCTAAGACTTGCCTATTTTCTTCCATAATAGCTTGTCTTAAAAGAACTCATCCTGATAACCAAAAATCTATGTTGCTTTATATAAAACACTCTTTTTAAGAGAAAATACTCTACCTAAAGGGGGTAGAGAAAAGGAGAAAAGATGATGAAAAAGCTCTACGTAGGAAACCTTTCCTACAAGGCAACCGAAAGTGATCTCAAAGATCTCTTTGGGGAATTTGGATCAGTAACTGAGATCCATTTAATTACTGATCGGGCTACCGGAAAGTCTCGAGGTTTTGGTTTTGTAGAATTCAGTTCCAGTGATGAAGCAAGTAAAGCCGCCAGTTCACTCAATGGAAAGACATTTCAGGGCAGAGAGATCATCGTCAGCGAAGCTCGACCGCAAAGAAACGATAGGCCTCGACGGTATTAATCTTCTTCCAGAGATATAAAGTGAAATGGTGGTCTGTCAAGCACTCTAAGATAGCCACCATTTCACCACCAAAAAGGAGCATCAGGATTATTATTAAACAAAGCATGTATCAAGTAGTTACAAGAAGGCTCCTGTTAAACCTGGTAATCCGGAGATTGCTCTATGGATTCCTCTTTCAAAAAATCCTCTGCTATACTGTTGTAATAAAAGCTCCCAGTTGGCTTATTCAGGCAATTTTGCTGTTTATCTCCATAAGTAGTAGAATCACCATCGTGGGTGAGGAAAACCTGAGAAAAATTGAAGAAGAAAACTTGAGAGTTATTTTTGTTTTCTGGCATAGCTATTATACATTATTACTTGTTTCTCTTCGTCCGGAAAAAGCAGTAGGATTAATACATCTTTCTTTCCGGGGAAACTACGTGGCTGAATTAGCCTCTGCATTTAATTACCAAATAGTAAGAACATCCAGAAATGGAAGGTCAATTCTCGAACTTATTAAAAAAATCAAACAGGGATATTCGGGATTTATTGCTGTTGATGGCCCTCAGGGGCCACCTCACAGAACTAAACCAGGAACGATTTATATTGCTCAAAGAGCAAAGGCCATGATTGTTCCCTTAACAATAAAGGCCCACAGAGGAGTTGTGCTAAGTAAACGCTGGGATAAACATTTCATTCCTTTGCCTTTTAATAAAATCACTGTATTTATTGGTAGACCCATAGAAGTAAAACCCGAGGACTCTCTTAAAACAAAAGCAAGGGAAGTAAACAGGTCTCTCCTCGAACTAACTTAAATAAAAAAGAACTGAAAAAATGCAGCCTTTTTACCTATCCTTTCTCTAAAACACCGAGTTCTATCAATTTCTCCTTAAACTGGTTTTTCCTGTCAGCTCCCATCTGAATGAAAGGACTCCTTGGATATGCTTTGACGACTCCTCTAAGTTCAAGCATGGTGTACACTGCAACAATAGTAGAGCCTGCCGAATACATTACATCCCTTAAAGAGTTTACTTTTTTCTGTATTTCTCTACATCTTTTGAGATCACCATTTATTCCGGCTTCAAATAGCTCAACGCATATCTCTGGAAAGGCATTTCCCAGGCCGGGTATGAAAGCCCGAGCTCCCAGGGCGGCTGCAGATAGCCACATTGCTTCTGTCCCGGGAACCACATCAAAATCCTCTGGTGTCTTTCTTAAATAGTTTGCAAGCATCATTATATCAAAAGAGCTATCTTTTACCCCTTTTACCCCTACCTCAGCTAATTTTAAAATTAGTTTTTCATCTACACCATATCCCACAGTTTTTGGATTATTATATATGTAAACAGGTATTTTTACAGATTTTACCAGCTCTGAATAAAAGTGAATTATACTTTCCTCTGTATGATGATAATAATAGGGAGGAACAGAGGCTATTCTATCAGCTCCAAATTTTTCTGCATGTTGTGCAAGAGCTATGGAATCTCTTAAATTGGTTGTTCCTACGTGAGCTATCACCGGTATCCTACCATCAACCTCTTTTGCTGTTATTTCAAAGACTTTTTTTCTTTCCTCTACATTCATCAGCGGTCCGCTTCCATAAGACCCACAAACAAATAGGCCATGCACTTGCTCCTTTAAAAAACTTACTATTATCCTTTGTGCATCCCTATCTATCTCTCCGTTTTCTTTAAAGGCAGTTACGAGCGGAGGAACAACTCCGTACATCTTTTTCATTTATCTCTCCTTTTTTATTTTCCATTTTTTTTCCTTTTCAGAAAAACCATCCAGGGTAAAGATAGCTTTTATCGATATTTCATTCCCATCATCTCTCCTATTTTTATGTAACTTTCAGCTAACTTATGCTCTGGTTTCAGCTCAAATCCCCATGGAAATCCCCAATTATGTTTTTCAAGATAGTGAAGTGCTTTTACAAGATCGTCCAAAATTTCTGTTGGGGCTGAGAATATTATCTCATTATTTTGAGTCATTGCAATCCGCCTATCGCCCCTACACGGAGAAGCAACCAGGCATTGCCTATTCTGCAATACAGGAACAACAGCGTAAACACATGCAGCATGACCTGACAACCTGCAGTTAACATCATCCCCATCTATACAATTCTTTGCTATAAGGAGCTGGGTTAATTGAGATGGGTCGCAATAAACCACAAACATATCAGGTTCAAAACTACATTTGTTCAAAAGAGCAGAAACTATTCCTATATATTCACCCACCTTTAATCGAGGAAATGACTGTGCCCATTTTCTTCCAGCCTCCTGAGTCATTGCAGAGTCAGGAAAACGGTTGTTTCCATCCAGAAAATCTTGTGGAGGTTCTGCAAGGCCGTATCCTATGACTGGTTCAAAACACCACATATCCTCCTTCAACATCGCAATAGTGATTCCCTCCCAGCGAGACATTGAAAAACCCTGACAAAGATCCAAACGATATCCCATATCCTTCAGCGGTCTTTTTGCCTCCCTTGGAACATCTGCCTCACTTCTGAGCATCTTAATTGCCAGAGGAGATGTCCGTAAACGTAATATCTTTATAATCTTCTCCGTATTTTGGTGTATGTTTCTCAGACTCATGATTTCCATTCTCTCCTTACATAGTTATTTTTTATTCAATAATTTTTCAATAGTGTGCTTGAACTTCTTCCTCCACTGCTATGGCACGGCAAGGAGCCGCATCTCCGTCTTTTATCTTCAAAGGAAGAGCGATAAAGAGAAAGCGATCTTTTCTAATCTGGACCAGATTGGCCAGATTTTCAATAATAGGAAGGCCCTCTCCCAGCAAAGTATGATGAATCATCATTTCTTTATCTCCTATAGGGTCAACTGAAAGAGCATCTGTAGCGAAAGCCACGATTCCTTTTCTAATAATTCGGTTCTTTCAACTTTTGACACCAAATACCACCATTAACCGATTTTTAAGAAAGAACCATAAAAATAAACCAAAAAACACTTCCTTCACAAAATCTCCTATAAACTCTCCATTGCAGGAAAAAGTAACTTTTATTCCTTTTCTTAATTGATTTTGCCCTACTTCTCTCACTTTTCATTTCACTTTATTTTGCAACAATGACCTCAATACCTTTGGCAGTTAAAGCTTCCGCATATGCCTGGGGTAACTTATCATCAGTGACGATCTTATCAACAGCTGTTATTGGAATAGCTGAGGTTAAAGAGACTTTATTAAATTTACTGTGATCCGCCACTATAATAACTTTTTTAGCTGATTTCACTATTGCCTTTTTAGTCTCAACAATATCCAGATCAGGATACATCACCCCTGAATCAATCGAAATTGCCGCGCATCCAAGAAAAGCTATATCTGCATTTATCTTACTAAATGCCTCCTTTGTTAATGCTCCCACAAGGCTATCTGTCTCCACATTCAATAAGCCCCCTGTCAAGATAACTTTGAGGCCAGGTTTCCCCTGTAACAAGCGGGCAATATTAATCGCAGTGGTAACCACTACCACATTTTTCTTATATCCCATATTTTGAGCTATTTGTGCTGTTGTTGTCCCAGCATCCAGAATAATTGTATCACCATCTTTAATAAGTTTGGCTGCTGTAATTCCGATTTTCCTTTTTTCTTCTCTATTTTGGATTTCTCTTTCACTAAATAAAGCTCTTGCACTCCGAGTAACTATCCCCCCATGAAATCTACCTATAAGTCTTTGCTTTCCCAATATTTTCAAATCACGTCTTATAGTAGAAGGTGATACATTCAGTATCTTGCTCAATTCTGAAACTGTTATAATGCCATTTTCCTCAACTATTTTTTTTATTTCTCTACATCTTGTAGATCTCAACATTGTTATAGTTTTGCTCATATTTATGCAAATTTGATTTTTTGTGTGCAATTGTTGACTTTATCTTGCCACATTTAATATTTCTGTCAACCATGTTCGGTTTCTTCCGCAAACTCTTGACAAACATTCTAAGAGTATAATACTAATAAAGGCTACACAACTCGAAAAGGAGGAATAGATGAGCAACATTGGATGGATAGGAACAGGGGTTATGGGACGACCAATGGCCGGTCATCTAATTAAGGCTGGACACACCGTAACTGTCTTTACAAGAACCAAAAGTAAAGCTCAGGAGCTAATTAATGCTGGAGCTAAATGGGCCAATTCTCCTCAAGAGGCAGCTGAAAATCAGGATTTTGTCTGCACCATGGTAGGCTATCCCCAGGATTTAAGGGAGGTTGTTTTCGGGAAAGAGGGTATTATAAATACAATTAAACCAGGCTCAATATTTATTGATTTTACAACAAGCAAACCCAGCCTGGCTATTGAAATTGCGGAGGCTCTAAAGAAAAAGGGAGTACTTGCTCTGGATGCCCCGGTTTCAGGCGGAGACGTAGGAGCCCGTAATGCAACACTTTCCATCATGGTTGGTGGAGATGAAAAGGCTTTTAATGCCGCAAAACCCATTCTTGAAAAGTTAGGAAAAACAGTCATTCTACAGGGGGGTCCTGGTGCCGGACAACACACAAAAATGTGTAATCAAATACAGGTTGCTGGAACCATGATTGGAATGGTAGAGGCACTAATCTACGGTGCAAAGGCTGGATTAGACCTTGAAACTATGCTTCGCTCAATATCCGGAGGAGCTGCTGGATGCTGGAGTCTTGATAATTTAGCTCCCAGGATTTTGAAAGGTGATATGGAACCGGGATTTTTTGTAGACCATTTCGTTAAGGATATGGGGATCGCTCTGGAGGAAGCTGAGAGAATGCAACTATCTTTACCCGGGTTAGCTCTTGTTCACCAGCTGTATGTATCCGTTCAGGCTCTTGGTGCCGGTCGTAAAGGGACACAGGCCCTATACCTTGCACTTAAACATATGGCAGGTATGGATTAAATCAAAACTTCAAAAATTGGAAGATAAAGATATAGACCGGATTATAAACATTTTAAAAAAGGAGGTTCTATACCGGGATACTCCAGCTGTTACAGAAACTGCCTCGAAGACCAGAGATCCTTTTAAGGTATTAATATCCTGTCTGCTTAGTCTTAGAACAAAAGATGAGGTAACACGAAAAGCTTCCCAAGAACTTTTCAGCAGGGCAGCTGATGTTAAAAGCATGGTAAAGCTTCCCACCGATGAAATTCAGAAAATCATCTATCCGGTGGGATTTTACAGAAATAAGGCCCGGAGTATAAAGAGGGTGTGCAAAACCCTCATTGAAAGATACAGGGGAAAGGTGCCCTCTGAATTAGACGAGCTTCTTTCTCTACCTGGCGTGGGAAGAAAAACAGCTAACCTTGTTTTAACCCTGGGATTTGGTAAACCCGGCATCTGTGTGGACACCCATGTACATCGGATAACCAATCGCTGGGGGTATGTAACCACAAAAAATCCTGAAGAAACAGAACTTGCCCTCAGAAAAAAGCTACCTTTAAGTTACTGGATACAATTTAACAGTCTTCTGGTAAGCTTTGGTCAGAAGGTGTGCAAACCACTATCACCTTTTTGTAGCAGATGTCCTGTTAGAAAGTTTTGCAGGAGGGTGGGGGTCAAAAGGAGCAGATAAGGTTATATTTCTATCCGCATCAGGTCTTCTGCTACTATAATCTCGCCACAAAAATTTTCAGAGCATTGTTTTTTCACTTTTTCTAAATCCAGATCCAGGTGTGTTAAAACCAGTTTTTTAACCTGTGCTTTTGTGGCAATCTCGCCACATTCTCTGGGGATAAGATGGGTTTTTAATTTCTGTTCATTCAGCACGGTGCACTCTAAAACCAGCACATCCACATTCCTGAAAAATTCTATTAACCTCTCGCAGTAGCCTGTATCACCAGAGTATCCAAATGTCTTCTTATCGGCCTTTACCTTGTAACAGATTGATGTAAGCTCATCCACATGATATGTTCTTGCAACCTCTATTCTGCAAAAAGGAAGTGAAATAACATCATTATCGTCCACTTCCCTCACCCTTACTTTAAAAGGCAGGTGGGAGAATTGAGGAGCCAGCTCGGTCAGAGTTTTATAAAACCTCTTGAATCCAGGTGGACCAAAAAGGTGCAGATCCTTTTCTCTATCAAGATGATAGGCCCACAGGTACTGCAAAAGATCCGAGGTATGATCTATGTGCAAATGGGTAATAAATATATAATTTATCTTCTCATAATTTATACCAGCTTCTACAAGACGCATAAAGGTGCCACAGCCTGCATCAAAAATAACTGTTTCACCACCTATCGTTAAAGCCAGTCCACTGGGATACCTAACTGTTCTGGGCTTAAAAACGCCGGATCCTAAGACAGTTAATTTCATAAAAGTATCTTCTCCTGGAAATAACATGCCTGATTGAAGTTACCAGAGATAAATTAAGGTAAATCCGCCCGTATGTCAACCCAAAAAGCTAAGTTTCCCGATACAGTCAAGCTATCTGAATAAAAAGCTAACAGGATACGGATCTTTCTCATCTTGTCACAGGGAAAAGACTCTGATATAATAACAAAGCATATTTGGGTAACACATACCCGGGAGGAATAAATGAAATACAGTATAAAAGATATAAAACTCTCTCCTGAGGGAAAAGCTAAAATAGAATGGGCTCTTTCCAATATGAAGGTTCTAAGTGTTATTAGAGAAAGATTTTCCCGCGAAAGGCCCCTTGAGGGGGTGAAAATTGGAGCCTGTCTTCATGTGACTCCCGAAACAGCAGCTTTAGCCTATACACTGAAAACTGGTGGAGCCAGAGTCAGACTTTGTGCATCAAATCCCCTCTCTACTCAAGATGAGGTAGCAGCCTCTCTTGTTAAGGATTATGAAATAGAGGTTCTTGCAATTAGAGGGGAAACAAAAGACCTTTATTATGAGCATATCCAGAAAACATTGGAACTTGAACCGGATATTACCATGGACGATGGAGCAGACCTTGTTTCCACGATTCACTCTAAAAATTTAAATTTTACAGATAAAATTGTGGGGGGGACCGAGGAAACTACCACCGGAGTTATAAGATTAAAAAGTCTTGCAAGAGAAAACAAATTAAAATACCCCATAATAGCTGTTAATGATGCTGATACAAAGCATCTTTTTGATAATCGCTATGGTACCGGTCAGTCAACCATTGATGGGATACTCAGAGCAACAAATTATCTTCTGGCAGGGTCTACCTTTGTTGTATGTGGATACGGTTGGTGTGGAAGAGGAATTGCCATGAGAGCAAGGGGAATGGGGGCAAAAGTCATAGTGTGTGAGGTAGATCCCCTCAAAGCCCTGGAGGCGGTAATGGATGGCTTCTGGGTAATGCCGTTAAAAGAGGCCTGCCTCAGAGGAGATATATTTGTTACCAGCACGGGGAATAAGAGTGTAATAAGAAAAGAGCACTTCCTTTTGATGAAAGATGGAGCAGTTCTGGCAAACTCCGGACACTTTAATGTGGAAATTGACCTTGACGATTTAAATGAAATTGTCATTAAAAAAAGAAAAACTCGTGAAAATGTTGAGGAGTTTCAGTTAAAAGATGGAAAGAGAATAAATGTTCTTGCAGAGGGAAGACTGGTGAATCTCTCGGCTGCAGAAGGGCATCCCTCGATGGTAATGGATATGAGTTTTGCCAACCAGGCTCTCTGCTGCGAATACCTGGTGAAAGAAGGGAAAAATCTCAAAAGAAAAGTATACAGGGTGCCAGAAGATATTGATAAGGAAGTTGCAAGGCTAAAGCTTGAAAGTATGAATATCCAGATTGACGAACTTACAGAAGAGCAAAAAAAATATCTATCTTCCTGGCAAATAGGAACCTGATTTAAATTTATAAGAAGGAGCTTGATATGATGGCAGTTGTTGAGATAGGTGGAAAACAATATAAGGTATCTCCTGGAGACAGGGTAAAGGTGGAAAAAATACCTGTTGAGGTTGGGAAAGAGGTAGTCCTGGATAAAGTTATTGCAGCTAAGAAGAATGAGGAGAAAATGGAGATTGGAACACCTTTTCTGGATAAGGTCAGGGTAAGGGCAAAAGTAATAGATCAGGGAAGGGATAAGAAAATTATCGTATATAAATTCAAGCGCCGCAAAAATTACCACCGAAAATATGGTCACCGCCAACCCTTTACCCTGCTTAAAATAGAAGAAATTAAGTGGGAAAAAGGTAAAGGAAAAAGATAAGATTCAAAATTAGTGATATTTTGCTTTAATTAAAATTATCGGAGAGGTGGCTGAGTGGACGAAAGCGGTTGATTCGAAATCAACTGAGCGCCGAAGAGGTGCTC
>CBFDTW010000009.1:0-23541 GCA_965613085.1 uncultured bacterium | reverse complement strand
TAATGATACGGCGACCACCGAGATCTACACCTAAGCCTTCGTCGGCAGCGTCAGATGTGTATAAGAGACAGGAACAACTATCCTCGCAGTTAGAAAATCTGGCAAGGTGGCGCTGGGAGGAGATGGACAGGTAACCTTTCAAAATATAATAATGAAGCAAAAAGCTAATAAGGTTAGAAAACTTTACAAGGGAAAGATTCTGGCTGGTTTTGCAGGAGCAGTGGCAGATGCTCTTACTCTTTTTGAGAAGTTTGAGAAGAAAATAGAACAGTATCAGGGTAATCTCTCCCGCGCAGCACTGGAACTTGCCAAGGAATGGAGGCAGGATAAAGTTTTAAGGAAACTTGAGGCATTGATGATTGTTGCAGATAAGGAAAAGACACTGGTTATCTCCGGGAGCGGTGATGTGATTGAACCTGACGAAGAGGTTATTGCTATTGGCTCAGGTGCAGGCTATGCCCGGGCTGCTGCGAAAGCTTTATGGGAGCATACCGATTATGATCCAGCAAAGATTGTGGATATTTCTATCAATATTGCTGCCTCCATTTGTGTTTATACTAATAACCAGGTTATAATAGAGGAACTTGGCTAAAGGATCAAGCTATGAAAGAAAAGCATTTAACTCCTGCTACCATTGTAAAGGAGCTGGATAAGTATATCGTTGGTCAAAAAAAGGCAAAAATAGCAGTGGCTATAGCCCTGCGTAACAGGTGGCGCAGACAGAAGCTGTCACCGGAGATGAGGGACGAGGTTGCCCCCAAAAATATAATTATGATAGGGCCAACGGGCATAGGTAAGACTGAAATTGCACGCAGGTTAGCTCAACTGGCCGAGGCACCTTTTATTAAAGTTGAAGCCAGCAAGTATACAGAGGTCGGATATGTCGGGCGAGATGTAGAATCTATGGTAAGAGATCTGGTTAATACATCGGTTCATATGGTCAGGATGGAGATGATGCAAAAAGTGAGATTAAAAGCAGAACAGCTGGTAGAGGAAAGAATCCTGGATATTTTACTTCCACTACCCCAGAGAGTTACTGCAGGTGAGGGGACTGATGAGGATAGAATAAGGAGGGCTGAGGCTACCAGGCAAATGTTACGGGAAAGATTGAGAAGGGGCGAACTTGAAGACCGACTTATTGAAATTAAAGCCAGGGATAAATTTACACCTGTAATAGAGATATTCAGTCCACTGGGTGTAGAGCAAATGGGGATGAACTTTCAGGATTTTCTCGGGGAGATGATACCTGCAAGATCAAGACAGAGAAAAGTTTCCATCAAGGAGGCAAGGAAGATACTTCTGGAGGAAGAATCACAGAAGCTAATTGATAAGGATAGGATGATAGAAGAGGCCATCTGGAGAGTCGAAAATTCGGGTATAATATTTATCGATGAGATTGACAAAATTGTGGATGGTGGAGCTAACAGAGCCGATGTCTCAAGAGAAGGAGTACAGAGAGACCTGCTTCCTATAGTAGAAGGTACAACTGTGGCCACTCGATATGGAGCAGTAAAAACTGACCACATTCTGTTTATTGCCGCAGGAGCATTTCATGGTTCATCTCCATCTGAGCTTATTCCTGAACTTCAGGGAAGGTTTCCCATAAGAGTGGAGCTTGATCGCCTGACAGAAAAAGATTTTGAGCGGATATTAACCGAACCAAAAAATGCCCTGATAAGACAATACCAGGCTTTGTTGAAAACAGAAGGGGTTAATCTTATTTTTACTCCGGAAGCTGTAAAAGAAATTGCCTCTTTGGCTTATCTTGTTAATGAGCAGACACAGGATATTGGCGCTCGCCGGCTGCATACGGTAATGGAGAAACTTCTGGAGGAGATATCTTTTAAGGCCTCCGAGTTAAAAGGAGAATCTGTTACAATTACCGCCAGGTATGCAAGGGAAAGACTTGAGGAGATAGTGCAGAAGGAGAGTCTTTCACGGTATATTCTTTGACTTATCGCGTAGTTTTATCTCCTGTTTTTTCCAGTTGCCGAAAAAATTTCAGGTTAAAGATAAAACTTTAAAGATTTTTAAGAAACCGGAGATGATTGAGAAAATACAGAGCAAAAAGAAAGGGTTTACTCTGCTTGAGCTCATAGTGGTGGATCTGGTTCATAATTATAAGCTTTTGGTAAGGGGGAAGATATGTGTGGAATTGTTGGTTATACAGGTTTTAGAGATTGTACGGAAATTTTGGTGAAGGGACTTAAATGTCTTGAGTACAGAGGTTACGATAGTTGGGGTTTTAGTTTTGATAGAGGTAAGGGTAAGGACCTTGTCACCATAAAAAGGGCAGGGAAGATATCCGAAGCAGAGAATCTTATAGCCGATTTCCCTCAAGGCTGTTTATGTGGTATTGCTCATACCCGCTGGGCAACCCACGGCCCACCCACTCATGTTAATGCTCATCCTCATCTTGATTGCAAATTAAAAATAGCGGTCGTTCATAATGGTATAATTGAAAATTATTCCGAGCTCAAAAAACAGTTGCAAAAAGAAGGGCATATTTTCAGAAGCGAGACAGACACCGAAGTCATCGCTCATCTTCTGGAAAAATATTATCAGGGTGATATGCTCTTTGCCCTGAAAAAAACTATGCTGAAGTTGGTAGGGGCATTTGGTCTTGCGATTATCTCCAGTTATGAACCTGGAGTATTATACGGAGCTCGTCGAGGAAGCCCTCTAATTGTGGGTATAGGGGAGGGAGAGATGTTTCTTTCCTCGGATGTAAATGCACTTGTTAGTCATACCCGGAAGGTAGTTTATCTTGATGAAGATGAAATAGTTAAAATTACCTCTACCTCCTTTGAGATTTCCGGTTTGGAGAAGGAGAAAAGGGAAAAAGAAATTCACACACTTCCTTATGATGTTGCCTCCATTGAAAAAGGCGGTTATCCTCATTTTATGCTGAAAGAGATATTTGAGCAACCGGAATCTCTGCACAATGCTTTCAGAGGGCGTCTTGACTATGGAAGAGCCACTGCAAAATTGGGTGGGTTGGAGCTTACCGACTCGGAGCTTCTTTCTATCCGGAGCGTAAAACTTCTTGGTTGTGGCACATCCTGGCATGCAGCTCTTGTAGGAAAGTATCTTTTTGAGGAGCTTGCCCGGATTCCCGCTGAAGTAGACTATTCTTCGGAGTTTAGATACAGAGATCCTGTTTTACCCGAAGATACACTTATTATTGCTATCTCACAATCTGGAGAAACTGCAGATACTCTTGCAGCAGTAAGAGAGGCAAAGAAGAAAAAGGTCAAAGTTTTAGGGATATGTAACGTGGTAGGCAGTTCAATAGCAAGAGAATGTGGTAGAGGAGTTTATCTGCATGCCGGGCCAGAGATAGGAGTAGCTTCTACCAAGGCTTTTACTTCTCAACTCGTGGTATTAACGCTTCTTGCAATTCTTTTTGGTAGAATGAGGGGTATGTCAAGAAGGGAAGGACTCATCGCCTTAAACGCAGTTGAAGCTCTCCCATCTCTTGCTACAAGGGTTTTAAAGAAAGCCGGTGAGATAGAGGAAATAGCTAATTTGGTCTGGAAATACAGGAATTTTCTTTATGTGGGAAGGAGCTATCAGTTCCCGATAGCGCTTGAGGGAGCTTTAAAATTGAAAGAAATATCCTATCTTCACGCAGAGGGTATTCCCGCTGCAGAGCTGAAACACGGCCCGATAGCTCTGATAGATGAAAACATGCCTACTGTGGTTTTGGCCACGGAGAGTCATATTCTGGACAAAGTAAAATCTAATGTAGCTGAGATAAAGGCACGGAAAGGAAGGATAATCTCGGTAGTGACTGAGGCCAATCACGAAATGGATGAGCTTAGTGATTTCAAATTCAGCGTTCCTCCTACACCTCACTTTCTTGCCCCTGTTCTCTCGGTAATTCCTCTCCAGCTTCTTGCCTATTACATTGCTGTTTTAAGAGGGTGTGATGTGGACAAGCCAAGAAATCTTGCCAAAAGTGTAACGGTGGAGTAAAAAATGCAGGTTATTATTTTTGAAGACCATCTGGCAGGAGAGCTAAGACCTATAACTCTGGCACGTGCTACCTTTGGGATAAGCCTCTGTGGAACCAATTTATACAGTTTAGTCAGAGCAAAAGGATTTAAAGTGTCTTATGTTCTGCGCAAATATCTATGGGAGTATTGCAATGAGGAGTTTCCTAACTTTCCACTGAAGGATAGAACTATTCTTTTTATAAATGCCTCATTGCCACCTGTAAATAGCATTCTCCAACAAATACTGGACCTAACTAAAGAAGGAGGCCCTTTTCTTTCTCAAAAAGACTCAAGAGTAGCCTGTGCCTTTTTTCCTGATTTAAAACTTAATTTAAGTAAATTTAATGAGTTTTCTTTGACTAACTTCTTACTTGATCAGGATTATAGGTTTCTGGAAGAAAAATTTCCCCTTATCAATTATCCTTTTGATGTTATCCGATACAATCAACAGTACTTCCAGGAAAATCTACAGGAACTTAGAAAAGGTTTTAAGGAGATCTCATCTGATGTATTTGTAGGAAAGGGTGTGTCCATTCATCCCACGGTTTGTATGGATGCAGAGGGAGGACCCATAATAATTGATGATAATACAGAAATTTCTCCCTTTGTTTATCTAAAAGGACCTCTTTATATTGGCAAAAATTGTAAAATTATTGAAAGAACCAGTATAAAACACGCATGTCATATCGGTCATAACTGCAAAGTAGGTGGAGAGGTGGAGTGTTCAATTATGGAGCCTTACTCCAATAAACAACATCACGGTTTTTTAGGGCACAGTTGGGTCGGGAGTTGGGTAAATATGGGGGCTGGAACCTCTATTTCTAATCTCAAAAATACTTATGGAAAGGTAACCATCCAGTACCAGGGGAAAAAAGTTCCCACAGGTATGCAATTTCTTGGATGTATAATTGGCGATTATTCCAAGACTGCTATAAACACAAGCATTTTTACCGGTAAGATTATAGGAGTAGCAAGTTACGTTTATGGATTTGTAACCACCAATGTTCCCAGTTTTTGTAATTACGCCCGAAGCTTTGGTCAGATAACCGAACATTATCTTCCCGCAGTTGTCAGGACACAGCAGAGGATGTTTGCCCGGCGCAATGTAACTCAGACCCGTGTTCATATTAAACTCCTCGAGAATATATTCAATATTACCAGGGATGAGCGGATTATGTCTTCAGAAAGCCTTTCTCTTTAGCGTTTATTGAAACTCTCTATTCTTCAAGTTTCCTAAAAAATCTTTTAGACAGCCCGGTTAGAAGAATTATTAAGTTTTATCTTTATCCTGGAATTTTCTGGAGACCGGAGCTGTTGATTTGACTACCTGGGAATTTTTGCTATTGTATAATCTTGAAATTTATATATCAACAAGGTTAAGGAGTAAAAAATAAATGAAGATAGATAATAATTATTATGCAACTGGTAGAAGAAAAAAAGCTGTTGCCAAGGTCTGGATGAGAACGGGGAAGGGGCAAATAATAATTAATAGTCGCGATTTTCAAGATTATTTCCCCCGGGAAACTTACAGGAAAGTGGTCCGGGAACCACTGGAGCTGGTTGATTTCCTGGGAAGATTTGATGTAGAAGCGCAGGTTAAGGGAGGTGGATTAACCGGGCAAGCCGAGGCCCTTCGATTGGGTATAGCCAGAGTAATATCCAAGATTAATCCTGAGCTCAGAAAGAGTTTAAAAAAAGCTGGCTTCCTTACCCGGGACCCTCGAATGAAAGAGAGAAAGAAGCCAGGGTTAAGAGGTGCCAGAGCCAGACCCCAAACTTCCAAGAGGTAATTTTTATGGGCTGGTTTGAAAAAACTTACAACAGGATAAAAAAGGGTAAAAAGAAAATAAATGTACCCGATGGTCTGTGGACCAAGTGTAACAGTTGCTCAGAAATCATATATAATAAAATCCTGGATGAAAATTTGCGTGTTTGCCCCAGGTGTGGTTATCATTTTTACATTGGTGCCTGGAAAAGAATAGAAATTACTGTAGATAAAGGGAGCTTTGTTCAGTGTAACTCCACCCTGTTCTCCTGTAACCCGCTTAATTTTCCAGAATATGAGGAGAAGTTAAAAAAAGGAGAAAAAAAGACGGGTCTGGATGAAGCTATACTTATAGGTGAGGGAAAAATAGAGGGCAAAAGAGTGGCAATAGGGGTGACTGATTTTGGATTTATGGGTGGAAGCATGGGTCTGGTGGTGGGAGAGAGAATAGCCCTTATTACAGATAGAGCTATGGAGAAAAAAATCCCTCTCATAATAATTTCTGGATCAGGCGGAGGAGCCAGGATGCAAGAGGGAGTTCTTTCTCTAATGCAGATGGCAAAGGTAAGTTCAGCTATTGCAGAGTTTAAGAGCAAGGGCGGCTTGTATGTATCTGTGCTCACCAACCCTACGATGGGGGGAGCAATGGCCAGTTTTGCCAGTGGGGGAGATATAATTATAGCTGAGCCTGGAGCAAGGTTGGGTTTTGCTGGTCCTCGTGTAATAAAACAGACCATTAAGCAACAGATGCCCAAAGGATTTCAAGAATCCGAGTCTCTTCTTAAACACGGGATGATTGACCTGGTAGTTGAAAGGGCTAATATCCGTCCTACTTTAAGCAAGATATTGAATTTTTTGACTTCTTAAGGGTGGAAGATAATATTTTCTATTTAGTTGACAAAAGGTCAGGCTTGGTAGAGAAGGCCTGACCTTTTCGTTGAAATACCATGAGAAGGAAAAGCAGAATAATCCAGGTTAGAGAAGTAAAAATAGGAGGAGGTTTTCCGCCTGTTGTTCAGGGAATGGTGAAAACAGACCCTCTGAAGGTGGAGGATACTGTCAGGGAGATAAAAAAGGTTCAGGAAGAGGGAGCTAAGTTGGTGAGAGTAGCCATTCCTAATATTAAAGCAGCAAGAAATATTTCTCTTATCCGAGAGATGGTTGATGTGCCTTTGGTTGCTGATATCCATTTCAATTATCGTTTGGCCCTTGAGGTTATAGATAGAGGTATAGATAAGGTAAGAGTTAACCCGGGTAACCTGAGTTCCCGTGAAATACTGCTGGTAGCAAAAAAAGCAAGAGAAAATAAAATTCCTCTTCGAATAGGAGTTAACTCGGGTTCTTTACCAAAAAATCTTCTGAAAAAAATATCTGCAGTTAAAGATAATAAAGAGGAAAGATCTCGTCTCATAGCAGAAGGAATGGTTGATACCGCTCTTAACTGTATAAAACTATTGGAAGAGAACGGGTTTGAAGATATAGTAGTTTCCCTGAAGTCTTCCGAGGTACCGGTTACCATTTTATCTAACAAAATAATTGCTGAGAAGATTCCCTATCCCATTCATCTTGGGATAACTGCCACCGGTCCTCCCCCGGGAGGGATTATCAAATCTGCTGTTGGGATAGGTGCATTATTGAGTGAGGGTATTGGAGACACAATTCGTGTTTCCCTTACCGGGAGCTCCGTGGAAGAAGTTAAGATAGCCTACGAGATACTTAAATATCTGCAACTTGTGGACATCGGGCCTACCCTTATAACCTGTCCTACCTGTGGACGGAGCAGAGGCGATGTCCGTTCACTTGCTGAAGGAGTGCTTCAGGCAATGGAAAATATACACGCTCCATTAAAAGTAGCAGTTATGGGATGTGAAGTAAATGGTCCAGGAGAGGCTATGGAGGCAGATATTGGTATAGCATGTACCAGGCAGGGTGGTATTTTGTTTAAGAAAGGTCGCCTTTTAAATAAGGTGAGAAAGGATCAGTTGCTTGACACTCTAATCAGGGAACTTCATCAAATGGATCAAGGTTCAGGGAGCAGATGAGTTGACCAAGTATATTTTTGTTACAGGAGGGGTTCTTTCTTCTCTGGGCAAAGGTATAGCCTCAGCTTCTATTGGAACCTTGCTTAAAAGCAGGGGATTTAAAGTGAGTATGTTGAAATTTGATCCTTATATAAACGTTGACCCGGGCACTATGAATCCCTATCAGCACGGAGAGGTTTTTGTGACCAGAGACGGCGCTGAGACCGATCTTGACCTTGGTCATTATGAAAGGTTTGTAGGTGTGGATCTATCCTCATATAACAATGTTACCGCTGGTCAAATTTATAGCTCGGTAATTGAGAAAGAAAGGAGGGGAGAGTATCTGGGACGAACCATTCAGGTGATTCCTCATATAACCGGTGAAATTCAGGATAGGATAAGAAAAGTGGCCCAGAAGGATAAGGCGGAAATAGTTATTGCTGAAGTTGGTGGGACGGTAGGGGATATAGAATCATTACCTTTTCTGGAAGCCATAAGGCAGTTCAGGTTGAAAGAGGGTAGAAAAAACACCTTATTTATACATCTCACTCTCGTTCCCTATATTGCCTCGGCGGGAGAACTTAAAACCAAACCCACCCAGCATAGTGTAGGTAGACTTCGAGAGATAGGTATCCAGCCCGATTTTATTCTCTGTCGCACTCAAATACCTCTTACCAAAGAGGTAAGGAGCAAGATATCTCTTTTTTGTAATGTTGAGGAAGAAAATGTAATTCAGGCTATTGATGTTGATAATATATATGAGGTACCTTTAAGGTTTGAAAAAGAAGGCCTGACTGATAAAATTATGGAACAGCTGCATTTAGAGGGAAAAAGAGAAAATCTTAAAGAGTGGGCAAGATGGGTGGAGAGAATTAATAACGCTACACAGAAAGTAAGGATAGCTGTGGTGGGGAAATATGTTAAGATGAAGGATGCTTATAAGAGTATTATTGAGGCTTTCACTCATGCCGGGGCAGTCAATAATGGAAAAGTTTGCCTGGAGTGGATAGAGGCAGAAGAAGTACTTGAGAAAGGAGAGGAAAAACTTGCCTCCTTTCAGGGTATTCTGGTTCCTGGAGGGTTTGGTTCAAGAGGTATAGAGGGCAAGATAAGAGCTATCCAGTTTGCCAGGGAAAATAGAATACCCTTTTTGGGAATATGTCTGGGAATGCAATGTTCAACGATTGAATTTGCTCGAAATGTGGCCCACCTGGAAGGAGCAAACTCTACAGAATTTGACCCTGATACGCCTCATCCTGTAGTTGATCTTCTCCCTGAGCAGCGTGGAATTAAGGATAAAGGAGGGACAATGAGACTTGGTGAGTATGAGTGTAAAGTGGAAAAGGACAGTTTCAGCGGTAGGGCTTATCAAAAATCTGTGGTATATGAAAGACACAGGCATCGTTACGAGTTTAACAATAAATACAGAGATATCTTAAAGAAAGCTGGTTTAAAAATAGCTGGTATATATCCTGAAAAAGATCTGGTAGAGATAATAGAGATACCCGACCATCCCTGGTTTGTGGCTACTCAGTTTCATCCTGAGTTTAATTCCAAGCCTCAATCTCCTCATCCTCTGTTCAGGGATTTTGTCAGGGCAGCTATGGAAAAACCTTTGTAAAGGAGTTAAGAGATGACCAGATTAATCTTAATTTTCCTGGGAGCAGTTCTGGTAAATAATTTTGTCCTTCGTTATTTTCTGGGTATCTGTCCTTTTCTGGGAGTAACAGGAAAGGTTGAATCAGCAGTAGCAATGGGATTTGCTACAACTTTTGTGATGACAATTACTGCAGCTGTGGTGTGGCCCATTAATACGTTTATTATTAAAGGTTTAAATCTTCCTTTTCTGGAGTATGTATCTGACATTCTTGTTATTGCCTCTCTTGTTCAGTTAATAGAGATGTTTGTCAAAAAAACAAATCCTGCCCTTTACAGAGCCCTTGGAATTTATCTTCCCCTGATAACGACCAATTGTTCAATTCTGTTTTTAGCTCTTTTTATTCCACTTAGAAAATACACTTTTATTGATAGTATAGTATTTGGATTTGGAGCAGGAGTTGGCTTCACCTTTGTTATGCTTTTAATGTCTGCAATTAGAGAAGAACTCGATTTTGCGGAAGTGCCAAAGTCTTTGCAGGGTGCTCCAATGACCTTAATTATAGCTGGCCTTCTTGCTCTCGTTTTTATGGGATTTACAGGACTTATTGGCACTGCTTAAGGGAGGGGAGTATGAGTTTAATCCTTCTGGCAGTAACGAGCATGGGAGCTCTGGCGGCTTTCTTTGCCGTAATGTTATCTGTTGCTCACAGTAGATTGAAGGTGGAGGAGGATCCCCGTATAGAAAAGTTATTTGAGGAGCTACCCGGTGCGAACTGTGGAGCCTGTGGATTTGCGTCCTGTCGCGCTCTTGCAGAGGCAATAGTTAAGGGAGAGGCGACGACCACTTCCTGTGTGGTAGGGGGCAGTGAGGTTGCGGCAAAGATCTCTCAACTGATGGGGGTGGAAGCAGAAGCAGTGGAAAGAAAGCTGGCCTTTGTCAGGTGCGGAGCTGGTGTATCTGAGCGAGCAAAGAAAGCCATATATCGGGGTGTTGAGACCTGTAGAGCTGCAAATCTTGTAATGGGAGCAGATGTCGCCTGCTCCTATGGATGTCTGGGATTTGGTGATTGTCAGAGAGTCTGCCCTTTCGATGCTATTAAAATGGTGGATTTTCTTCCTCGCATTGACCTTTCACGTTGTACAGGGTGTGGCAGATGTGTAGAGGTTTGTCCTCGCGGTATAATAGTTCTGGAAAACCTTGAAGATATAAATTATCGGGTAAAATGCTCATCCCTGGATAAAGGAAAAAAAGCCCGTCAGGTTTGTGAAAAGTCATGTATAGCCTGTGGTCGGTGTGTGAAATCCTGTCCTTATGAGGCTTGCTGGATGGAAGATAATTTAGCCCACATTGATCCGGTAAACTGTCAGGTATGTGGAGTTTGCTACACAGTGTGCCCAACTGGTGCTATAGTGGAAGTGAAAAGTTGAAAATGAGGCCTTTAAAATCATTAATTTCTCTGGAAGAGTGCAGAAAAATACTTTTTTCTCACCTTCATCCAGTTGATAAAACAGAGAGGGTACCTCTTATTAAGGCCAATGGAAGAGTTCTGGCTAAAGATGTGATAGCACCTATAAATGTTCCTCCTTTTGACAGAGCAGCCATGGATGGGTATGCTGTTAAAGCCCAGGATACTTATCCTGCTAAAGCTATGAGGCCTGTCGAACTGAAATTGACTGCTTCCATTTCAGCAGGTGAGTTCAGCAAAAAAAAGATAAGGGAAGGGGAATGTATCCAGATAGCTACTGGATCACCTCTTCCACAGGGAGCAGACGCTGTGGTGATGGTTGAGGATACGGAGAAGGAAGGAGAAAATGTGGTTAAATTTTACCGACCGGTTCATCCAGGAGCCAATGTTTCTTCTGTTGGCGAGGATATTAAAAAAGGGCAGAAAGTTATCTCTAAGGGAGATCTCTTAACTCCAGCCAAACTGGGAGTGTTAGCTGCTCTGGGAGAAAGGGGAGTGGAGGTTTTTGTTAAACCCCGGGTAGTAATAATATCTTCTGGTGATGAGATTACTTCTCCTGGTGAGCCTCTGGAAGAAGGTAAAATATATGATGTAAACTCTTTCACTCTCTTAGCTCTGGTAGAAGAAAATGGTTGTGAGGCAATTTTGGCACCCAGGTTAAAAGACGATGTGAAAAGTATCCTTGAAGGATTAAAGAAGTCTCTCTCAGGAGATTTAATAATTATTACCGGAGGCAGTTCTGTAGGGGAAAGAGACCTGATCCGGGAAGCTGTTTTACAGATGGGAGAGATTTTGTTTCATGGCATTGCTGTTAAACCTGGAAAGCCTACTCTGGCCTCTTTAATAGAAGGAAAATTGATTCTGGGAATGCCTGGGTACCCCACCTCCTGCCTTACAAATGGTTATGGACTTGTTGTTCCTCTTCTTCGACGACTTGCTCATCTGCCTCCTAAGAGAGAAGTTGTAATAAAAGCTCCCCTTTCCAGGAGAATAACCTCCACCCTGGGAAGACATCAGTTTTTGCCGGTAAAAATAGATAAAGGATGGGCTGTTCCAGTTTTTAAAGAATCGGGAGCTATAACCAGCATGTCTGAAGCTGAAGGGTACATAGAAATCCCGGCTAATGTGGATCTACTGGAGAAGGGGGAGGAGGTAGAGGTTAAACTTTTCTAACATTCATCTGGAATTTTTTTCACTTCATTCACAATATATTTCTCTCCTTCTTTCTTTATCATTCCCTCTCTTAAAAGCAAACCGAGATGATTTTTTAAGGCCTGAGAAGAAATTGAAATTGTAGCTTTTGGTTTATATTTGCTGATATAAGGAAACAGAGTTATTTTGAACTCTTCCTGAATCTCTTTTTTTGTTTTCGCCTCCTTGCTGAGAATCTCCATTATCAGTTTCCTGTAGCGATTTTCCAGAACCCAATCTTTTTTCTCTATATTCATAACATCCCCTGTACAATCATGTCTACAGCTTCCTGTTCTGTAAGTCCCCTTGCCATTAGGGTATCAAGTTGTTTCTGGTTTACCTTGCCTACTGAAGCTTCGTGGGTAACCCTGGCGTTTTCATCTCCTACCCTAACTATAGGGATAGCACGAGCTGTTGAGCCTTCACCTTTTACTATTTCCTTACAGTCAACATGACCTGTGGCATAAGGAGCATTAGCTTCAGTTATTCCCATCATAATCACATCACCGCCCTGAGAAGCGGCAGCTCTTAATTTAACAAGCCCTCTTGCATTTTCTCCTTCCAGGAAAACAGCATCCCTGATTTGGACTTTGTCCTGGCTGCTACGGCCATAGGCTTTGTTTACAATCTCTATTCTGGAGGCGGTGTGTGCATATACCTCAACATCTATGGACAGAAGGCCTACACTACCTTTTGTTAGAGAAAAGATGCTCTGAAAAAAACTGCCATCTCCTACATCAACCCGAAACTTAGGGAAAACCTTTGCTCCTCCCATCTCTCCATGATAGTGACGCTCTTCATACAGGAAAATAGCGTTTTTTCCAAGAATAATCTCAGCCTGCATTCTGTGAGTTAAATTGCGTGCTTTTGGGAAGCTACAATGAGCAAGCACAAGAACCTGCGCTCCATCATCTATGATAAATCGAGGGACTATCTCCTGAGTTCCCTCCTCTTCAACTACTCCAAAGCAAAGATGTACCGGGGTTTTGATTTTTTTTCCGGAAGTAACAATAAAATCAGCCATTACTCCATTCTCCAGTTCTCTTCCAGCAAGAATTAATCCTTCAACTTCCTTAACTCCCACTATCCGGTTGTAATTCAAGAAAAATTTAGGGGTTTCTTCTTTTACCATAGTTTCAACATCAAATCCAACAAGACGGGCACTTTCTAATATTTCGTAGGGCAAGGAATTCTTTGACATTTTATTTTCCTGCCAGCAAGCTCACAGTATTTTTTCATTATCTCCTTGAAAGTTCCTTTTGCTTTTACTTTTCCTTCCCAGAGGAGGGTTCCCTCGTCAGCCACTTCTCCTGCCTCCTCACGGTGGGTAATTAAAAGAATGGAGGAGTGAGTCTCATTTCTTATGGCATCCAAAAGCTCGTATAATTCATTATATACCACTATATCAAGTCCTGAATCAGGTTCATCAAGAATCAAAAGTTTTGGTCTCATAGCTACTACTGCTGCCAGCTCTATTCTCTTTCTTTCTCCACCAGAGAGTGAGTTATCCACTTTTCTTTTCAGATACTCCTCTGGAGCAAGTCCTACAAGTTGCAAAGCCTTTTTCATATCTTCTTCATTTTTCGTCTTTAAACCAGCTTTTATGTAATCCTTTACCGGTATTCCCTCAAACCTTACAGGTTCCTGCCAGGCAAGGGTTATCCCTTTTTTTGCCCTTTCTGTTATGGTTAGATGTGTTATATCCTCTTGTTTAAATATTATTTTTCCTTGCTTGGGGCGGTACTGACTTAATCCCATAATGGAGTAGGCAATCGAGGATTTACCCGATCCATTAGGACCCATCAAAGCATGTATCTTTCTGGGCTGTAATTGAAAAGATACACTCTTTACAATGGGCTGACTGTTTCCTGGCGGAACAATGGTTAAATCTACTATTTCTAATAGTGGTTTCATTTATATATGGATAGCTCTACCTTGAGCATCCAGAGCTGCTTCTCTTAAAGCCTCACCAAGTGTTGGGTGAGGATGGATAGTATCAATGATTTCCTTGATGGTACTTTCCTGATTGATAGCCAGTGTTCCTTCCAAAATCAGATCAGTAGCCTGTGGCCCTAAAATATGCAGTCCAAGGATCTCTTCTGTTTCGGCATCACATACTATTTTAACCATCCCCCCCCTCTCTCCCAGGATTATAGATTTCCCGTTGGCCATAAAGGGATACTTTCCTACTTTTATCCGATATCCTTTTTTTCTTGCCTGCTCTTCAGTTAATCCCACTGCGGCTAATTCCGGCATTGAGCATATAAATCTTGGAACTGCCCGATAGTTTATCCGGGAGTTTTCCCCCATGGCATTTTCAGCGGCAATCTCTCCCTCCATTGAAGCTACATGAGCAAGAAGATACCTACCGGTTATATCTCCTGCAGCATAGATGTTAGGAGAGGTTGTTTGCATCCGGAGATTAACTTTTACCCACCCTTTCTCATCAGTTTCTACACCCGCTTTTTCAAGTCCCAGGTCCTGCGAGTTTGGTTTTCTCCCAATTGATACCAGCATTTTATCAAATAGAACTTCTTTTTTGCCCTGGGTGGTTTTTAGCACTCCCGAATGTTTTTCTCCCTGTTTTTTCACCGACTCAAGAGTGGATTCAGTAAAAATTTCAATCCCTCTTTTTATCATATTTTTTTTCAGTTGTTCGGAAATTTCTGAATCTTCCCCCGGAAGAATATGGGGAAGCATCTCTATCAGGGTAACTTTGCTTCCAAGGCTGTTGTAGATATAAGCAAATTCCACTCCAATTGCTCCTGCTCCCACAATTAAAAGGCTTTCAGGGATATCTTTTATCTCCAGTGCCTCTGTACTGGTGAGAACTATCTGGTTATCCACCCCTTGTAAAGGAAGAGAGACAGGGTGGGAGCCGGTAGCAATTATTATTTTTTCTGCCTTTATTCTCTCCTCTTTTTCTCCTCGAACCTCAATTGTTGAGGAGTCTGTAAGTGTTGCCTTTCCTTTTATTAGCCTTATTTTATTTTTCTTTAAAAGATATTCAACACCTGCAACCAAGCGGTTAACCACCTTTATTTTTCTTGCCATCAACCGGGTAAAGTTTACTCTGGCATCATCTACTTCCAATCCAAACTCCTGCGCTTTTTTAATAAGAGAGAGGACTTCACAGCTTCTCACAAGAGTTTTCGTAGGAATGCATCCCACGTTTAAACATACTCCCCCCACCTTTTCTTTTTCCACGACTGTTACTTTACCTCCGAGTTGTGCCGCTCTGATTGCAGCTACGTAACCAGCCGGTCCTCCTCCGATTATGGCAACATCAGCCCGTTCGGTGCTCATTTATCTCTTCTTTTGCACATTTTCGGGTAAACTTTACTAATTATAGTTACTTATCATAATTTTTCAAGATTATCTACTGGGATAATCTGCCTTCTTCAGAAAAAAACAAGGTAGAGATTAAGGGTTGGATTTCAGGTGTGAAAGTAAGCAGGTTCTAACATACAATCATACGGCGATTTGCCAACTCTCCCCAACGTGACTTAAAGAAACTTTATCTCCTAATGCCTCACGGATTCTGATAAAAGCCGGGATTCCTGTGCAGTGAGAGAGAACAAGCTTTTTGATGTTGAACTCACGGAGAGCGGCAATTGTTTCATCAATTCTTTTATTGCTGGCATTCTTAAGATGGGTACCGCCTAAGATAAAAGAGAAATCTTTTTTCCCGGTGAGCTCCACCACGTATCTCAGAGTGTTAATCAGACCGGAATGAGTACATCCCAGAATCAGCAACAGTCCTGATGTTGTATTTATTATCAGGGCCTGGTCATCTAAGAGTTTATCTTTAGCCCAATTGTTACCTGATTTTATATAAAACTCTTCTGGTACTTTTTCAAAAAAGGTTTTTCTGGGAATTTCTCCGGTTAAAAGTGTATTTTTATTTATCCAGAAAGGTTGAGTATTAAAGATAAAATTTGATTTGTCTTTTTTCAGTAAAGATTTGGGATATCCTATGTATCTTGTTTTTCCTGTCTTTAGTTTTCTATACTTTGGCTGGAAAATATCAGGGTGGGCGTACACCTTAGCTGTGTTGCACTCTTTTAAGACTCTTTCCATTCCTCCGGTATGATCGTAGTGACCATGACTTAAAACAACTGCGTCAACTGATTTTAGGTCTATATTTAAAATTTTAGCGTTATGTGCTATAGCAAGTCCCTGTCCACTATCAAACAAGATATTTGTTTTTTCTGTTTCAATTAAAAAGGAAACACCATGCTCGGCCAGAAGGTGTGGTTTTTCTACAATATCATCACACAGGACGGTAATTTTAATATAGTTTTGCATGAGCTACTGCTTTTTATTTTTTATTTTTAATATCATTCTGGTGTAATCAGCAAGCTGCTCCAGCTTATCCCTGATTTTATCTTTTTTATTTTTAGCGGCATAGTCTATAATGAGTATTCCATTCAGGTGGTCAATTTCATGTTGCAGGGTTCTTGCAAGAATACCCTCTGCTTTAATTATTCTCCTCTTACCTTTTTCATCTATTCCTTGTAGTTTAATTTTTTCGAATCGGGGAACCTTAACAAATACCTCAGGGATGCTCAGGCAACCCTCGGTAAGAATAACCTCTCCTTCTTTTTCCAGGATTAAAGGATTAGCCAGCTGCAGGAGAGTGCCATCTATTCTTACCGCTATAAGCCTTCGGGAAAAGCCTATTTGAGGAGCGGCAACTCCTATAGCGCATCTGTCAAATAATATCTCTGTCATTTGGGAAAATATCTCTTTTTCTCTTTTTCCTATTTTTTCTACCGGCTGACAGATTCTCCTTAGAATAGGATCACCGTACTTTCTAATCCAAGCAGCCACTTTTTCTCTCCTTGTAGCTTAAGTTTTATGAGAGATCGGTCTTTGGAATACCGTATCCTTTCCCCTGCCCAGGGCGACACAGACTTTCTCCTCCTTTAAGTTCTCCTTTCAATAGTTTATCGATTACCTCATCTATTTTTCCCTGTACGCCAAGTAAAGTTTCAATCCCTTTTTGGGCAAACAGATTCTGTGCTCGTTTCCCCATGCCTCCGCATACAATACAGTCAATACCCCGTTTTTGAAAAAAATCCGGCAGGAATCCTGGATGGTGACCGGGATTGGGAATTTCTTCTCTTTTTATAACCTTCCCTCCCTCCAGGTCAATAATTGTAAAAGACGGACATCTACCAAAATGAACAGAAACAGTGCCTTCATCTGTAGAGATTGCTATTTTCATTTTTCCTCCTGTTTTTTTAAAAGATTTATGCTTTTTCCTTTAGCCTTTCAATCTCCTCTATGACATTAGTAACTACCCGATTCATATCTTCCCATCCCAAATTCCCCTTGTGAGCAACAACAAAAGGTTCTCCTTTATCTCCAGAATCTACAATTTCAGGCCTAAGAGGTATTTTCCCCAGAAAGGGAACACCGAACTCTCGGGCAGACTTTTCTCCACCCCCCGTCTTGAAAAGCGGGATTTCTTTCCCGCAGTGTGGACAGGTAAGTCCACTCATATTCTCGATAATTCCAATTATAGGAATTTTGAGAGCCCGGGCAAAGTTCACCGCCTTGCGAGAGTCAAGAAGAGCCACCTCTTGAGGAGTTGTCACTATAATAGCTCCTGTGAGATCGGGAATAAGTTGGGCAACGCTTAAAGGCTCATCTCCTGTTCCTGGAGGAGAGTCGATAATTAGGTAATCTAATTTTCCCCAGTCAACATCTGCCAGGAATTGACCAATGAGTTTCATCTTTAAAGGTCCTCGCCAGATAACCGGAGTGTCGCTATTTTTTAAAAGAGGAGAAATACTGACCATTCTAACTCCTGGGGGAACGAAAATAGGTTCTATAGTAGTAGCGTCAGGCAATATTCCCAGTCTCTTTCCTTCAGCTCCTACCATTTTGGCTATGTTAGGCCCATGAATATCAACATCCAGAAGACCTACTTTTTTATCTTGATAGGCTAAACTGAAGGCAAGGTTAGTTGCTACTGTGCTTTTCCCCACTCCTCCTTTTCCACTTATGATGAGCAATTTATAGGAGATTTTTTTCATATTTTCTCTTATCTTTTCCTGCTGCATTTTCTGTGACGATGCCATCTGGTGAGTTTTCTCTGCCATTTTTCTAAAACCTCCAGTATACCTTTATTTTTCTTCCAGCTCTTTTATTTTTGTCTTTATTTGTTCTAATTGTTTTTCAATTGTTTGAGCCTGTCTTTTAAGCATGGCAAGCTCTTGTTCTTTGGACATTTGAGGGGCTGTTGGACCCATCTGTCCGGGTCCATAAGGAGTTTGGAAAAAACCCATGCCCATGCCACGTCCCATCCCTCTTCCTCCTCCCATTCCTCTTCCCATTCCCATGCCACCCCCCATCCCAAAATGAGCACCTACGCTGGGACCTATAGTAGATTTAAGCTCGCCCTTTTTGTATTTCTCTATAACATCTCTTACTGTACCAGAAGCTCCCACTATAATTTTTATTCCTGCAGCGGATAGAGTTTGAAAAGCGTTGGGGCCAACATTACCGGTTATAACAGTATTCACTCCTTTTTGAGCTATCATCTGAGCGGTAGCGATGCCTGCTCCACCCCCAGCTTGAATGTTGGGATTTTGAACTACTTCAAACTCCATAGTTTCAGGATTTACAATGATAAAATACTGGCATCTACCAAATCGGGGATCTATCTGAGAATCTAAATTCCCTCCTGTAGAAGTTACAGCTATCTTCATAAATTTTTTCCTCCTTATATGATTTTAAGGTACAAAAAAAGGGGCATGTAGCCCCTTTTTTTGTACCTTCATTTCTCCAGCTGGGCTATTTGCTTTTTGATCTCCTCCAGTTGCCCTTTTAAATATTCAGCCTGGTTGCGGAGAAACTGTAGTTGCTGTTCCCTGTCGGGCTGTGCACCTGGTGCAGGAGAATAGCCAGGTGGTATTGCCCCGGGGTAAGACATCTGACCCGTCTGCATAGCCTGCCACCAATTCTGAGCCTGAGGTGTAGGCCATGTTCCAGTTAGAAGATAGGTTGCACCGGGGCCCATCCCTGTGGGGGATGTACCTAACCAGCCTGGAGAAAATCCAAATCTCATCCAACCGGGAAGACCGGTTAAATAGTACATATATCTATGTCTGTATCCTGGCATAAGTATCCCTCCTCTCTTTTTTATTTTGTCAAAGATAAAAAAGATAAAAAATTATCTCCTCCTGCCTGTCCTAAACCAGGTCAGGAGGAGAATGGTTTATCAGGATTTTTCCAGCTCCTCTATTCTTCTTCTAATATCTTCCAGCTGAGCCTCAAGAGCTTTTTTCTGGTCCTCGAGCATTGATTTTTCCTGTTCCCGGGTAAGAGGATATCCATAAGGAGGCATCCCATAACTGTAAGGATAGCTGTATCCATACCAGGGTCCTGCATAACCAGGATAGCCATATCCCCACCACCATGTTCTCCAGAAAGACCAGGGTCCCAACCACCAATAAGGACCTAAAAACCACCCTGCGGGACCTAATCCAAAAGGCATTTTTAAACCTCCTCAGCTCTTTTTAGTTATTAAATCCTTTTTACCATCCATAATAATAAGGTCTATAGTAAGGGAAATATCCTGGAATGGTAGCAGCATACTGGAAAGCATAGGGACTGGCCCACCACCATCTGGGAAGCCATGGGAAGAATCTACAGAAAGGATAAGGGTTTCCTCTTCCCCAGAATCCTCCCCAGCCTGAATAGCCAAATCCCCAGAATCTTCCTCCAAAGCCTCTTGGCATTTTACCTCCTCCTTAAATTTGTTTTTAATTGCTTTATCGGTGTTTTAACTTTATCCTTTCTTTATATTTTTTGTTTTATTATATGATGAAAATAATTTTTGTCAAGTATGTGGATATTTAAAAATGAAAGTTGACATTACTGGGTTAAGAGATATTATATCTCAGATAGAAAAGCACTCTATCTTACAAAGCTGCTTTGTGAAAAATTTATTCAAGAGTACGGAAGTTGCAAGTGTAAAGATATTCAGATGAAACTTTTTGGACGTAGTTTTGATTTCTGGGACGACGAAGATAGAAGAGCCTTTGAAGAAGCAGGGGGGTACAGGGAGAAGTGTCCTTTAGTTGTAGCCAAAGCCTGCAGATGGACTGCAAAAATTATCTGGGATGAGATTCATAACTTTCTTTAATCAGAAATTCAGGCAGAGTAATAGTATCTTTTTTTATTGTAGGTTCTAAAGTTTATCAGGTTCTTTTCCTGCAAAGCTTGTATGTATTTAATTGCCTCATTTTGGTGTATTCCTAAAGACCTTGAGAGATCATTTAGAGTAACAGGCCTTCTTTTTACTATGGTTAATATAGTTTCTTCTATATCTTTTCTGTAGAGTCTTTGCTGAAATTTTTTAAATCCAGGAATAATTTCACACCTTTCCCCTAAAATACTCTGTGCTTTTTTTAAGAAAGATAAGCTAACCGGATGGGCAAATTCTTCTGCTGGAGGACGCACAGGTGTATTAAGCTGAATTTTGTCAAGTTTTATTTCGTTAATAATCTGGGCCATTTTTTCTATTTGTTCTGGAGAATCGTTTATCTTTTTAACCAGCATAATCTCAAGCCATATTTTTCCTTTAAACTTTTGGCTAAAAGATTGTAGTCCACCAATCACTTTATCTAAAGTCAAAGAAGGATAAGGTCTGTTTATCTTTTTAAAAGTTTCCTCATCCGGAGCATCCAGAGAAGGGATTATCAGGTCTGCATGTTGTAGCTCTTCCTGCAGTCTGGGAGAGTAAAGCAAAGTTCCATTAGTCAGTACAGCTACAGGAATGGGGGTAATTTTTTTAATTTTTTCAATTATGTCGCCTATCCTTATATTAAGGGTGGGTTCACCTGAGCCTGAGAATGTTATATAATCTATTTTTTGATTTTTTTTATTGATAATTGCCTTTTCTATTTCTCTTAAAATACTGTCTGCAGCGATGTATTCTTTTCTTTTTACTGTTTTGTTGGTGGTTTTTCCCAGCTGACAATAAACACAGTCAAGACTGCAGGTTTTAAAAGGAATTACATCCACTCCCAGGGAAAAACCCAACCTTCTTGAAGGTACAGGACCAAATATCTGACTCATCACCTGATTCCTAAAATTTGTGATATTTCCTGCCAGATTTTTTTAACCTCAATGCTGGATTTATTAGAGGAATACTCTGTTAAAGGTACTCCCTCTACTATAGCCTGTATGAAACTTATGTCAAAGGGAATTTTCCCTACTACATTTATTCCTCTACGTTCACACTCTGTTTGTATTTTTTCTGTATTATCTTCATTTATATCAAATTTGTTTATACAAACTATCCAGGGTATCCCAAAATGATCGCATACTCCTCCAACTCTTTCCAGATCAGTTATTCCTGAAAGGGTGGGTTCTGTCACTACAAGAGCAAGATCTACCCCGGTTAAAGAAGCAATTACCGGACAGCCTATTCCGGGAGACCCATCAATCAAGATAAGTTCCAGCCCTTTTTTCCTGGCAATATCCTGGGCTATGTTTCTAACCCGGGTTACCAGTTTTCCGGAATTTCCCTCTCCAATTCCCAGCCTGGCATGAATTAAGGGTCCATAAGTAGTTTCTGATATATATATCCAGCCTGTCAGCTTTTCTTCCATTCTGATGGCACCTGCGGGACATATGTGGGCACAGAGAGAGCATCCTTCACAGGATAAGGAATCTACAGTAAAATTTTTAATTGCCTCAAATTTGCAAACCTTTTCACATTCTCCACATTGATTGCACTTTTCTTTATCAATTATAGCAAATTTTCCCCCTTTAAAGTTGAGAGATTTTTTAACTTCGGGACTTAAAAGTAAGTGAAGATTAGCTGCATCTACATCACAGTCGGCCAGAATTTTACTTTTTGCAAGGTGAGCGAAAGATGCTACAATGCTTGTCTTTCCTGTTCCTCCCTTACCACTTATAACTGTTATTGTCTTCACTTTTTTACTTTCTCTTTTATATGGAAGAAAAGCTGAGCGAATTTGTCCTTCCAGTTATGATCGTAATTGACCAGAGGCTCTCCTTTAGAATAAGCTCTGGCAATTTTTCTATCCAGAGGTATACGTAGAAGAACCGGTATCCTATTTTTTTCGCAAAAATTGTTGAGCTTATTATCTCCTATATCAGAGCGATTAATTATCACTGCAAAAGGAATACCCAGCTCCTTTAATACCCCAATAGCTAATACCAGATCATTAAGGCCAAAAGGGGTTGGTTCGGTGACCAGCAGACAAAAATCGCTATTTTTCACCGCTTCTACCATAGGACATCCTGTTCCTGGTGCAACATCTATAATCACATCTTTGGCTGGATCAATTTCTTTTTTGACCGCTTTAATTACAGGAGGGGCAACAGCTTGCCCTATGGTGAGTTTTCCCTGAATAAAATCAATCTCTCCAGCTCTTCCTTTTTCCACTACTCCCAGCTCTTTTTTTGCCTCTTTCAAGGCTTTTTCAGGACAAAGCTGCCAGCAGGCACCACAGCCATGACAGAGCTCCGGGAAAAAGAGCCACTTTTTGTTAACTACAGCAATAGCATTCCATTCACAAATCTTGCTACACAGTCCACAAAAGTTGCATTTTTCCTCAATTAATTCAGGCAAAAGAATATAAACAGGTTTTATCTGCTCTAAGGCAGGTTTTAAAAATATAGAGGCATTGGGAGCCTCTACATCACAGTCAAGAAATTGGACATTATCTGCAGATAAAGCCAGATTAGTTGCTATTGTGGTTTTCCCTGTCCCTCCTTTACCACTTGCTACTGAGAGTATCATTTTTTTCTTGTCATTCTGGCTCCACATTTAGGACAAGAGGTCTGATAACAAGGGATACCTCTTGTGTGTGGAACTATTGTTCCACAACTCGGACATACACACTCTCCCCCAGGACCTAAACCAAATCCTCCGCCTCTACCTCTTCCCGCTCCTCCAGGAGGACCGGTACCATCTCTTCTTGGCATTTTTGGTCTCCTTTAAAGTCAATTTTGATGCCTGATTACTTTTTTTGCTCCTTTATACTTTTATCTTCTTTTTCTGTGTACTTTCTGCATTCTTTGCAAACCTGAAATTTTTCCGGGCAAATCCTTTTTGCCAGCTCCCAGCAGGGCTCAGTTTTGTCATAGTAGGCAGAACAATTTTTTCTTTCCTCTTCACTACAACCTTTAATTTGCCAGCAAGGGATAAGACTTAGAAGACGTTTTATCCCGGAAATGTTCAGTCCTTCCTCATGAATCATCTCTCTAATGCAACGTATCCACTGGAGATCGTTATTTGAGAAAAATCTTTTTTTGCCTCTTCTTCTGGGATGGATAAGACCATATTTTTCATATAATCTAAGAGTACGGGGGTGAACTTCTAAAAGTTCCGCTGCAATACTAATAGGATAGACAGGTTTGTCATCCTGCATCCTTTTCTCCTTATATTTTTTGTTTTATTATATAATGAAAATAATTTTTGTCAAATCTATAGACAAAAATTATCACCATTT
>CBFDTW010000008.1:0-23792 GCA_965613085.1 uncultured bacterium | reverse complement strand
AAAATTAAACCCCAATACAAGAGGCAAGTTTGAAAAAAACCAGTAAAAAAGCTCTTCTTGTTCTGGAAGATGGCAAAGTCTTCGAGGGATGCTCCTTTGGTGCAGAAGGAGAAACTGCAGGAGAGGTGGTTTTCAACACCAGTATGATGGGATATCAGGAGATACTCACCGACCCTTCCTATAAAGGACAGATAGTCACAATGACCTATCCTCTCATTGGAAACTATGGTATTAACACCGAAGATTTTGAATCCTCAAGACCCTGGGTAGAAGGTTTTATCGTCAGAGAGTATAGCAAGATACACAGCAACTGGCGTGCCAAGAACTCCCTGGACACCTTTTTAAAAGAGTATGGTATTGTGGGAATAGAAGGAATAGATACAAGAGCTCTGACCAGACATATAAGAGTGCAGGGAGCTATGAAAGGAGTTATCTCTACCGTAGATGAAGATATTGACAGTTTAGTTGAAAAGGCAAGACTGTGCCCTGGAGTAGTAGCTCAAGACCTTGTAAAAGAGGTCACCTGTAAAGAAAACTGGTGGTGGAAAAAAGAGGGAACTTACAAAGTAGTTGTGGTGGACTGTGGTGTAAAGTACAATATTTTGAGGGAGGTTGCCCGCTTTGATTGTAAAGTAGGGGTTGTTCCAGCAAAAACCGATGCCCAAACAATTCTCAAATTAAACCCTGACGGGGTCATTTTCTCCAATGGGCCGGGAGATCCCTCTGCTATTCCCTATGTGGTAGAAACGGCAAAAAAATTGATAGGCAAGATTCCGCTTTTTGGAATATGTCTTGGTCATCAGATTCTTGGACAGGCTCTGGGAGGAAAAACCTATAAACTCAAATTTGGTCATCACGGAGCAAATCACCCTGTAAAGGACCTCAGAACAGGTAAAATTGCCATCACTGTACAGAACCATGGTTTCTGTGTTGACATTAATTCTCTTCCCGATGAGGTTGAGATAACCCATATCAACCTATACGACAATACACTCGAAGGCATACGTCATCGCCAGCTTCCCCTTTTTTCGGTTCAATTTCATCCCGAGGCATCACCCGGTCCCCATGATGCTACCTACATCTTTCAACAATTTGTTGAACTTATAATGAGGACAAATTGATATGCCCAGAAGAGAAGATATTAAAAAGATACTGATTATAGGTTCCGGACCAATTGTCATATCTCAGGCCTGTGAATTTGACTACTCGGGTACACAAGCCTGTAAAGCACTAAAAGAAGAAGGATATGAAGTAATTCTGATTAACAGCAATCCTGCTACCATAATGACTGACCCTGATATGTCAAATAAAACTTACATAGAACCTATAACAGCTGAGGTTGTAGAGTTAATAATTAGAAAAGAAAGGCCAGATGCACTTCTGCCAACTCTGGGTGGCCAGACCGGTCTTAACGTGGGAGCAACTCTTGCCAAAAAGGGAGTGCTGGAGCGCTATGGAGTTGAAATGATAGGTGCAAACTATGATGCAATAAACAAAGCAGAGGACAGGAAACTTTTCAGAGAGTGTATGCAGAAAATCGGGTTGAGAGTTCCCAAAAGTGACCTTGCTTACAATATGCAGCAGGCAAGAGGGGTGGTAAAAAAGATAGGTTTTCCCGTTATAATCCGCCCCAGTTTTACTCTGGGAGGAACAGGAGGAGGAGTAGCCTATAACATTGACGAATTTGAGCAGATAGCAGCAAGAGGTCTTGAAAGCAGTCTAATAAACGAAATATTAATTGAGGAATCGGTTATTGGCTGGAAAGAATATGAACTTGAGGTAATGAGAGATAAAAAAGACAATGTGGTCATTATCTGTTCTATTGAAAATGTAGATCCTATGGGAATACATACAGGAGATAGTATAACCTGTGCTCCTGCTCAAACTTTGACTGATAAAGAATATCAGAAAATGAGAGATGCAGCTATAAGGATTATAAGAGAAATAGGGGTGGAAACAGGGGGCTCTAATATCCAATTTGCTGTGAACCCGGAAAATGGGGAGATGGTGGTGATTGAGATGAATCCAAGGGTATCCAGAAGTTCCGCTCTGGCATCAAAAGCTACCGGTTTCCCAATAGCAAAAATTGCAGCAAAGCTTGCCGTAGGCTACACCCTGGACGAGCTTCCCAACGATATTACGAGAGAGACTCCAGCCTGTTTTGAACCTACCATTGACTACTGTGTGGTAAAAATACCCCGATTTACCTTTGAAAAATTCCCTGGAACTGACCCTACCCTTACCACTTCCATGAAGTCAGTGGGAGAGGCTATGGCAATTGGTCGCACTTTTAAAGAGGCACTGCAAAAAGGGCTAAGGTCTCTTGAAATTGGAATTGATGGACTGGTTGATCCTCCTTATGTTCCAGAAGAGGAACTGATTCAAAAACTCACCGTCCCCAATGCCGAGAGAATCCTTTACATTGGCCATGCCCTGCGAAGAGGAATGTCGGTTGAAAAAATTAACGAGCTTACCAGAATAGACCCCTGGTTTATACATAATATCCAGGAAATTGTGGAGATGGAGGAAAAACTCAAGAACTTAAATGAAATGGACGAGGAGGAATTTTGCTCGATTTTATGGGAAGCAAAACAATATGGCTTCTCTGACCTGCAGATAGCCAAAATTCTGGGAAAAGATGAGAGCAACATCCGGGAAATAAGAAAGAAAAAAAATATAAAACCAGTTTATAAACTGGTAGATACCTGTGCAGCTGAATTTGAGGCCTATACCCCCTATTTTTATTCTACTTATGAACCAGAGGAGGAAGGATAAATTAAAACATGTGGGTTTATCCTGAAACCTATGATGTAATTGTGGTGGGGGGAGGCCATGCCGGCATTGAAGCCAGCCTTGCTGCAGCCAGAATGGGCTGCCATACCCTTCTTGTAACCATGAATCTTGATACTGTCGGTCTTATGTCCTGCAATCCCGCAGTGGGTGGTGTAGGAAAGGGGCAACTGGTAAAAGAAATTGATGCTCTGGGTGGCCAAATGGCAATCTCAGTGGATGCCACTGCTGTTCAATATCGTCTTCTCAATACCAAAAAAGGTCCAGCAGTAAGGTCCACCCGGGCCCAGGTTGACCGTCAGGCCTATCGCTGGTATATGAAGAAAATCCTGGAAAACCAGGCCAACCTGGAGTTAAAACAGGCCACAGTAGAGAAAATCCTGGTGGAAAAAGGCAAGTTAAAAGGGATAAAGACAAACCTGGGCGAGCTCCTGCGAGGTGAGTGTGTAATTATAACTCCGGGCACTTTTCTTAATGGCCTTATACATATTGGACTTACCAGATTTCCCGGAGGGAGAATTGCTGATTTTCCTTCCAGGGAGCTTTCAGAAAGCATAAGGTCACTCGGATTTCGGATGGGCAGATTTAAAACAGGAACCTGTCCCCGTCTTGATGGCAAAAGTCTGAACCTTTCCAAGCTGCAGCCACAGAAAGGGGAGATAAATCCCCTCCCCTTTTCCTTTTCTACCAAAAAAATCAACACAGAACAACTACCCTGCTATATTACCTATACAAACGAGAAGACACACAGGATAATCCGGAAAAATCTGGACAGGTCTCCTCTTTATACCGGAGTTATAAAGTCTACCGGAGTAAGATACTGCCCTTCTGTCGAGGATAAAGTGGTGAAATTCCCGGAAAAAGATAGACACCAGGTTTTTCTGGAACCTGAAGGAAGGGAGACTTTTGAGTTCTATCCCAACGGTTTATCCACAAGTCTTCCCTTAGATGTACAGCTGGAGGTCCTTCACAGTATAGAGGGTCTGGAAAATGCCAGAGTGATAAGGCCCGGATACGGAATAGAACATGACTATGTGGACCCTACAGAGCTAAAACCAACCCTTGAAACAAAGAGAATATCCAATCTTTTCTTTGCCGGTCAAATTAACGGGACAACCGGCTATGAAGAAGCAGCAGCTCAAGGACTTGTAGCTGGCATTAATGCTGCGTTGAAGGTAAAACGCCAGCCTCCTTTAATTATTGATAGGTCGCAGGCTTATATAGGGGTTTTAATAGATGATCTTGTGACCAGAGGGACAAATGAGCCTTACAGAATGTTCACCTCAAGGGTGGAGTATCGTCTCCTCTTAAGAGAAGACAATGCCGATCTCAGGCTAATTGAGCTGGGTTTTAAAGTAGGTCTTGTTTCTAAGGAACGCTATGAAAAGGTCAAGGAAAAAGAGGAGATTATTAGAAGAGAGATAAGAAGATTAGCTTCAATCAAAATTTTTCCTACGCCTGAGGTCAATAAAAAACTCTTTGAATTAAAGTCAAGCCCGCTTAAATCTCCCACCTTCCTTAAAGATATATTAAAACGTCCGGAGGTTCACTACAGGGACCTTAAGTTTATCATTCCCTTTTTTCGAGAAATTAAAGACGAAGATGAAATTTTGCAACAGGTAGAAACCGAGATAAAATACGAAGGTTACATTAAAAGACAATCTTTGCAGGTGGAAAGATTCAGGCGAGCAGAAAATATGCCTATTCCTCCTGATTTTGATTTTAACAGGATTCCCGGGCTCTCCAGAGAAGTGAAAGAGAAACTTTCCCGTATAAGACCTCTGTCCATAGGTCAGGCTGCCAGGATCTCCGGAGTTACCCCGGCTGCTATTTCCATTTTAATGATTTACCTTAAAAAAGAGAGCGAAAAAGGGGGGCAAGATGGAAGAGGAAAATTATAACTGGCTAAAAGAGGTAGCCTTAGCTCAAGGTATATCGGTATTTGGCGTTGCCAGAATAGATAACATAAAGCAAAGGTATGCAGAAATCTCTCCTGAGACGATGGAGGGCCTTCCTTTTGCAATCTCAATGGGGTTCAGGCTTTCTGAGAGAATAATTGAAGATATAAAGGACCACCCAACCCAGCTCTATCTCCACCATTACCGACAGGTTAACTATTTTCTCGATAGAACAGCCCTGCTTTTAACAGACCTTATCCAGAAAAAAGGTTACCAGGCTCTTCCCATTCCTGCCTCTCAAATAATAGACCGGGAACATCAAAAAGGTCATCTTTCCCATAAGCTGATTGCAAAAGAGGCAGGGATTGGATGGATAGGAAAAAATAATCTTCTTGTCAGTCCAGAATGGGGGGCAAGGATAAGACTTGTCAGCATACTCACCAACCTCCCTTTAAAATCAGACAAAAAGCTAAACAAAGACTGTGGAGACTGCCGAAAATGCCTCAATGTCTGTCCTGCTGGAGCTATAAAGGAAAAAATGGAAGATTTTGACTATCTTGCTTGCTTTGAACAGTTAAAAAGATTTAGAAAACAGTACAACATCCCTCATCATATCTGTGGCATATGTGTTAAGGCATGCCGGGGCAGTGCTTAGAACACATCTGTAAGTGTTGCTACTATCTTGGATGGCTCCTGGTTGTTGATTAAGGAGAGTTAAATTCAAAATTTTCTAATTGACTCCGAGCCTATAAACCAGGAACCAGCATAACAACTAAGAACCGTCATTAGTCCTGTTGTTGAAATTTAGCAAAAAAATTGTAAAATATAACCTCAATTATACTTCTGGATAAAAATGCTGTGAGCAAAGAAAGCCTCAAGGTTGTAGTGGTTGATTACGGTATGGGTAATCTTTTAAATGTAGAGAAGGCTCTGGAAAAAGTGGGTTTTAAAGTGGAGGTTACAAGCAGTAATCTAAGTATTAAAAAGGCTACGGGTCTTGTTTTGCCTGGAGTAGGTTCATTTAAAGATTGCATGATCAATCTTAAAAGAATGGGACTGATTGATTCTATCTACAGGTTTATTGAATCGGGTCGTCCTTTTCTGGGTATATGCCTGGGAATGCAAGTTTTATTCACCATGAGCGAGGAGTTTGGACACACAAGAGGCCTTGATGTGCTAAAAGGAAAAGTAGTACATTTTCCCGAAGATCTGGGACTAAAGATTCCCCATATGGGATGGAATAGTATAAAAATTAAAAAAAGGGCGCCTCATCTAAAAGGAATTCCCGACAACTCCTACTTTTACTTTGTTCATTCTTATTATGTAGTTCCGGAAGATGAGGATATTATTGCCACCACCACTGAATACGGGGAAGAATTTAGCTCATCTGTATGGAAAGACAATATATTTGCCTGCCAGTTCCATCCAGAAAAGTCCCAGAAGCTGGGCATAAATATCCTTAAAAATTTTAAAGATATTGTTGAAAATGCTGGCTAAGAGAATAATTCCATGCCTTGATGTAATGAAGGGAAGAGTTGTTAAGGGTATCAATTTCGTCAAGCTCCGGGATGCAGGAGATCCGGTAGAGAATGCCAGAATTTATGAAGAAGAAGGTGCCGATGAGCTGGTTTTTCTCGATATAACCGCATCCCACGAGAAAAGAGATATAATAATTGATGTGGTGGAAAGAACGGCCCGGCAGCTCTTTATGCCTTTTACTGTGGGAGGAGGAATAAGAAGTCTGGAAGATATTCGGGGTCTTTTGAAGGCAGGGGCAGACAAGGTCTCCATAAATACAGCCGCTGTAAAGAACCCTTCTCTGGTCAAAACAGCCTCAAGAAGATTTGGAAGCCAGTGTATCGTTGTTGCCATTGATGCTAAAAGAAAAGATTCCTGGTGGGAAGTTTATACCCACGGAGGTAGAGTTCCCACAGGGATTGATGCCATAAAGTGGGCTGAAAGGGTTGTGGATTTAGGGGCAGGGGAAATTCTCCTTACCAGTATGGATAAAGATGGTACAGAGGATGGCTATGATATTGACCTGACAAAAGCAATTGTTGATGCTGTTAATGTGCCGGTTATTGCCTCAGGTGGTGCTGGAAGCCCTGAACATATGTACCAGGTTTTTAAAAAAGCAAGGGCTGATGCAGCCTTAGCTGCATCTATATTTCATTATAGAAAGTATAGTATCAAGGAAACCAAGAATTACCTTGCCAGAAGGGGGATTGTAGTCCGAATTTAAGGAGGAATATATTGTCCAGGCCGTACAGAGAACTAATTGTTATTCTGGACTTTGGGTCACAGTATAATCAACTTATCCTAAGAAGAGTGAGAGAGATGAGGGTTTACTGTGAACTTCTTCCCTGCAATACTCCTCTTTCTCGCCTCAAACAGTTAAAACCTAAAGGAGTTATCCTTTCAGGAGGACCGGCCAGTGTGATTGAAGATGGTGCTCCCCAGCCTCCTTCTGGAATCTTCCAGATGGGCATCCCTCTGCTTGGTATCTGCTACGGAATGCAAGTTATGGTTCACCTTCTGGGAGGAAAAGTAGCTCCAGCCAGGAAAAGGGAATACGGAGCAAGCCAGCTTCTGGTAGATAAAGAGGATGAGCTTTTTTATAAGTTGCCCCGAAAGCTTCTTGTATGGATGAGTCATACGGATAGAGTAGTTAAAATTCCCCCTGGATTTGAGGCTATAGCCCATACGAGAAACTGTCCCTATGCTGTCATAAGGAACAAAAGTGGAAAGTTTTATGGAGTTCAGTTTCATCCTGAAGTTGCACATACCCCTCAGGGAAAAGATATAATCCAGAATTTCCTTTTCCGCATCTGTGGTTGCTCGGGGAACTGGACCATGAGTTCTTTTATAAATCACTCGGTAAACTCTATTAAAAAAAGGGTGGGCAAAGGTAAAGTGATCTGTGCCCTCTCAGGTGGAGTTGATTCCTCAGTAACAGCCATGCTGGTTAACAAAGCTATAGGTAAAAATCTTACATGCATTTTTGTCAATAATGGTCTTCTGCGGGAAGGAGAAGCTGAGGAGGTGTTGAGTACCTTCAAAGACCATTTCCATTTAAACATCCGGTACGTAAATGCTGAAAAAAGATTCCTCCAAAGATTAAAAGGGATAAAGGAGCCGGAGAAAAAAAGAAAAGTTATCGGAGAGGAGTTCATCCACATTTTCACCGAGGAGGCTAAAAAGCTGGGAAAGATAGATTTCCTGGCTCAGGGAACTTTATATCCTGATGTAATTGAGTCTCGTTCAGCCAAAGGAGGACCATCTGCTACCATAAAATCTCACCACAATGTAGGGGGACTACCCTCTTCAATGAAGCTCAAGCTTATTGAACCTCTTAAAGACTTATTCAAAGATGAGGTTAGAATGGTAGGAAGAGAACTGGGTCTTCCTGAAAGAATAGTAAATCGCCAGCCTTTTCCTGGACCCGGTCTTGCTATAAGGATTCTGGGTGAGGTTACCTCACGTCGCTTAAACATTTTACGTCAGGCTGACAGAGTTGTTCAGGAAGAAATGGAAAAATATGAGGGTATAACCCGGATCTGGCAGTCTTTTGCTGTGCTTTTACCCGTAAGAAGCGTGGGAGTAATGGGAGATACCCGGACATACGAGTATACAATTGCCCTTAGAGCAGTTATCAGCCAGGATGGTATGACAGCAGACTGGGCAAGACTTCCCTATGAACTTCTTGATAATATCTCCCGCCGAATAGTTAACGAGGTAAAGGGAGTGAACAGAGTAGTTTATGATATAAGCTCAAAACCTCCAAGCACTATAGAGTGGGAGTAATTTCGTTAGGGCGTTCGACGTTCAATGTTCGAGGTTGGTCGGTTGGAATAAGATGCGTGAATGTAGTTATAAGTAAAAAATGCGGGAGAATTTTACGAGGTGAAAAGGTGATCAGGGTAAAAATATATATCAATCTTAAAGAAGGAGTAGCTGATCCTCAGGGAGCAACCATAAAACATGCCCTTGATTCTCTTGGTTATAAGGGAGTGAGTAGAGTAAGGACAGGCAAATATCTCCAGATAGAGCTTGGTATCGAAGATAGAGAAAAGGTCAAAAAGGAAATTGAAGATATGTGCAGGAAAATTCTCGTAAATCCCGTTATCGAAAATTATGAGTATGAAATTGAGGAGGTCAAATGAAGTTTGGAGTGGTTGTTTTTCCGGGATCTAACTGTGATTATGACTGCTGGTGGGCAATAAAGCAGGCTACAGGAGAAAAGGTTGATTTTATCTGGCATAAAAAGAAAGACCTTTCAGGATACGATTGTATTGTGCTTCCCGGGGGATTCTCTTATGGAGATTACCTTCGTACCGGAGCTATTGCTCGTTTTAGCCCGATTATGGAAGAAGTTGAAAAATTTGCCCGTCAGGGAGGTTTTGTCATAGGAATATGCAACGGTTTCCAAATCCTCCTGGAAGCAGGTCTTTTGCCAGGAGCAATGAGAAAAAACAAGAACCTTCTTTTTATATGCAGATATATTTATGTTCGAGTGGAAAACCCTGATACGCCTTTTACCAACCTTTGCAGAAAAGGGCAGGTTCTGCGTATACCGATTGCTCATTTTGAGGGAAACTACTATGTTGATAGCAATACTCTTTCAAGACTGAAGAAAAACAACCAGATTGTTTTCAGGTACTGCAACAGGAAAGGAGAGATCACCGATGAGGCTAACCCTAATGGCTCCTTAGATGCTATTGCCGGGATATGTAATGAAAAAGGGAATGTGCTGGGAATGATGCCTCATCCAGAAAGATGTGCAGAGTCTATACTGGGTTCCGAGGACGGAAAACTTATCTTCAACTCCATAGTAAAAAAACAGGAAAACAAGGAAAAAGATAAATTAAAAAAGTAGCCTGTCCCCTTTTTATAAAATGGAAGAAGAAGAATATAAAAGGATAAAGGAAATCCTGGGAAGAGAGCCCAATTTTACAGAACTGGGCATTTTCTCTGTAATGTGGAGTGAGCACTGTAGCTATAAAAGCTCAAAGCCGGTGCTGAAGAAATTCCCCACCAAAGGTAAAAATATTCTTGTACAGGCAGGAGAGGAAAATGCCGGAGTGGTTGATATAGGGGACGGTTTCGCTGCAGTTTTTAAAATAGAATCCCACAACCATCCATCGGCAATAGAGCCTTATCAAGGAGCAGCCACAGGAGTGGGAGGAATTATAAGGGACATATTCACCATGGGAGCCCGTCCCATTGCCCTTATGGATTCTTTAAGGTTTGGCCCTTTGAGCGATCCCAGATCAAGATACCTTTTAAAAGGGGTAGTAGGGGGAATAGCATTTTACGGAAACTGCATTGGTGTTCCCACTGTAGGAGGAGAAACTTTTTTTGATGAATCTTACAGGGCAAATCCTCTTGTTAATGTTCTTTGTCTGGGAATAGCTAAAAAGAACAAAATTGTTAAAGCACGTGCAAAAGGAGAGGGAAATACCGTCTTTTATGTAGGTTCATCTACAGGAAGAGATGGATTGGGGGGTGCGAGTTTTGCCTCCAGAGAACTCACAGAAAGCTCCTACAAAGATAGACCCTCCGTTCAAATAGGGGACCCTTTCATGGAAAAACTACTCCTTGAGGCAACGCTGGAACTTATAGAAAGAGGAGTGGTGGTGGGGATGCAGGATATGGGAGCAGCAGGACTTACATCCTCTACTGTGGAGACAGCTTCCCGCGGAGACTCAGGTGTAGAAATAGATATATCTCTTGTCCCAAGAAGAGAAAAAGGAATGACTCCCTACGAGGTAATGCTCTCTGAGTCTCAGGAGAGAATGCTCGTTATAGTAAAAAAAGGCAAAGAAAAAGAGGCTGAAAAAATCTTCCAAAAGTGGGACCTGCATGCTGTCCCCATCGGCAGGGTTACCTCTGATGGCATCTTTAAAGTAAAAGATGGGGAAAAATTTGTGGCAGAGATTCCGGTTAAAGCTTTAACAAGTGATGCTCCTGTTTATCTGAGAGAAAAAATAAGACCCAGATACCTGGATGAGGTAAAAAAACTTGATTTATCAACTTTGTCCTTACCAGAAGATTTAAACCATGTATTTATCGAAATGTTATCATCTCCTAATATTGCCAGCAAAAGCTGGGTCTTTGAACAGTACGACCATATGGTTGGAACAAATACTGCCCTTTTGCCAGGCTCAGATAGTGCTGTGGTCAGAATAAAGGGGACAAAGAAGGCTTTAGCTTTAAGCTGCGATGGAAATGGACGTTACTGTTATCTTGACCCTTATAAAGGAGGAAAAATTGCCGTTGCTGAAGCTGCCCGCAATGTCGTCTGTGTTGGAGGACAACCTCTGGCTATCACCAACTGCCTTAACTTTGGAACACCTACCGATCCCGAGATTTTCTGGCAGTTTACCCGGTGTGTGGAGGGAATGGCTGAGGCCTGCAGAGAACTGGGAACCCCTGTAACTGGAGGAAATGTCAGCTTTTACAATGAGAATCCCCGGGGAGTGATAGACCCAACCCCTGTGGTAGGAATGCTGGGCTTAATTGAGGATGTGAATTTTCTCTGCACCCCCTGGTTTAAACAAAAAGGAGATCTAATTCTCCTTCTGGGTGAAGGAGAACTCAGCTTGGGTGGAAGTGAATATCTTTACCACATCCATAAGTTAAAAAAAGGAGACCCACCCGGATTAGATCTTACCAAGGAAAAAGCTGTGCAGAGAATCTGCCTTGAGTTTATTAGAAAGAGACTTATCAATTCGGCTCATGATATATCTGAGGGAGGTTTAGCTATAGCTCTTGCTGAATGCTGCATTTTAAACCAGGAGGAGCTAAAAGGAGCATGTGTAGATTTAAAACAGGTAAAAGATGAAAGAGAGGACCTTTTGCTATTTGGTGAAGTCCAATCTCAGATACTTATCTCCTGTCCTGCCCAAAATCTTCCCCTTCTTGAAAAAATAGCCAGTGAGGGTAAGGTTGCACTTAAGTTATTAGGTAAGGTAGGAGGAGAAAATCTTATCATTAAAAAAGAGGGGGAGATATTAGTTTCCCAGAGTATTGAAAGAATTTATAAAAGCTGGAAAAGTACCCTACCCCGGCAACTGGAAATATAATCATTGCTTTAAAAAATTCTAACAGCTAAATGAAACCCAAACTGAATGTTTGAGATTTGAATTTGTTCAAGATTTAGAATTTAATATTTTTCTTTTTTTGTCTGTGCAGTTTTTTAATAAAAATTTCAATAATTATCCCTGCTCCTATCACTGCACAGGCCATCAAATAAGGAGCTCTCAAACCCAGGTGTTGAGCAACTATCCCTCCCATCAAAGGTCCTAAAAGAGCTCCTGTTCCCAGTACAGTTTCATGAATTGCAACTCGAGGTCCTCTCTGAAAGATGGTATTAACACTGTGGAAAAGGCTTGAGGAATGAGTCATCCCTATACCTGCTCCTATAAGGACAAAAGCTAAAAAAAACAGGAAAAAAGAACCGCTGCCAAAAATTATTCCAATACCAAAAAGAGCAAAAAGCTGAAAAAGAACAAGAGCATAAATACTATATTGCCAGCGAGAGGCAAGTCCCAGCCCATAGAAAGTAAGAGTCTGAGAAATAAAAAGAGTAGACATCAAAAGGCCCAGAAGGTAAGAAGGCATTCCTAAATTTGTTGCAAGCTTGGGGAAAATATACCTTATAATTCCCAGGGAAAACCACAGTGTAAAATTGGCCACTCGCGAGATATTAAGATAAGAAGATGGTATAGAGTCTTCAGGGTAAAAAGGCTTGCTGGAAGGTGTTGTATTTTTTGCTGGAAAATTTTCTGAGGCAGCTTTCAGAAGAATGAAAAAACCCACCCAACCTGCAAAAAAGGCGAAATAAAAAGGTAGCTTCCGACTAATCCCAAAAAGTACTCCTCCTGCGAGAGGACCTAAAACCATTCCTATACTCCAGGAAGCGTTAAAAAGCCCCATCTTGTGGGCAAGATGTCTCTTTTCCTCCCTCTCAGCAACCCAGGCTTCCATGGTGGGCCAGAACATAGCTGCTCCTACACCTATAAGCAACATCGATAGACAAAGCTGGTAAATACGGGAAGAGAGGCACAAAATTAAAGAGGATAAGATATAAAAAAACAATCCCAGGCCTACAAGATTTTTTCTGGACCAGGTCTCGGATAATTTCCCAAAAAGAAAACATAAAGATATGTAGACAATCCCCGGGAAAAAACCCAGAACTCCCAGCATTAATGGAGAGGCGCCCAGGAATATAGCAAAAAGGGAAACAGCTATTGCGGCGCCCCCCATTATGAAATCTACCAGGAAAGGAAGAAAATATAAGACGAAACTCATCGGCTTTGCATTTTTCTATCATACAATTTTTTTGCCTTTTTCGCAATATGCTCAGCAGTAAGCCCGAATACTTTCATAAGTTCCCACGGTGATCCAGACTCTCCAAATTTGTCCTCTACACCAACCATATCCATAAGCAGGGGAGAGCTGTATTCTTTACCCTGTGCTATTACTCCTGCCACAATGTTTCCAAAACCACCAACCTGGTGCTCTTCTGCCGTTATGATGATGCCTGTTTCCTCTGCTGCTTTTATAATTGCCTCTTTATCTATTGGTTTAACTGTATGGACATTTACAACTCTTGTCTCAATTCCATACTCTTCCTTTAAAATATAAGCTGCCCTCATTGCTTCCGGAACCATAGGTCCACATGCAATTATGGACAAATCTTCGTTTTCTCCCTTATATTCAGAAGAAAGTTTCACCTCAAAAGCCTGGATAAAATCTTCTCTTTCCCCCCTGTACCTTATCACATTGGCCACACCAAATAAGTAGGGTGTATCCTGAGTGGTTACTATGGGAGTTGCCTCTCTTGCATATCTTACCACACAGGGCCCTTCAATAGAAGCTATCGCCTGCGTTGTTTTCTCCACCTCTACTGCATCACAGGGAACAGCCACATGCATGTTGGGTAGATAGTATGTGTTGGTGATCTCCTCCAGTGCTTGATGAGTTGCTCCATCCGGTCCAACGGATATACCGCCATGGGCATCGGCGATTTTTACATTGAAGTTGTTATAACAAACAGTAGTTCTGAGCTGGTCCCAGTTTCTTCCAGTAACAAAAACTCCATAAGAGCCTATAAAGGCAATTTTCCCTTCCTTGGCCAGGCCCGATGCTACAAGAGCCATGTTAGCCTCAGCTATCCCCACACTGAAGAATCTGTTTTTTCTCTCTGGATGATTCTTATAAAACCTGCTCATTCTTATAGAATCTGTAATATCAGCCCCCAGGGCAACAACTCTTTTGTTATCACCTAATTTTTCTATAGCCCTACCAAAACCATTTCTGGTGGCATCCATTTGTACTTTCATTTTATCAGACAAGTTCCACCAGTAATTTCTGCTAAACTTAGGCATTAAGGATTCTACCTTTTCATCAACTTTTTTTTGATAATCATCGGCAATTTTTAAAAGTCTATCTACTTTTTCTCTGGTAAATCCTGGATCCCCTATATCTTCCAAAGCTTTATCCAGTGACTCTTTTCCTGACCTTCCATCCTTAGGAGCTATGCCGTGGTAACCTACTACATTCTCAGCAAAGGATACACCCTTGCCTTTGACTGTTCTGGCAATTATTACTGTTGGCTTTCCTTTTATTTTTTCTGCCTCATCAAGGGCATTCAGTATTTGCTTCATATCATGGCCATCAATCTCAATAGTGTGCCACCCAAAGACTTTCCATTTGTGAGCAAGAGGTTCCAAACTCATAACTTCCTCTGTAGGACCATCAATCTGCAGACCATTTCTGTCAACAATAGCTGTAAGATTATCCAGTTTATAATGAGCAGCACACATTATAGCCTCCCAGATAGACCCCTCATCAAGCTCCCCATCTCCATTGATGCAGTAGACTCTGTATTTTTTCCCCTCCAATTTAGCATTAAGTGCACACCCTACCGCTACACCCAGACCCTGTCCTAAGGATCCAGCAGAAAGCTCAACTCCCGGGAGCCTTAATCTGTTGGGATGACCTTCAAACCCGGACCAGAGTTTCCTCAACTTTACCACCTCTTCCACTGGAAAATATCCTGCCTCACCCAGAGCTACATAAAGGGCGGGAGCTTTATGACCGGTAGACCAGAAAACTCTATCTCTGTCTTCCCATTCGGGGTTTTTCGGGTCATGCCTTATTTTCTTAAGATACAGAGCCGCAGCAATATCCATAATTGATAAAGTTCCCCCGGTGTGGCCTGAAGAAGCTGCACAAAGGGCAACCATATTATAAGCTCTCATCTCTCTTGCTTTTTCCACCAGCTCCTCAACTGTATAATCCCTTACTACCTTACCCGTCTTTGAATCTATAATTGGCATTTGATAACTCCTTTATATTTTATCTATCTTCTTATATGTTTAATCTAACCCAGGCCTCTCTTAAAACTCTCTTGGCATTGGCAATAACTACCTGCGCAGACTCATCAGCAAGAGGCTTTATCTCAAAACTTACCATAGGTGGGTTATCTTCGTTTAAGAAACCAACCTCAAACAATACCTCCAAAAATTTCACCACCTCCTCTACATCATTTTCCCCTCCCTCAATACCAAAACGGGGATGGGAGTCTCCATAGGCAGGATGTTGTGCATCCTTTAATACGCAGTTGCCAAGATGGGCATGGACCAGATAATCCTTAACAGGCAAAATAGCCTCAGCAGGAGTTTCATTTAAAAGAGGGATATGAGAAAGATCGACCAGCAGACCAAAATTATCAAATTCCCTCCTCACCTCCTCTGCCACCATTCTTGCCTCATCTGCTGGCCCAATAAGGCATCTTTTTTCTACTTCCCGATCGAATATCTCCAGCGTTATCCTGAGATCCCCCCTGGATTTAGCATAGGCGCAAATATCTTTAATAGAAAAGGTAAGGAGCCTCCGAGCATCATCTCGTCTTTCTTCTCCAGGGTCTTTGCCACTCAGGAAAATAAGCTCCTCTGCTCCTATCTCATATGCCTCATCAACTGCTATTTTTATCTGATCAACTGCTTTTTTTCTTTCTTTCTGGCTGAAGGAGTTGAGATCAAGACTTCTGGTTAAAATTTTCGGATGGGCACAATAAGCTACACTCAAATGAGCTGTTTTTAACAGCTTTTTTACCTTCTCTTTTACTCTATCATCTTTAACCTCACAAACCTCAACTGCTGTGAAAAAATCATCTTCAGCTATTTTCTGCAAGGTTTCAAGATAACTGCCTTCTTCTTTTAAAACTTCTGGATAGGCCATGAAGTGAAGAATTCCTACCCTCATGTACCTATACATTGACTCCTGCATTTTTCTCTCCTTCTTTTATTAAAGGAACTGCATAGGGACCTTCTTTCACAAAAGCCATTTCTGGGTCTTTTTTTAGCTTTTGCCTTAACCTTCTCACAGCATAAAATATTGCATTTTGCACCATCTTATCTATTTCTATCTTTTCTCCCTGTACAAACTCATAACCGCTTCTTCCCGGCAATTTTTTCAACTCTTCGCGAGGTATACCGGTTGTGCAGTAGATAAGGTTGTCAAAAAAGGCAATTTTTTTGAAAAACTGGTCCCATTTCTGTACCTGCCACTGATCAGGTATAAACTGCCAGTCTTTGCTTTTGATAAACTCGGTGAATCTACCAGGTCCTTTTTCCTTTAAAACTTCCAGGACTTTCTTATAATCCTCTTTCCCAACGGGTTCTTCATCACTGTTGTGAGCGACCAGAATAACCATTCCACCTTTTTTGATGATAGGACAGGTCCCATAAGCTGCCTTTGCAGCCTGATAGTGATTGACAGCTACTTTTCCTCCCTGAGTTAAAACTATATCATATTCATGGTCACAAAGTATAACCGACGATTCTTTCAGCCTCTTAACTGCTTCAAGATGGGATTTTTCCAGATCACCTGCAAAAACTCCTGTGAGATTACCATCTCCGTTTATAGTAACATTTATACTGAAATCCACTCTTACTTTCCGGGCAACTTTCAAAGCAAACTCATGGCAGGGATTATTTTCCAGAACCAGATTTGTGGAGCAGGGATTATCCATAAACTCAACACCATGGAAAAGATGGGTTGCCTCAAGATTTATAAGTCCAGGACAGATCGCCTTCCTTCCTCCTGATACTCCTGCCATAAAGTGAGGCTCTACAAGACCGGTTACAATATGAATATCCGCCTCCATAAACTCCCTGTTTATCCTCACCTGAGTCCCTTCCACACTGCCTATGGGAAAAAGGTCAGATGATGTTGAGTCGTGGTCTATTATTCTGTACTTTGTGGTTATAGCCTCTCCAAAGGTCTCTTTTTTCCAGGTATCGGAGGTGGGAAGATGTGTACCGGTAGCCACAATAATTTTAACATTTTCATTCCTCACCCCTGCTTTTTTAAGCCTTCTTAAAAGAGGAAAAAGTATCCCTTCCCTGCTATCCGCATTATATGGAACAGGTCTTGTATTATCAGAGACAGCTATAGCAACAACTACTCTGGAGGAGGGTTTTTTGCAGGATGCAATAATATCCTCAAGGGTTGAACTTCCAACAGGATGAGATAAAGCATCCTCTATGTGCTCTCCAGGGTCCTCCAGGGGAGGAACATACCTCATCTTTAATATATCACAATATGGAGGAAGCTTTACAGATAGACAATCTTTTCCATATCCAAGCTCAACACTCTTCCAGTCTCTGATGTTCATTTTATAATCATAAATCCATCAAGAAGGCATATTTTTTATCCTGGTAAAATCACCGCTTCTTATTGCATCTATTAAAGCACCCATATAAGTTTCGATATTCTCTTCTGTTTTTTTCACATCTATATTCCCATCTACCCCTCTTGTGATTAAAGATACAGGAGCCTGCTCCAGTTTGCTCCAGAGTTGAGGATTTTTAGCAGCTTTCAGGATTCTTTCCTTGTCTTCATCATCCACACCCACTTCACCAAAGGTAGTGGGGAAGTTTATCCTTTTTAAAAGGTTTATCATGCCCTCTGCAACTACCATACCCAAATCTCTCCCCTCGTATTTTTCCACATCTTTTCTTATGTACCCTGCTTTTTTAAGTATCCCGCCAACCATTCTCAACTGCTCCTTAATCGCAGGAGCAAAAAATACTGTAGCGTATGGATTTACCAGCGCACAGGCTCTTCCATGGGTTAATTTATTTACCACAGAGAAACTGAAAAGATGCCCATAATTGGTTCCTCCAACCATAATAGCGTACCCGCCAAGATCAGTGCCAAGACCTATACAAATTCGTGCATCCTCATCCTGCGGATTATCTATCACCTTCGGGAGATTATTCACAATCAGGCTAATTCCCACCTCTGCTATCTGCATTGCCTTAGTAAAAAAGGGCTTTCCTGTTGCTCCATAGATAACTTCAAGGCAGTGAGAGATACCATCTAAGGCTCCATCTGTTGTAATTGCATAGGGAGCTCCTATTGTTGTCCTGTAGTCAAAAACTGCCCGGGGAGGAACAATAGCCTCATCAATAATTAACTTTTTCTGACCTGTTAGAGGGTCGGTAATATTTGAATATTTGGTGAGGTGAGCTCCGGAGCTTGCAGCAGTTTGAGTTGCTATTACAGAGGGGAGCTTTTTCCCTTCTTTTTTTAATCTCTCCGTCACCAATCCTGCACCAAAATAAGGCTCCACATCATCAGAGTCCAAAGTTGCAAGTACTGAGGCGGCTTTTACAGCATCTATGGTGCTTCCTCCTCCCACAGCTATAATACTCGCAGGTTTTTTCTTGCCTATCTGGTTGGCAATTCTGTAAACATCCTCCCGAGGTGCATTTGGCCTTGCTCCAGCAATGATATCTAAAATAGCAACACCTCTTTTCTCAAGAGAAGATTTAACCTCATCTATAAACGGTTCAATCCATTTCTCCTTTCTCCATCCGGTTACAACAAGCATACAGGATGTACCTTCCTGCCGGGCAAAATCTCCCACGCCCGCCAGGCAGTTGATGCCGAACATGTAATTTTCCTTTTTCCACTCTTTGAGAAGACCTGCAGCTTTTTCTCTGTATCCTTGCATATCCATCATTTATCTCCTTTTTTTATTTCTGAGAAAATCTATATTAGCTACATACTTTGGCTTATTTCCCCGAAGAACATCAAGCACTCCTCTGGCTACTCCGGTAGCCATCCTGACCACACACTCCCTGGTAAGAGCAGCCATATGAGGGGATAAAATAATATTTTCTGCTTTGAGTAAAGGGTTATCCGGTGATGGAGGTTCTTCAGAATAAACATCCGTAGCAGCACCAGCTATCCACTTCTCCTTAAGGGCCTTATACAGAGCCTCCTCGTCCACCACTCCACCTCGGGCCACATTTATGAGAAAAGCGCTTTTTTTCATAAGTTTCAGCTCCTTCTCCCCGATCAAACCCTTAGTCTGCGGAGTGAGAGGAACATGAACGGACACAAAATCTGACCTGGCCAAAAATTCCTGTAAACTCTCACATAAGCTAACACCAATTTCCCGAGCTTTTTCTGAAGAAATATAAGGGTCATAAGCTAAAACTTTCATATCAAAGGCAGCCCTGCACTTTCTGGCTAAAGTGGAACCAACCCTTCCTGCTCCAATAATTCCCAGAGTTTTCCCCTCCAGGTCTATTGCTGTAAACTCCTCCCTTACGGTAAAATTTCCCTCTCTGGTTGCCTTATCACCAATGCAAAGCCTTTTGGCCAGAGCAACAATAAAACCGATTGTGTGCTCAGCCACAGAGACCATATTAGCATCAGGTGTATATACAACGGGGATCCCCCGCTCAGAAGCAGCCTTGATATCTATGTTATCCACTCCAACTCCGGCTCTACCAATTACCTCCAATTTATCAGCACACTCGATAATCTCTCTGGTAAAGGGAGCAGTCCTTACTATAACTCCATGTACTCCCCTGATTTTAATGCACACTGTTTTAACAGAGGGGTCCGGGGCAAAGACAACATCAACTTCTTTTTCTAAAAGTTCCATTCCACTTTTATGAATTGGCTGGACAATTAATACTTTCTTTTTCATCCCCCCTCATATTGCAGCTATTCTGGTTCAATAACAATTGCCCTTACCGGAGAGCTATCCAGACCCTTAATCCTCAGAGGTAGAGCCATGAAATAGACCTCTTTTTTTCTTATCTGATCCAGGTTATCAACCTGTTCCACCAGAATTACATCTTTGCCAAGTAATATCTCGTGGGTACGGCGTGTCTGGTCTTTATCCTTTCCTGTAGCAAAGGAATTATCAAAAACAAGCATCTTTATTGACTTGCTCGCCAGCCACCTTGCCCCCTCAACAGTGAGGTAGTGCCTGTTTTTTGACTCTTCCAGAAATTGTGACTTTTTTATATTTCTGAGAATAATAACCTCTACATCCTTTGCTCCGCCTACAGCTTTTTCTAAAAAATCTGGAGTAATTGGCTGATGTGGTTCAACAAAGTCTACATCCACGAGCCTTGCTTTCCCCATAAACTGTGAAACAGGCAGATCAGTAACATCTTTGCCTTTTTCAAAAAAATGAGATGGGGCCTCTACATGAGTTCCTATATGACTCATGGTGTCAATTTCGTGCATAAAAGTATCATCCTTAGGTATGAGTCCTCTTTTTATCTGTAGTCGGCGTTTTTCTTTACCCGGAATAAGCTCTCTGGTAAGATCAACGACCCGGCATTTATCAAAATCTACATTAAACAACCTCTCCCTCCTTTATATTTTTCGCCACCTCTCTTAGTTCTCTAACCAACCTGGCAGCGGTCTCGACAATCATATTAATATCACTGGAGACCATAATAAGTCTCATCCCTTCGTTAATCCACTTTTTAAGAGCCTCAACACTGCCAAGGTGTATGCCTGAGGGTACATTATGTTCCTTACAGATGTTAACCATCTTGCCAATATACTCGATTTCCTTAGGATGGGTGGTTTGACCGGGGATTCCTAAACTCTGGGAAAGATCATTTGGACCAATAAGAGCAGCATCTACACCTTCCACGGAAAGGAGCTCATCAAGGCCATCTATTGCTTTTTTACTTTCAATCTGGAGTATGATAAGAGTCTGTTCATTGGCGCTTCTGGTGATTTCAAGGGCATCTTTTCTGACAAAGTCGCTATGAATTCTTCTTAAAGCCATTCCCCTTTGTCCCAGGGGATAATATTTTGTAGCTTTAATAATCTCAACCACTTCTTCCTTAGTTTCCACCTGAGGAACCAGAAGCCCCTGTGCCCCTACGTCTAAGGGTCGAGAAAGCAGGTGATGACCTTTCTTACTGGGAACTCTAACAATACAGGTAATACCTGCTGCCCTTGCTCCCAGAATAAGGTCTGCCACCGTTTGAATACTGAAACCGGAATGCTCTAAATCAATTACCATAAAGTCAAATCCAGCTGTAGCTAACATCTGAGCTATCCCTGGAGACCTCACTTCTGAGACCATGGTTCCAATTACTACTTTCCCTTCTTTCAGTGCTTTTTTTACCCTATTTTCCCTCATTTCATCTTCTCCGTATGTTTTCTGTAAACCTAAGCTAATTCCTCAACAACCCCATCTGCTGGAGAACTTTTTTTAACTTCTCTTTCTTATCCTCATCCAGGGATTTAACAGGAGCTCTGGTCGAACCAGCATCTATTCCCATAAGTTTTAAAGCATCCTTTATTACCACGGGAAAGCTTCCAAGATTGAAGGCAAGTCTTAAGGGAACCAGCTCAGTCTGAGCCTGCCTTGCCCTTTCTATATCTCCTCTCATATATGCCTCGTAAATTTCCACAACCAATTTTGGTACTACATTTGCTGTGGCTGCAATTGACCCTTTGCCTCCGTGCAGAAGGGTTCCAAAAATCAGGGTATCTCTCCCGGATAAAACAGAAAAACTATCATCTGTTCTCCTGATGTACTCTGAAGTTAAGGTCATATCGCCACTGCTGTCTTTAATGCCTACTATATTATCAATTTCGGAAAGACGAGCTACCAGATCAGCGGAGAGATTCACCCCTGTTCTTCCCGGATTGTTGTAAAGAAGAACGGGCAGATTAGTAGATCTGGCAATGGCAAGGTAATGTTCATACAGCTCATTTTGATCAGGGGAAATAAAAAAAGGGGTGATTACAGACACAGCATCTACACCTATATCCTCAGCCATCCTGGTCAAGTAAATGCTTTCTTTTGTGGTAATTGCACCTGTTCCTGCATATACGGGAACTTTTTTATTTGCCTCATCTACCACAATCTCCATAACTTTTTTCTTTTCTTCCCTGTCCAGGGCATAAAACTCCCCTTGACTTCCTACAGGAAAAAGACCATGGACCCCAGCTTCAATTAAAAAATTAACCAGCCTTCTCAACACAGCCTCGTTTACTTTTCCTTCCTTATCAAAAGGAGTAACCATTGCGGGAATAATCCCCTTTGGGGTGAATGCCATTTAAACCCTCCTGTATCTTTGCCTTCTTATTCTCTGAGTAAATCTTTTTCTACCTCAGCTAAATGATGATACATTCTACTGGAAGCGGTAGTGCTATCCTTATTCTTAATGGCATCAAAGATCTGAATGTGTTCTTCAAGATACTTCTGGGGACGTCCAGGAATACTCCAGCTTTTCTCTTTAAGATTTACCCATAGTTTTTCTTTTAACTCATCAGCCAAGTAACTCATCATTGAAAAAAGGATACTGTTATGAGCTGCCTTTGCTATACTGATGTGAAATTCTCTGTCAGATTCCATAACCTCAGGAATATTTGTGAGGAGACCCCTCATTTTATCCAGGCAAGCCTGGATGGTAGCTATATCCTCTTTTGTTGCTTTCCGGGCAGCAAGGCCAGCAATTTCGGCCTCCACTGCCTTTCTTGCCTCCAATAGTTCAAAGGGACTTTTCTCCTCCTCAAGCTCCTTAAATTTCTGCTCGTAGAAAACTGAGTTAAGATTATCCCTTATGAAATTACCTTTTCCTCCTCTGCTTTCTATTATACCCAAAATTTCCAGGGCACTTAGTGCCTCTCTTATAGAGGGACGGGAGGTTCCAAACTGTTCTGCGAGCACATATTCCGGGGGAAGTTTGTCTCCTGGTCTTAGTTTACCATCTTTTATCAGATCTCGAATTTGTTCCACTATTTTCATATAAACTTTTTTGGTTTGAACCTTTTTAAACATTGAAATTCCTTATTGTTTTACCAGTAATCTTGTCAGACAGATTACAACATTATAATTTCTCCCTCTATTCAAGTCAAACTTATAGTTATTTACTGTAGTTTTCCCTCACGGAAGCTGGATATGTAATTTGCGCAAAACTCATCCTCTCCCAGAAGAGCCCTGGCAGATATAATTGTAGCCATCAAATCCTTATCCAGTGGATCCACCAGCGCTGCATCCAGACCCTTTGCCATTGCCATCGCCAGATATACTCTGTTTAAAAGGCTCCTTCTGGGCAGGCCAAAAGAAATGTTGCTCAATCCACATATAATGTGAACTCCGGGAAAAGAGGTGGAGATCTTTCCTATAGCATCCAGCACAGCTTTACCTGAATCAGGATTTGTAGAGATAGGTCTTATCAAAGGATCAATGTAGATATCATCTAATGCAAAACCCTCCCTATTAAGTCTTTCTATCAGACCGGCAGCAATCCTGTACCTTTTCTCAGCATCCTCAGGAATACCTTCATCATCCATAGTTAGAGCAACCACCTTGCAATCAAAATTTTTTATTGAAGCAAGGACATCTTCTAATCTTTTTTTCTCCGCAGTTGTTGAGTTAATAAGAGCTTTCCCCCTGTGGACCTCAAGACCTGCTTTTAAAACTTCGGGATTGGGAGAATCTATACAACAGGCAACATCTAATGCCTCCTGAATAGTCTTGATTGCCCACTTCATATCCTCTGTCTCTGTTTTAATACGGGTACCAACATTAACATCCACCATTGAGGCCCCAGCATCAATCTGTCTTTTTGCAAGCTCCTGCAGGGCCTTTGCATCCTTTCTTTCCACAATTTCTTTTGCCTGCTTTAAAGTGGTATTTATCTTCTCACCTATTATAAGCATTTAAATCCCTCCTAAACCGAAAGAAGCTGTTTTGCCTTATCTACAGCAGATGCTGCATCAGGAGCATATCCATCTGCTCCTATCTCA
>CBFDTW010000007.1:0-24697 GCA_965613085.1 uncultured bacterium | reverse complement strand
TAAGCAGATAGCAGAGCTTAATATCAAAGTTCCCCTTGATTTTCCCCTGGATAATCTTTTAAAAGAAGCAAAAGGTGGATTTGGGTCTTCTAAAATCCAGATATTAGGTTTTAGAGAGAAAAATTTGAAAAAAAACTACAGGATTTATCTGGAAGTTGGTCAAAGGAAAATTTTAACTCATAGATTAATTTTCTCACTGGAAAAAGCTAAAGTCGCTTTGTTAATAGATGATTTCGGGTATATAAATGAGAGGAGGTTGCTGGATGTCTTTTTTGATGAATTATCTTTCCCTTTTACAATTTCTATTATCCCCGGTACTCGATTTGCAGAGGAAATAGCAAAAAAGGCTCACCAGAAAAACAAGCAAATTCTTGTTCATCTTCCCATGCAACCCAAAGGAGAGTTTATAAACCGGTATAAGTGGATTATTCTTGATAAAATGCCCAGAAGCGAAATAGAAAAAGAGGTTGAAGAAGCTATTGAATCTATTCCCTATGCAGAGGGGTTAAATAACCATATGGGGTCACTTGTCACTACCAGAAGAGAACTAATGGAACCTGTGCTGCGGGTCCTAAAAAAGAAGGGGATGTTCTTTGTGGACAGTAGAACCTCCTCTTCTTCTATAGGTTACTCTCTAGCAAAAGAGTTAGGAGTAAAATCAACCTTTAACTGTGTTTTTTTGGATAACAAAAAGAGCGAGAATTATATTAAAACCCAGTTTAAAAAACTTATCTCACAAGCCATAAAAAAAGGGTGGGCCCTCGGGCTGGGGCACTCTGATATAACAACTGCTTTAGCTTTAAAAAAGTTGACTAAAGCCTGTGATAATCGGAAAATAAGCTTTGTCTTTGTCTCGGAAATATTAGATTAAGGAGGGTCAGATGAAAAACTTCTTGGTAGCATCTGCAGTCTTTGTAATTGTTACAGCATTTTCTCTCTCTGCTTCAGGACAGATGGATATCAGCCTTATTGATACACCAACAGCCAATGTTCTCCAAAAAAATCAGTATTGCCTTAATTTCCGTTTCTACCAGCAAGGGGGACTCTTAATCCAGGGATGGGCTGGTCTGACCGAAACATTAACCATAGGTGCCTCCTATGGAGGAGTAGGGGTAGTGGGGACAGAACCAATAAAAGGAAATCCTCAGCCGGCTTTTTCTATAAAATACAAACTGGGAGAAGAAGGAGAGAATATCCCTTTTGCCTTTTCCGTAGGATATGAAGGTCAGGGGTATGGAAGATACTACCAACAAGGAGAGACGATGGAATGGGAGGGAAAGTCAGTAACACTAAAGAAAAGCTTCTATCAGATAAATTCCAAGGGATTTTATCTTGCCCTCAGTAAAAAGCTAAAGGATGCGAATCTATACATCAATGGAGGAATTAACCACTCCTTGGAGGATGATCCGGCCAAGGCCGGTGTTTCCTTTTTCCTGGGAACAGAATTTCAAGCTACCCCAAAATTTTCGCTTAAGCTCGAGTACAATAATGGATTTCATGGAGAAATAAAGCCGGAGCAAGTTTTTGAAGAGAGTAGCGAACTAACCAAGCCTCTTCGCAAAGCAGGAGGAGAGGTCAATCTGGGGCTAAAAGTACAATACTCCCCACAACTTACCCTGGAGATAGACTTTAAAGACCTCACAGGCCGCTATGCAGAGGCTGGCAATAGAACATTTCAGATCATTTACCGGGGAGAATTTTAATTCATGGATCAGAGAAACAGACACATTCTGGATTTTGAAAAACCACTGATTGAGCTGGAAAATAAAATCCAGGAACTTAAGAGCCTGACTGAAAAAGAGGGAATAGACCTTAAAGAAGATATTGAACATCTAAAGGAACGTCTTAACAAACTGGAACAACAGATCTTTCTCAATCTAACTCCCTGGCAGAGAGTGCAGCTGGCAAGACATCCTGCAAGACCAAAGACCTTAACCTTAGTTAATCTAATTTTTGATGATTATCTTGAATTACACGGGGACAGACTCTATTCTGATGACCAGGCTATAGTAACAGGTCTGGGGAAAATAGGTGAACACAAATTTGTATGGATGGGACATCAAAAGGGAGAGTCTATCAAGGAAAATCTTGCACGCAATTTCGGTATGGCACATCCTGAAGGATACAGAAAGGCTAAAAGGCTTATGAGTCTGGCTGAAAAATTTAGTTTGCCAGTAGTAAGCTTCATAGATACACCAGGAGCTTACCCAGGAATAGAAGCTGAAGAAAGAGGACAGGCTGAGGCAATAGCTACCAACCTGGAAAAAATGTCCCAGCTTAAGGTGCCTATACTGGTTATTATCATCGGAGAGGGAGGAAGCGGAGGAGCTCTGGGAATTGGAATAGGAGACAGGGTGCTAATGCTGGAGAATGCCATATATTCGGTAATTTCTCCTGAGGGGTGTGCAGCTATTCTGTGGAATGACCAGAGTAAAGTAGAAGAGGCTGCAGCTGCTCTAAAGTTAACTGCACAGGACCTTTTAAAGCTTAATATTATAGATGGAATTATCCCTGAGCCCCGGGGAGGAGCTCACAGAAATATAGAAGAAACGGCAAGCAATATAAAAGAGGCTATTTTAAGAGAAATAGAGACCCTGAAGGCATTGCCTTTAGAGGAACTGCTTGCCCGCAGGAAGATTAAATACCGCTCAATGGGAAAAGAGAGGTGAGGTAAATTGGCTACTGAATATAAAGCTGAAGATATAAGGGTTCTAAAAGATCTTGAAGCTGTAAGAAGAAGACCCGGAATGTATATAGGCTCAACCGGTCCTCGCGGACTTCACCATCTTGTAAATGAGGTAGTTGACAATTCCATTGATGAGGTGCTGGCCGGCTATTGCAAACAAATCAAGGTTATTATCCATCAGGATAATCGTATAACCGTGATTGACGATGGGAGAGGCATTCCTGTTGATGAGCATCCCATTTACAAAAAATCAGCACTGGAGTTGGTAATGACCACTCTCCATGCTGGAGGAAAATTCGATAACAAGACCTATCGAGTTGCAGGAGGACTCCATGGAGTTGGAATTTCTGTGGTGAATGCCTTATCGGTCTTCCTGGAAGCAACCATTTACAGAGAAGGAAAAATCTGGAGGCAGATCTATTCAAGAGGAAAACCAACAACACCCGTAGAGATTATCGGTAAGGTAGAAGAGGAAAAAAGAGGGACAGAAATTACATTTGCTCCTGATCCTGAAATTTTTGAGGTTATAGAATTTGATTACGAGAGAATTAGCCGTCGGTTAAGAGAACTTGCCTTTTTAAACAAGGGAGTATGTATAGAAATTGAAGACAAAAGAACCGGTCAGAGGAAAAAGTTCAAATATGAGGGAGGAATAAAGGAGTTTGTTAAGCATCTTAATCGAAACAGGGAAGTGTTATTTCCTGAGCCCGTTTATATAGAAGGAGAAAAAGGAGAAGTTTATGTAGAGGTGGCAATTCAATACAATCAAAGTTTTATTCAGGATATATTTGCCTTCGTCAATGACATTAATACTGAAGAGGGAGGAACTCATCTTTCCGGGTTTAAAGCCGCTCTCACCAGAGTGATAAACGATTATGCAAGGAAGGTAGAAAACAAAGAACTCTCCTTTATAGGAGAAGATACCAGAGAGGGGCTGACCGCTATTATTAACATGAAACTGCCCGATCCCCAATTTGAAGGACAAACCAAGACAAGACTGGGTAACAGTGAAGTTAGAGGAATAGTAGATTCAATAGTTTATGAAGGTCTAACTCGATATTTTGAGGAAAATCCCCCGATTGCCAGAGCCATCCTGCAAAAAACAGTCTCGGCCTCCCGGGCACGCCTGGCAGCTCAAAGAGCAAGAGAACTTACCCGAAAAAAGGAAAGTCTTGGTGGAGGAACTTTCCCAGGAAAACTGGCGGCATGTTCTGAGAATAACCCTCAAAGAAACGAACTTTACATAGTTGAGGGAGATTCGGCAGGAGGCTCAGCTAAACAGGGAAGGGACAGAAAATTCCAGGCAATACTTCCCATTAAGGGTAAAATAATCAATGTGGAAAAATCACACCCTATTAAAGTTTTAAATAATGACGAGATAAAGGCTATGATTACGGCAATTGGTACCGGTATAAAAGAGGAATTTGATATCTCCAAATTAAAATACAACAAGATTATCCTTATGAGTGATGCAGATGTAGACGGGGCACACATAAGAACCCTCCTTCTAACTTTTTTCTATCGATATATGCAGGATTTAATCAGGGAAGGGCATGTTTACATTGCCCAGCCGCCTCTTTATAAAGTTACCAATAAAAAGAAGGAGTACTTTCTTTACAGTGATGCTGAGCTTAACAGATTAAGAGAAGAACTTAAAGGGGAAAAGATAGAAGTGCAAAGATACAAAGGTCTTGGAGAGATGAATCCCGCGCAGTTATGGGAAGCAACAATGAACCCCCAAACAAGAACCTTATACAGGGTATCTATTGAAGATGCAGTTGAAGCCGATCAACTCTTTTCCATGTTGATGGGTGAGGAAGTGGAGCCTCGCAGAAAATTTATTGAAGAGCACGCCACTGAAGTAGAGGAGTTAGATATATAAAGGAGATAAAAAGTGGCTATAGAAGAAAGAACTGAGCTCATTTTTCTTGAAGATGAGATGAGAAAATCCTACCTCAGTTACGCCATGAGCGTAATTGTGGGCAGAGCTCTTCCCGATGTCAGAGATGGGTTAAAACCTGTCCAAAGAAGAATACTTTATGCCATGCAGGAGCTGGGACTTCTGTCAAATCGGCCCTACCGTAAAGCAGCTCGCCTGGTAGGAGAGGTGCTGGGTAAATACCATCCTCATGGAGATATGGCTGTTTATGATGCTCTGGTAAGAATGGCTCAGAATTTTTCCCTGAGGCATCCCCTGGTTGATGGACAGGGAAACTTTGGTTCCATAGATGGTGATCCCCCTGCAGCTATGAGGTATACAGAGGTCAGACTGGCACCTATAAGTGAGGACCTTCTGAAAGACCTTGATAAAGACACTGTGGATTTCACCCCTAATTTTGATAATTCCTTAAAAGAGCCCGTAGTTTTGCCTGCTCGTTTCCCCAACCTTCTTGTAAATGGAGCATCAGGAATAGCGGTAGGAATGGCTACCAATGTACCACCTCATAATTTAGCTGAAGTAATAGATGCCTGCATAGCTATGATAGATAATCCCCAAATCACTACCGAGGAGCTTCTCCGGTTTGTAAAAGGACCTGATTTTCCCACCGGAGGAATTATCCTGCAGAGCGAGGGATTAAAAAAGGCCTATGAAGAAGGAAAAGGTAAAATAATCTTAAGAGGTAAGGCTTTTATAGAAAGAGAGGATGGAAGAGAAAGAATAATTATAGAGGAGATACCCTACCAGGTAATTAAAACCAATTTAATTGAAAAGATCGCTGATCTTGCTCAGAATGAGAAAATAAAAGGAATAAAAAGTATAAGAGACGAATCGGACAGGAGAGGAATTAGAGTAGTCATAGAAGTTTCCCGTGCCTTTACCTCAGAAATTATACTCAATCAACTTTACAAACATACTCCTCTGCAAACAAGTTTTGGAATTATTCTTCTTGCTATTGTTAATGGCAAACCCCAGCAGTTAAGTTTACGCCAGGCTATCAGGCATTATCTGGAACATCGTCGGAATATAGTTGTTCGCCGCACCCGATATCTTCTGGATAAAGAGGAGAAAAAAGCGCATATACTGGAGGGTTTAAAAAAGGCTCTGGCCAGAGTTGATGAAGTAATTAAAATCATAAAAGAGTCTGCCAACCCCCAGGAAGCGGAAAAAAGACTAAAGGATAGATTGAGCTTAACTCAAACACAGGCAAATTCCATCCTGAATATGAGACTGCAAAGATTAACCAACATAGAAAGAGAAAAGATAGACAAAGATTACACAGATTCTGTAAAAAATATACGCGAGTTTAAGGCAATTCTTGCAAGTGATGCCAGGGTATGGAAAATAATTAAAGACGAACTAAGAGAAATCAAAGAAAAATATGCCACCCCTCGTAAGACCCTGATTAAAAAAGACAGTGAACAAGAGCTGGAGTTTAGGCCAGAAGACCTTATTGAAAAAGAAGATGTTGTAATAACCGTAACTTCCAACGGATACATAAAGTACACTCCCCTCAGAGCTTACAAAAGACAAAAAAGAGGGGGAAAAGGAATAAGCGGAATATCTCTGGAGAAAGGAGATATAGCTGAAAATATTATTCTTTGCAATACACACTCTACCCTTCTTTTTTTCACCAGCTCAGGGAAAGTTCATTCCATCAAGGCATATGAGATTCCTCAAAAAAGAAGAGGCGAGCGCGGTAGGGCTATTGTTAATTTTATACCTGTGGATGAAGATAAAATAAGTGCTATCATACCTGTAGACAGTTTCACTTCTCATAAATTTCTTTTTATGGTGACAAAGAAGGGAACTGTCAAGAAAACTCCTATGGATAGCTATTCTCACCTCAAAAAAGGTGGCATAATAGCCATTAAACTAAAACAGGGAGATGAGCTTATAAGAGTACTTCTCAGCTCAGGAGAAGATGATGTACTTCTTTCCACTAAAAAGGGAATGGCTATTCGGTTCTCAGAGAAGGATGTTCGTGCAATGGGAAGAATATCAGCAGGTGTAAAAGGAATTTCCTTAACCGATGAGGATGAGGTAATAGATGCTACCCTGGTTGACGATAAAGCCGACCTTTTCACCATAACTACCAAGGGGTATGGAAAATGTACACCCTTCTCCAGCTACCGCAAAATAAGACGGGGAGGAAGGGGGGTTAAAAATATCCGTCTTCACCCGGAAAAGGGAGAAGTGGTAGCTACTAAAAAAGTAGAAAAAGAGGACGAGGTAATAATAATAACCCGGAAAGGGAAAAGCATAAGATTGTGGGCAAAGAATATACGTCGAACAGGACGGATTGCTGCAGGATGCAGAATTATAAGACTGAGTGGTGAGGATACAGTTATAGCAGTAGCATGAATAAAGTAGCCTTTTTATTTCCAGGGCAGGGTTCCCAAAGGGTGGGAATGGGTAAAAACCTTGTTAATCTTTATCCACCCGCCACGGATATATTCAACCAAGCAAATCAAATACTCGGTTTTAATGTAGAAAAACTCTGCATCGAAGGACCGGAAAAAGAGCTCAACCGAACATCCAGGCTTCAACCTGCCCTTCTTACAATAAACTGGATTTTGACCGAATTTATAAAGCAGAAGGGAATCAATCCTCGGGTAGTTAGTGGTCACAGCCTGGGTGAGTACAACGCCCTTTTAGCAGCAGAAGTTATTGATTTTCCCACGGCTTTGAAAATTGTCAGGGAAAGGGCACGTTTGATGGAAGAGGCAGGAAAAGTAAAAAAAGGCTCAATGGCAGCAATAATTGGACTTGCTGCAAAGGATATAATCAGGACATGCAACAGGATACAGGATGTTTATGTTGTTAACTTTAACTGCCCGGGACAGGTAGTTATCTCTGGATCCAGTGAAAAGGTCCTTGAGGCAGGAGAAGAGCTAAAAAAAATTGGAGCAAGAAAAGTTGTCCATCTTCCCGTCTCAGGAGCTTTTCACTCACCTTTAATGAGAGAGGCAGCAAAAAAATTCTCCTCCTTTCTGGAAAAGTTCCAGTTTAAAGAGCCTCTGTGCCCTGTGGTAAGCAATGCAACAGGTGAATATGCAACCTCCGCCGGGCAGATCAAAGATAACCTTAAGTTACAGATGGACCATCCAGTTCTGTGGGAAAAGAGTATGAAACTTTTGCTTGGTGATGGCTTTGATGTATTTATTGAAGTTGGCCCTGGCAAAGTCCTCCAGGGCCTGATGAAAAGGATAGATAAAAAGGTAAATATCACAGGGGCTGAGAACTATTTTGCGTGAAGCTGGATAAACCGTCGCAGAGAGCGATCATAAGTTTTCTCAACCTCTGCAGGGAAAAAGCAAGCCGGAAGCTCTCCTGCCTGCCAGTGATACCTGAGACACTCACAACACCTTCCCTTTCTCGAGCAGGGCTCATAGGTACAATTGCACCTTTTCAAATTTTCCTTGAGATTGGGACACTCGGTCATCATTCTGCCTCCTCTGGGAACTCACTAACTAAAGGTTTTTACTGTTTTCTAAAAATTTTTCCATTTTCCTGAAAATTCAAAAACTGCCTTTAATCTCGTTGGGCGTTGGTTCGTTATTTTCGTTTGGTCCGTTTGAAATAATTCCAACGGAGAACGAACCTAACCATCAAACCAACAACCAACTAATCTCCCATCCCCAGAATGCGTTTTATAGCAGCCATTGCTAATGGAGGACTGGTGAGAATTGGAACTTCCGTCTCTCTTTGAATCTCAGAAGCTAAATGATTCATGGAAGCCTGTGCAAGAACTACCGTATCTGTACCTCTGGCCAGCTCTAATGCTGCTTCTTTTACCAGATGATCGTGCTGCTCTTTGTCCCCTTTAAGCAATGCCTTAAAAGCTTCTTCGCAGAGTACCGTTCTTATCTTTACCGTTCGACCTTTAAGTTTTGCTTTATTTTTTATCAAATCCGAACTATTGGTCAAAGTGGTTCTCGCGGTAGCTAAAATCCCGATAGCATTCCCGGTCTCAACAGCTTTCTCTGCCATAGGCTCATCAATTTTTAACACCGGTATATCTACTATTTTCTTTGCAACATCCACTCCTGGAGAAATACTGCTGCAGCAAACCATAACCAGGTCAGCCCCTGCCTCCTTACACAGAGCAACCTGACAGCATAGGCGTCTCACTATTGATGGAGTTAATCGTCCTATCGAGATCATCTCCTGTAGCAGACTTTCATCTACAATATGAAAAACACCGGTCTGTGGTAGTGCTTCAGCTATTAACTTTTTGAGAGTTTCTGCCAGTGAGACCACCGTATGGATGAAGGCTACTTTTTTCTCCATAGAACACTCGCTAAGTTCTTGGAACCTTCCGAAGGAGTTGTCCATAGCCCTCCACCACATCATTGATACCCAGTAATTTCATCAGGTGCCAGGCTGTAGCCTGATTAGCAGCAACTACAGGCTTTCCGCTGTCACTTTCAATTTCCTCAATTACATCGCTACAACGGAAGTTAGTGCAGGCAATAAAAATACCGTCGGCTTCCGGTACCACTGCCTCCATAGCAACCTGATAAGCCTGAGAAGGTTTAGTAGCACCTATCTCATAAAGGTCTTCAATCTGCAGTCCAGCTACTTTAAGAACCTCAAATCCGGAGGCTTCATAGAACTCTTTAAATTTTTTATTAATTTCATCAATGTACGGACCTGCAATAACAATCTTTTTAAAGCCCATAAAGCGCATAGCCTCCTCAACTGCAGTGGCGGTGGTGGTACAGGGAATCCCTTTGCTGTTAGACTCCATAGCTTCAATCTCTTTTTTATCCCAGCCTGGGCCCCCAACAAGGCTACCCGCGGTACAGGCAAAAGCAATGGCACTGTTTTTACCCAGGATCGGTGAGGTCATTCCTTCAGCCAGAAGACCCGCTGGTTCACGGAGTCTTGCACTCAGTTTCGAACACTCCTCTACATTAACCACTGGCTCCATGTGAATCCTGGTCTCTCTCACCTGAACATAAGATGGCAGCATTCGGCAAATCTCTGGAGTGGGATTTAAGTTTGGTCCAACTACAATCAGCCCTACTTTTGCCCGGTAACCATAGGGAACACCGTAAGCCTCCTCACTTTTTTGAATCATTTTGCACCCCTTTTTTATTTTATGTTCTTTATTATTTATATCCAAAAAGTGCAGGTAGCCACATGAAGATATCAGGAAATAAAGCTACCAGTATCATTATAGCAAATGTTAAGAAAAGAAAGGGGGGAATATCCGAAAATACTTCCTCAATAGTAGTTTCAGCCAATCGGCAAACAATGAAAAGACCAAGCGCAACCGGGGGTGTAATAAGAGCAAGCTGAACAACCATCACAAAAAGCAGTCCAAAATGGTGAGGCGAAATCCCATATGCAAGTGCTACGGGAGCAAGGCAGGGAACCAGCATGACCATGGTAGCAACAGCCTCCAGAACAAAACCAATAAGGAGCAGAGAAAAAAGAGTTATGATCAAAAAAAGCTGTGGATTTGTCGTTATAGACATGAGCATATCGGTTAATTTAGCAGGAACCTGGTAAGTTGTCAAAATCCAGGCAACGAGTTTAGCAGTAGCCAGCATCATAAAAACCACAGCACTTGTTTTAGACGCTCTGAGGAAACAGGAGATAATTTTTTTAAAGGTTAGCTTTCTTGTAACAAAAATACCAACTACCAGGGCATACGCCACTGCGACAGCTCCTGCTTCTGTGGGAGTAAACATACCGGAGAGGATGCCTCCTAAAATAATGACAGGAACCATGAGACCCAGTATGCCGCTTTTGGCCTTCTTTAATACATTAATAAAACTGAATTTTCCCCCACTGACAGGATAGTTCCGACGGACAGAGTAAATGTAGGCAAGAGCCATCATACCTAAACCAAGAGCTATACCAGGGATTATTCCAGCCAGAAAAAGACCAGCAATTGAAACTGCTCCTCCGGCTACATGGGCGTAAATAATCATAGCCACACTGGGTGGAATAATTGGTCCTACAATGGAGGAGGTAGCTGTTACCACAGCGGTGAACTTTTTACCGTACCCTTCTTTAATCATAGGGGGTATAAGCATAGAACCAATGGCCGCCGTATCAGCTAAAGCTACACCTGATACTCCAGCAAAAAGCATACTTGCAATGATATTGACATGGGCCAGTCCACCCCGCAGATGTCCTACAAGAGCATTGGCAAAATCAACCAGTTTGGGGAGAACCCCTGCCTCCTGAACCAGAAAACCTGCCATAATAAAAAGAGGAATGGACATAAGGACAAAAGAATCAATTCCTCCAAATATTAAAGTGGGAAGAATCATCAAAGAAGCTCTTTGGGTAACCAGGATAAATACCACACTTGTAAGCCCAAGACAAAATGCAACAGGAACACCCAGAAGCACGGTTACAGCAAAGACTATTGCTAAAAGAATCACGAGCTTGCTCCTTTATCAGATATCAGGCTGTCGGGGTCACTTTTTGCCTTTTTTACCTTCTCATACATTTTGGGAAGTAAAAAAAGAACCATAATAGAAGACCCCACGGGAATGGCAAGGTAAAACCAGAACACAGATACCCCCATAGAGAGAATGATCTGTCTCCACTGGTAGGGAAGAACAACGATACTTTCTATTATCAACAGGACAAGGAAAATAAGTAGAAGTATCTGGGCAGCTAAGTTAAAATAAGAGCGTGCCCGTTGGGGAAGTCTATCAACCAAAATTTTAATGTTAATATGAGCATCTTCCTTTAGTGCCAGGCCTGCAGCAAGAAAAACTACCCAGACCATTAAATAGCGAGCTAACTCTGCGGCAAAGGGGATAGTGGTTTTCAGAACATACCGCAAGAATACCTGAACGATAAGAATGAAAGTCATACTCGCGGACGTCGCAATAACTGCCAGCTCCACTGCTCTTTTAAAATAACGGTAAAACACTTCTCGCTTCTCCTTCAAAGAGTGAGAAGGCAGCTTCCCGACATATAGCAAAATGAGGCCGGGAAGCTGCCCCAGCTTTAACGTTTATTTATTTGCCCAGACAAAAAGGTCAACCAGCTTTTTACTCATTGGCCCGAATTTGTCGCTAAATTGTGGGTAAATTTTCTCTGTTGCTATCCGGCGGAACTCTTCTATAGTCTCCTGCGGAACTTTAATAACTGTCATCCCTTTCTTTTCCAGCTCTTTAAGCAGTTTCTGATTATCCCGGTAACATTCCTCTCTCTCACATAAAGTGGCCTTTTGAGCAGCCGCATCTACAGCCAGTTGAAGGTCCTTTGGTAATCTATCGTAAATTATTTTACTCATAACAAATGTCCCGGGCTCGTTTACATGACCGGTTAAGGAGTAGTATTTTTGAACTTCGTAAAACCTGGCAGTGTAAACCATTGCCGGTGGATTTTCCTGGGCATCAACAACTCCTGTTCGAAGAGCATCGTAAAGCTCAACCCAGTCTATAGGTGTAGGAGCAGCACCCAATGCTTTAAAGAAAGCAATATGAACAGGAGTGGGCAGGGTGCGAATCTTCACACCTTTCAAGTCCTCAACAGACCTGACAGGATTTCGGCGGGTGGTTACATGGCGGAAGCCATTGTCAAGATAACCTAACAGATGAAACCCTTCATTCGCCAGCCTCTCATTGAGATACTGGCCCAGAGGTCCATCCAGGATTTCAAACATAGTCTTGCGATCTTTCCATAGATACGGAAGAAGAGTAACTCCTATCTCAGGTGTATAGGATTGAAGATAACCTGTTCCACAGAGGGCTACTTCTAAAGTTCCCATTTTGACCATCTCTAAGCACTCTCTTGTCTTTCCCAGAGCACCAGCATGATACACTTCTACAGCAATTCTTCCATTACTTGCAGTCTCCAGGTACTCTTTAAATTTTTCCATTCCCTTACCCCAGGGATGATCAGCCGCAACATTGTTGGCAACACGGATGGTATATTCAGCTGCGTACAGACTGGACGTTAAAAGGAGGAGTATTAACACCATTACCGCTATTACGGTAAACTTTCCTCCTGTCTTCATACTTTATACCTCCTTTTTAAAAATCTCACAAGACTCGAAGAGAAATGTCAATAATTTTTCTCCTCGATATCCTCTATTCCCAAACTGAAGCGGCCTTTTTATCCTCTCACCTCCTTTTCGGCCTTTTATTTTAAGCCCTGCTTTCTTCGTTTCTCTTGTTCATCCAGCAACCAGGAACCAACAACCAGTAACCGACTCAATCAAGTTTAAAAATCTCTGCCCCCTTTTTGCGGGGATAAAAATCTGCTGAAACCGACCAATTGATCTCCCCTATGAACTCTATTTTTCCTTCCTTTTGACAAAAAGGTCGATCATGGCCGGGAATTATAACCTCACCCATATCCTTGATTTTCTGGATACTTTTTTGAGCAGCAAAGGGAGAACCATATACCACATCCGGCCTGCCAGTTACAAATTCCCAGGCATTTTTTACAGCATCTCCACAGAGCAGGATACTTCTACTTTTCTTAACCTGCAATGCTATAGACCCCGGGGTATGACCTGGTACTTCAAACACCTTCACCCCTGAGGCAAGTTCAATTTCAGAAGTGAAAGTTTTGATTTGTCGATTTTGCAACAGATGATCCAGCATATCTGGTATAGAATGGTCAATTTTGTGACCCGCAATTACTTCTCGAGCGTACCGGAGTTCCCCGGATGATAGAACAGTTATGGCTTGTGGAAACAGTGTAAGATTCAGACAGTGGTCGTAGTGCAGATGACTGAGAACTACATGAGTAATATCTTCTGGAGTAATCTCCAAATTTTCCAGAGCTTTCAACAAAAGGTGTCGGTCTGCATAGTGGCCGGTATCAAAAAGTAACCACCCCTTCTCAAAAGAAAGCAAAGAAACAGTGCAATAACCCAGGAATCCCCGTGTAGTTCGAGCAGGTATACCAGGTAAAAGAATCTTAACATCTTCAATGGCAGTAAACTCTGGTGTCATCTTTTATCTCCATTTTGTAAGTTCTCCATAAAAGGCCTCCTGGAGTCTTCAGGAGTAATCCCGCTGGCACAGCCCGCTTCAAATCCTTCTTGAATAGCCTCATAAATTGTTCTCACTTTCTTACAATCTCCAACCTCAAATCGCCGAAATGGCTCATTTCTTATCTCGGAAATCAAGCTCCTGTTACTTCGATACCCTGTAGCCAGAACCACAAAATCAAAAGTTCCCAGATTCTGGATCTTAGCATTTTTTTTCACTGTAATTCGATGTTCTTCTACTGAAATGAGCTTAGTATTGGGAATAATCTCAGCACCAGCTTCCATCAAACGTTCCAAAACTAACTTGCGGCGAATAGGGGGCATCTCTTCTCCAATTTTATCTGTCATCTCTATTATTTTCACCTGGCCACCCCGAGCGGTTATAAACTCAGCAGTCTCAAGCCCCACTAAGCCTGCACCAACAACCAGATAAGTCCCCGACACAAAGGAAGAGCTACTTAACAGTTCTTCGGCCAGATACACATAGGGGTTATTAATGCCCGGTATCTCCGGTTTAATAGGATAAGAACCAGTAGCAAAAATAATTTCATCAGGCTGATAGTCCTTGATAATTTCAAGGGTTACTTCTTTGCCAATTATAAGCTCAACTTCAGTATGAGAGACCTGATATTCCAGATACTTCAAAAAATCCTGAAGGGGCTCTTTATAGGGGGGAACTTTCCCTACGAGAATCTTACCTCCAAGATTCTGTTTTTTCTCAAACAAGAAAACCCTTTGACCTCTCCGGGCTGCAACAGTTGCTGCCTCAAGACCAGCAGGGCCACCTCCCACCACCATTACTTTTTTCCTTTGGATAGCTGGAACAATTTTAGCACCTTCCTTACCTACATAAGGATTGACCACACACCTGACGGGTTTTTGCTGATGTAGTTGCCAGAGACAAAAATTGCAAGCAATACAGGGCCTGATCTCATCTTCCCTATTCTCTGCTATTTTCCTGACAAAATCCGGGTCGGCGATTAACGCCCGCCCAACAGCAGCTAACTTTCCACCTTCTTCTAAAGCCCTTTTAAGCACCAAAGGACGATCAAGCCTTCCCACTCCAATCACTGGAATATTAACAGATTTCTGGATTTCATGAGCTAAGGGAAGGAGCGATCCTCTTGCCACCTCCATGGGAGGTGACATCCTGTGCTGTGTCTCACCAATGCCAGCGGATGCATGAATGTAGTCTGCTCCTTCAGCCTCAAGTCGTCGGGCAATCTCTTTAGTCTCCCGAAGTGTAAGCCCCCCGGGTACGAACTCGTCCACGCTAATTCTGCAACCAACTAAATAGCTTTTGCCTACCTCTTTTCGAACTGCCCGGAGCGTATCCACTGCTACCTGCACCCTTCTCTCAGGTGATCCACCATACCTATTTCTGCGATTATTCGTGTAGGGAGAAAGAAACTGGTTGATAAAGTAGTCATGACAGGCATGCAGTTCAACACCATCAAACCCTGCTTCTTTAGCCCGACGTGCTCCTTGAGCAAAGGCGTGAATATATTTTTGTATTTCCTGTTCGGAAAAATCTTCAGGTTTTCGTTCCCGGAATCTTAAACTAAGTTGTACAACAACTTTACAAAAGGGATGAAGACACTGGCAAAGTTTTCTCAGTGAGGGAATAAGTGCATCATGATGAATACCCAGTTGATTTTTAAATCCTTTCCCATCCGGATGCACATAAGTCGCTCCCAGGATAATAAGACCTGCACCTCCTTTAGCTCGAGCAGTATAAAAATCGCAAAATTCCTGTGTAACTGCTCCGTCTTCTGCCGCAAAGTTAACAACCATGGGAGCCATAACAACTCGATTTTTCAAGCTAACCTGTCCAACAGAAATTGGCAAAAACAGAGAATCCAACTTCCCACTCCTAAAATGAAGGAGGAGTTATAACCCAGATAGTAACAGCTTTTCTTTTACCGACATTCTCTACTTTATGGGGGGTAGTTGAGGAAAAATAAATACTGTCTCCTTTTCTTAAAATATATTTTCTATTGCCCAGGGTTACCTCAATTTTGCCACTCAGTACAGTTCCAAACTCTTCACCCTTATGGGTATATGGTCTTGTGCCAGTGCTTGCGCCCGGGTTAAACACTTTATACAGAACTTCAAGTTTCCTTGTCAGGTCGGGACACAGCAGGTAAAATTCTATACCTTTGTCTGTCTTTATGAGTTTTCTCTCATTACTTCTAACAACAGGACTTTCGCTCTCCTCAGAACCAAAAAAATTCCCTATTGGAACTTTCAGGGTGCGTGAAATTGCCCATAATACATTTATTGAAGGGTTAACTTTTCCTCTTTCAATAAGGCTGATAAGACCCGCACTTACTTTAGCCTCCCTTGCTACCTCTTCGATAGTCCTGTCCTGCTGTTCTCTTAGCTCTCTTATTCGCATACCCAGATACTGATTGTATTTTCTTTCTTCTCTTGTTTTTTCTTTCAATTTGTCCCTGTATTTTATTATATTGAATTCTCTTTAATATTTTAAATTATCCTGAATAATTTGTCAAGCAAATGTTATGTAACAGCAAAGCCTTATAATTTCTGTAGGAAGAAAACAAGAAAATGCCTGCAGCCTAAAAAGCACTTGCAATACATTCAGATTTTTTGTATTATTTAGATTGACCCAATAAAATAAGGAGGCTTTTTATGGACAGGGTGAGGGTGCAACCTGATAAGATAAGAGAATTTTACCTTTTTGTGCTCGGACAGCTGAATGTACCAGCTGGAGAAATAGAAACGGTTGCTGATGCAGCAATTTTTGCCAGCCTGCGGGGTATCGACTCTCACGGATTTATTCCCACATTAACAAGAGCGGTTAAAGAAATTCGAGCAGGAATTGTAAAACCGGATGCCAGGATAAAAATATTAAAGGAAAATGAAAACGGAGCACTCATAGATGCAAATATGAGCCTGGGACCTGTTACCGGTGTAAAGGCCATGGAAATAGCAATTGAAAAAGCAAACAAGGCAGCTGTTGCAACCGTGGTGGCTTTTAACTGTAACCATTTTGGAACAGCATCATATTATGCAACAAGAGCTCTGGATAAGGATATGATAGGTGTGGTTTTCTGCAATGCTTCTCCCACTGTTGCTCCCTTTGGTGGCCGTGAAGCTGTTCATGGAACTAACCCTATGAGTTTTGCAATTCCTGCAGGAAAATATAATCCCCTGGTTCTGGACATATCAACCAGTGTAGTTGCTGGAGGAAAAATTATCCAGGCTCTAAGGAAGGGAGAAAAGATACCCGAAGGATGGGCACTGGATAAATATGGAAATCCAACAACTGACCCTAAAGCAGCTTTAGAAGGTGTGAGACTGCCCATGGGGGGTCACAAAGGCTACGGTTTAGGACTTGTGGTGGATGTATTTACTGCAGCCCTGGCAGGATCATTGATTGGAAAAGAAATTCCGCCTTACTGGGATCTAACCACCCCTTATGGTGCAAGCTATTTTATGATGGTTATTAATCCAGAAAGTTTTGCCGGAGTTGAAAAGTTCAAACAGAAAGTTGATCGTTTAATCCAGGATTGTAAATCCTGTGCCCCTATGGAAGGTTTTAAAGAAGTTATGGTGCCAGGAGAAGTTGAGTTAACAGAGGAACAAAAAAGAAAAAAAGAAGGTATCCCGGTAAATAAAAATCAATGGGACGAGATGGTAGAAACCTTGAGGTCAAACGGAATAAAACTTGACTCCTGGGAAAATACTTTATTTGAGGAAAAATATTAAAAAACGGATTTAACATGAAAGTCGAATTTTTTCTTCTGGATGCAGATTGTATAAAAGAAGGAGAGAGAACTTTAATAAGGCTTTTCGGCAAAACATATGAGGGGAGTAATGTAGTAGCCTTATTTGAGCATGAGCCTTATTTTTATGTTCTCGCCGAGAATCCGCAGCAAGCAAAAGGGGAGATTGAGGATCTTTTAGAAACAGAAAAGGTAAAGATAAAAAGAATAGATAAGATAAAAAGGGATCTCGAGGGAGAGAAAAGAGAATTCTTAAAGGTATTCTGTCAACTGCCCCAGGATACCCAGAAAATCCGGGACAGCATTAAAAAGCTTGAGAAAAAAAGAGGAGGAAGCGGTTCAGTAATAGAAGAGTACGAATATACCATCAGTCCCTACCGACGCTTTTTGCTGGATGAAAAAATAGACGGAAGTTGCTGGGTTGAGGTGGAAGGAGAACCTCTACAAACCAGGCTCAAAGTTGATTTTGCTATTGCGGGAAAAAAGATAAAAGCAGTAGAAAAACTAAAACTGCCCCCCTTGAAACTTCTATCCTTTGATATAGAGACCTACGAGCAGCAGGGGAGAAAAAACATAATTATGCTCTCTTTATGGGGTAAAGATTTTAAGAAAGTTTTAACCTATCAAAAGGAAGATTTTCAACCGTGGGTGGAAGTGGTTAATGACGAAAAACAACTTCTGGAAAAATTTGTTGAAATTATAAATCAATATGATCCTGATATCCTTGTTTCCTTCAATGGCGATTCTTTTGATTTTCCTGTAATCCAGGAAAGAGCATCCCAGAAGAAGGTAAAACTGACTCTGTCAAGGGACAGAGAAGAGATGAAATTTACCCGAAGAGCAAGGATATCTTCGGCCCGTATTAAAGGTCGCATCCACATTGACCTTTTTAATTTTATTAACAATATTCTCTCTCCCAATCTCCAGACTGAGGTTTTAAGCCTGGATGCTGTTTCTGGCGAACTTTTAGGAGACAAAAAGATAGAAATGGATTATCAGGAACTCCTTGAGGCCTGGCAAAAGAAGAAAGACCTGTGTAAGCTCACTGAGTACTGTCTGAAAGACTCTGAACTTACCTTTAAACTCGCCCATCTTCTCCTGCCCCAGATCCTGGAAATGTCAAAAACAGTTGGACAACTTCCCTTTGATATCTCCAGAATGACCTATGGTCAGCTGGCTGAATGGTATCTTACCAGAAAAGCGGTGGAAATGCAGAAAATCATTCCCAATCAACCCAAGTGGGAGGATATAAAGAAAAGAAAAACCTTCACCTATGCAGGAGGATTTGTTAAAGAACCTCTTGCAGGTTTGCATGAAAATATTGCCGTTCTTGATTTTCGATCTCTTTACCCCAGCATAATTGCTACATTTAACATCTCTCCGGAAACTTTAAATTGTTCCTGTGGCAGAGAAAACAGCTACCAGGTACCGGGAACGGATTACTGGTTTTGTAAAAAGGAAAAGGGGTTTGTCTCCAGTACAGTTGAAGAGCTCATTCAAAAAAGAGCCGAGTTAAAACAGAGAATGAAAAAAACCGAAAAAGATAGTCTGGAACATAAAATTCTGGATACAAGACAACTTTCCCTGAAAATAGTAGCCAACGCAATTTATGGAATGTTTGCCTTTGCCGGAGCAAAGTGGTACTGCAGGGAGTGTGCTGAAAGCTGCGCTGCTTTTGGAAGATTCTTTATCAAACAGACAATCCAGGAGGCGGAAAAGGAGGGTCTCACGGTAGTATACGCTGATACTGACTCCTGCTTTATAAAAAATCCCTTTCCCGATAAAGAGTTGAGCAAAGAGGTAGATAAATTCCTCAACCATATTAACAGTAAACTTCCAGGAATCCTGGAACTTGAACTTCAAGGAACATATAAGCGGGGAATTTTTATTCCCCGAGAAACAGCTCCGGGCACAGCTAAAAAACGTTACGCTTTAATTGACAAAAATGACAATCTACTCATAAGAGGATTGGAGACTGTTAGAAGAGACTGGTGTAACCTGGCAAAACAGCTTCAGCGTAAGGTATTAACCTACATACTCAAAGATAAAAAGGTGGATGAGGCTATCCAGTATGTAAGAAATACAATAGAAAAACTCAGAAAAAAAGAAATACCTCTCAAAGACCTCACAATTTACGAGCAGCTCACCAAACCTTTATCTACTTACAAGCAGATTGGCCCTCATGTAGCTGCAGCTCAAAAAATGCTACGGCGGGGCAAAAAAGTCAGTGAGGGAATGCTGGTTATGTTTGCCATAACCAGTGGCAAGGGCTCTATCTCTGAAAGAGCTGAACCTGTAGAAGATATCACCATCCAGGATATTGATGAAAATTATTACGTGGAAAATCAGATTGTCCCGGCAGCCCTGCGCGTTCTTCAGGTGCTCAAAGTTACAAGGGATAAGCTCCTGGGAGAGAGTTTATTTTAGTTAACATATTTTCTGAGAAGAGAGCGAACTTTTGCCTGCTGGTAGATTCTCTCTGTCTCCTTTTCTATTTCCTCATCATGACGTAAGAGTTTTTTGTAGTAATAATATATACTTAAAGCCTCATGCAGCCAGGTTAGCTCCCTTTCTCTCCGGGAGAGCTCACAATGGATATAAACAGTACCCTCATCAAGTCTTACCAGGCCTTTTATTTTCCTTTCCCAGTAAGGAGCAAATTCAGACTGGCTAAAGTCCAGGTATACTATTTCAAACCTCGAGGCCATAAATCTCAGAATATTATCCAGTTTTTTTAAATCCAGGTTATCTCCCGATAAAATTTCTTCCGAATTATCATACCTGCGAGCCATTTAACCATCCAGAGGTACCTGATGAGACAATAATAAATTGAAAACTAAGAAATGTCAAACCAGGCATTAAAGAGTAAGACATCAATCCCTTACAGGAGAGCGAGCAAAGAGGCGAAAGGAAAGGAAGGGAGAAACAGGAAGCATAATAAGTAGAGCATAATAGAGAAAAAGAATTACCACCGAAGGTGAACTTACCCGGGGGCAGAGAAATTGAGCAAGCCGGGGTGCCCAGAAGAAAGAAAGGAAATTAACGATAAAAAGCAGTCCCTTTAATGCAAGCCAGCTCGTATTAAATGCGAGCTGAGCTACCCGCAACGTAAAAGTAGCCAGAGTTAAAGAGAGAAACCCAAGTCCTAAAATCAGGGTAACAAGAGGAACTATTATCAAGTTGGCCACAACTCCAATTAAAGGAAACTGTTCAAAATAAAAGGCAAAAAGAGGCAAAAGAGAAAGTTGCGCAGCTAAGGAGACTGAAAAGGGTTTTCTTAAGAGACCCGGTAATCTTTTTAATTTTTTCTCAAGATAGGGAACAAGGTAAACAATACCTCCTACTGCCAGGAAAGACAATTGAAAGCTTACTGTAAATAAAGATAAAGGATTTACAAGAAGGATAATAAGTGCAGCAAGGCAGAGAATAATCATTAAAGGAACATCTCTATCCAGAAAATAACAGATAATTCCGACTGTAGCCATTAAAGTTGCTCTAACAATAGGTGGGCGTAGTCCGCTTAAAAAGGCATAATAAATGACAATTGGGAGAGCAACACCATAAGCAATTTTTGAAGAAAAACCGCTAACTCTAACTACGGTAAATACAATAAAAAGCAAAAGACCTACATGAAGGCCGGATACAACAAGAACATGAGCCGTGCCTGTTCTGCGGAAGCTTTCGAGAATCCGGGATGGTAAACCCTCCCTCTCTCCTAAAAGAATAGCCTTTAAAATGGAGGAATAAAAAGGGGGCAAATTTTTATCTATTTTTTCCACCAGCCAGTTTTTACTGGAAAAGACAAAGGAAAGTAAAGGATTACCTGTGCCTTTTTCTAAAACTTCCACTTTTCCTGTGGTAACCTCTGTCCATATTCCCTGATAGGACAGGTATCTCTGCCAGTCAAAATCACCCTTTTTCTGTGCTGCCCGGGGTATGACAAGTTTTCCCCTTATTCTTACCACATCCCCATAACCATAGTACCTGCGAGGAAAAAAACTTGTCACCCAGACTTTACCCTCAACCTTCTTCTTAATTTGTTTTTCTGAGAAAGTAGCAGAAATTAGACCGTCTCTGGTCGCCTGTTCTATCCAGAAAGGCTGCATTATAAAAGTTATCCTTTTCCTTCCATCTTCCCTTAAGCGAGGAGAGTTAATGATCCTGCCTGTTATCCACATCGAGGATCTGGAAGGTGCACATTTCACAATATCTTCTGGAGAGGGAAAATAAGAAGTATAAAAATGCAAGGTACCGGCCAGGAAAATACCGCCAAAAATAAAAGGGATGCTCAGTTTCCCTTTTTCTCTAAGATAAGCAAAAAAGGCAAAAGTTAAAAGAGCGACTTCGGTAAGGTAAAAGGGGAGCACAAAAGAGGGGGAGAAAAAAAGATACCTCCCAGCTAAAATTCCTGTTATAAAAAAGATAACAACTCCTACAATGGGCTTCTTAAACCACAATCTATAGCCTCACTCTACAGGGGTGCTATCCTTATATTGCCATTTCTCTGCTTAACCTTTTTCAAGAAGAAGCTCCAATAATTGAATGGGGTCAGGTCTCAACATTTGCTGGCCATATCTTCTATTCTAACAATTCAAGGTCATTCCTGGTAAAAAGAGGGGTTAATTTATACCCATATTTTTTCAATCTCTCACCGGCTCCTTCTAACCTGTCCACCAGACAGATTATCCTGACCACCCTGCATCCAAGCTCCTCTACAGCTCTGGCAGATCTTAAAACTGACTCACCGGTAGTCACAACATCATCGATAATTGCGACTCTGGTGCCTTTTTTCAGAGCAGGACCCTCAATGTATCTTTGCATGCCATGTTTTTTGGGTTCTTTGCGAACTATAAAGCCCTGGAGGGGAAAGTTCTCAAGGTGACTCCAGCAGATAACGGCTCCCAGAATAGGGTCTGCACCGAGCGTAGGTCCTCCAATAGCCTGTATATTATCATCCTTTATCATGGGGAATATTAGCTTTGCCACAAGATAGGCACCTTTTGCTGAGAGGGTGATCTGCCTTCCATCCACATAATAGCTACTTTTTTTACCCGAGGAAAGTTTTACTGGCTGACAAAATAGTGCTTTTTCTTTAATAAGCTGGAGGAGAGAACTTTTTTCTTCTTTTAGACTCATTAATGCACCCTAAGATTTGGTCTCCAGAATTTTACTTAGAAAGTTCTCCTTCATTTTTTTTACCACTTTCTCATCTCCCTGAAGTACCATTTCCACATCGTCTTTCTCTATTTTATCTGCCACCTCTCCCATCACCGCGATAATTTCCAATACGCTGTTTGCCCTTACTTTTTTCCCATCTATCTCCAGTAGAACTGGCGTGGTAGATTGTATAACAGGTTCCACCAATGCTGAAGCTGGTCTGAGATGGAGTACTGACCCCTTAGGAATAATAACTCTCTCTCTGGTCAAAGTCATATCAGCGTAGTCTTTTAAAAGATCCCTGGCGAGAAGATCTCCTTTTAAAGCGTAGTCATTTGTATATATCAGGACCGTTCTCACTTTTTTATTAATCTCGGATGAGTCTACAATTTCTGCTATTTTCTTTTTTACCTCACTTAATCCTTCTACCTTAACGTGTCTTTCGTAAAAATGCAACATATACAAAACTACCTCAAGTAAATGCAGGCAAATAGAAATATAACCTCTAATCTTTTTGAGTCTTCTGTCTCTTTTTTCCTCTTTGCTGCCACTTATATAACTGTCGTACTTGGACTGTATCCTGTGAAAAGAACTGGTAAACTCCTCTATTTTATCTTCTGTTGGCTCACCTTTTTTTAAGAACTCGGCAAGCTTATCTGCAATATCCACGTAAGTAAAAGTGACCTCAATTACTTTTCTTTCTTCATAAGGGCAACAGTAGTTTTCATCAATATCCTGAACAAGGTACTCCTGAACTTCTGCTTCGAGAAAATCCTCCTCTTCCATACTTTGTGATGAAACTCTTATGCCCAGGGAAATAGCCTCGTCCTTTAAAGCCTTATAGAGATTAAAAAGACAGGTATTGCAAAACTCAAGAAAACTTTGAATATCATTGAAAAGTTTTTCATTTTCCTCCAGCTCATAACTTTTATATCTGTTTTGAATATGCTTTAGTGTATGAGCGGCATTGGCAATCCATCTTATACAGGCAACAAGTTCTGTGAAAAAAGCAAAGGCTCTATTTCCCCGGGCTTTGTGGTTATCCAGAAATGTTTCCAGAATATTTGCTTCATTTCCCAGATTGGAGTAATAATTCTGACTTAAATCCTTTTTCTCCAGCAGAAAATTCCCCAGGGCAAAGAACCTCCGCCCTCTCTTCCCCATTTTTGAAACAAACTGCTTAGCAGATAAAACTCTACCCAGTGGTTTACCTTTCTTCATTCTGTTACCTCAAAAATAAAACTCGCCTATGAGGATAGCATTCCTTAACAGTTTGTCAATTAAATATCTCCTTTTTGATTAGTATATACCAGAGAAGTAAGAAATCAAGAGATAAAAAATTGACGTATCCAGTTTGAATTGATAAAATATCCTGAAAAATAAAGAATAAAAGGAGGAAAAGAATGAGCTGGCCAACAAGAGAGGAAGCTTTTGCTCTTCTCAAACAGTTCACCAAAAATGAAAATTTAATAAAGCATGCCCTCGCAGTAGAAGCAGCCATGAGGGCCTATGCTCAAAAATTTGGTCAGGACCCTGATAAATGGGGCGTAACAGGACTTTTGCATGATTTTGACTACGAAAAATATCCCTCTGCTAAGGACCATCCCTTTAAAGGAGCAAAAATACTGGAAGAAAAGGGGTATCCTGAGGAAATGATTCAGGCTATTCTGGCCCACGGAGATCATACCGGTGTTCCCAGAAAAACTCTTCTGGCAAAAACTCTGTACGCGGTAGATGAACTAACCGGTCTTATTGTTGCCGTTGCTCTGGTTCGTCCTTCAAAAAAGATATCCGAGGTAAACGTGAAATCGATTATGAAAAAATGGAAAGATAAAGCCTTCGCCCGGGGTGTGAACCGGGAAAATATAGAAAAAGGAGCAAAAGAGCTGGGAGTTCAGTTAGAAGAACATGTAGAATGTGTCCTTGAAGCTATGAAAAATGTATCAGAAAAGCTGGGACTTTAAAAATTACATCAAAAGCAAACTATGCGCATAACTATTGTAGGAGCTGGAGCAATAGGATGTTATCTTGGGAGATTATTGAGAAAGTACGGATTTTCTCCACTTATTCTGGAGGAGCATTCTGAGATAGGTGTTCCCAAACACTGTGCTGGATTGGTGGGAAGTTCCTTTTTTACAAGCTCCAGAGTTTCCCTTCCTCAGGATATAATAATAAAAAATCAGGTG
>CBFDTW010000006.1:0-24739 GCA_965613085.1 uncultured bacterium | reverse complement strand
TAGTTGAAATAAGAGCAGGAGCTGGAGGAGAAGAGGCCGCTCTGTTTGCTGCTGATCTTTATAAAATGTATGCCCGTTTTGCAGAACAAAAAGGCTGGAGGATGGAAAACATCCATTTTCACCCCACAGATATGGGGGGATTTAAGGAAATTGTATTTGTGGTTGAAGGTAAAGATGTTTTCTCTACATTGAAATACGAAAGTGGGGTACATCGTGTACAGAGAATACCTGTAACCGAATCCAGTGGCAGAATTCATACATCCACTGTAACAGTAGCAGTCCTGCCTGAAGCTGAGGAGATTGAAGTGGAAATAAAACCAGAGGACCTCCGGATAGAAACCTTTCATTCTCGAGGAGCTGGGGGTCAGCATGTAAATGTCACCGACTCTGCTGTAAGAGTTACCCATCTTCCCACGGGAATTACAGTGCAGTGCCAGGACGAGAGGTCTCAACATCAAAACAAAGCTAAAGCCTTGCGTGTCTTGCGTGCAGAGCTTTTGCAATTAAAAGAGGAAGAACAAAAGAAAAAAATATCCCAGGAGAGAAAAAGTCAGATTGGAAGAGGAGAAAGATCAGAGAGAATCCGTACCTATAATTTTCCTCAGGGAAGAGTAACCGACCACCGGGTAGGGCTAACTCTTTACAACCTGGAGGAGATTCTGGAAGGTGAACTTGATCAACTCATCATTCCTGTCATGAAACAGCTCAAGGAGAGAGAAGTTGTAAGTGATAAAACTAAATAAAAAGGACAAGTTAAAAAGTATAACGGACAAAGATATTCCCTGTTGGCTGCAGGGGCTCATTCCCGAAGCCAAAGCGTATGGGGTATTTTTGTTATGGAAGAGGTTAAAATCAGCCTGCCTTTATCTTCTTGCCCGAGAAGATGATGCAGAAAAGGTATATGAGGGCCTTAAAGTCTTTTTACCGGAAAAGACTTTCCTGATTCCTGTAAAAGATAGGGCTGCTCCGGGGAGTATCTATCAACTTCTAAATTGTGTAGGGAAAGGGAAAGATATATTGCTGGTAAGTTCAGTTAAAGCTGCAGTTCAACCTGTTCCATCTTTAGCTAACATCTGTTCTGAGAGAATCTGTATAAGGAAAAATGCACAGATAAAAAGAGACAGATTAATAGAATGGCTGGTTAAAAAAGGTTATCATTTATCCTCCCTGGTAGAAGAAAAAGGAGATTATGCAGTAAGAGGTGGTATAGTTGATTTTTACTGTCCTACATACCCCAGGCCTGTAAGAGTTGAATTCTTTGCGGACAAAGTAGAGTCCATAAGGGAGTTTGATCCGGCAACCCAGCGTAGTGTAAACTATCTTGACCAGGTCACTCTTTTTCCTTCCAATGAGTTAGATCTTGTACCGCAAAGTACTCTCAAACCTTTCATCCAGACCCTTCCTGGCCATTTTCTTCTTCTTTTAGATGAACCACTGGAGGTTGAAAGGGAACTGATAAAGTTTGGATGTGAAAAAAATCAGAATATAATAGAAAAAAGAGCCACATTCTACATCTCCACTCTCCCCCAGCGCACAGAGTGGATGAGACCAAAAAGAGAGATTTTCCTTGAATCCTCTCCTTTGTCTTTTTACAGGGGCAATCTGGAACTTCTCTCCAGGGATATAAATCACTGGCAACAAAAAGGATACAATATAACCATTTTAACCTCAACCTCCCAGCAAGCAAAAAGGCTCCAAGAACTTCTGCAGGAGAAAGGATTTGAATTTATCTTCAAGGAATCTTTTGACTCTCGAGGCCGAGATGTACCTTTTCTGATAACTCTCGGGGATATAGAAAGAGGTTTTATCTTTGAGGAAACAGGAGATGTTTTAATAAGTGATACGGATATTTTTAAAAGATACAGGCAGAGAAAAAGAAAACATACCCCCTTTGAGGAAAAAATCACCCATTGGGGTGAACTCAAAGAAGGAGATTATGTTGTCCATGTTGATTATGGGATAGGTAGATTCAGAGGACTGGTAAGCTTAAAAGTCACGGACACGTGGGGTGATTATTTTCAGGTGGACTATAAGGGTTCGGATCGTCTTTATGTTCCTTTTAACCAGCTGGATAGACTCCATAAATATGTGGGGGACTCAGACAGTCCTCCACCCATATATAGCCTTGAGGGAGCAGGATGGGAACTGACCAAAAAGAGGGTAAGGGAGGCAACAAGAGAACTTGCCGCCTCTTTGCTTGAGCTATACTCCATCAGAAAAACAAAATCGGGCTACTCTTTTTCACCGGATACTCCCTGGCAACTGCAGTTTGAAGCTTCCTTCCCTTACGAGGAGACACCCGATCAACTAACTGCTACAGAGCAGGTTAAAAAAGATATGGAAAGTCCCGTACCTATGGATAGATTGATTTGTGGTGACTCAGGCTACGGTAAAACCGAGGTAGCGGTAAGGGCCAGTTTTAAAGCCGTAATGGATAACAAACAGGTGGCAGTCCTTGTCCCCACCACTATTTTAGCTGATCAACACCTTAGAACTTTTTCTGAAAGAATGGCCGATTATCCAATCAGGATTGAAATGCTATCCAGATTTCAATCATCAAAAAGACAAAAAGAAATTATTGAGGACCTAAAAGAGGGTAAGATAGATATAGTTATTGGAACTCACCGTCTGCTTCAGGACGATGTTAACTTCAAAGATCTTGGACTTGTAATTATCGATGAAGAGCACAGATTTGGCGTAGTCCAAAAGAAAAAAATAAAAGAGCTTAAAAAAACTGTAGATGTTCTAACCCTTTCGGCAACACCTATTCCCCGTTCCCTTTATATGGCCCTGACAGGGATTTATGAACTCAGTACAATTTTTTCTCCTCCCCAGGAAAGACAGGAGGTAGAAACTGAGGTTGCCGAGTATAGTGATAAAATCGTTAAAGAGGCGATCCTGCAGGAGCTGACCAGAAAAGGCCAGGTTTTTTACCTTTACAATAAGGTAAAAACCATCCATAAGGTAGCCGGAAAACTGAAAGAGATGTTTCCTGAGGCTAAAATAGCCGTAGCTCATGGTCAGATGAACTCCACTAAATTAGAGAAAACAATAATTGATTTTATCAAAGGCAGATACGACATACTGGTCTGCACCTCAATTATAGAATCAGGAATAGATATGCCCCATGTAAATACCTTGATTGTAGAGAACTCAGAACAGTTTGGCCTGGCGGATCTTTATCAACTAAGAGGTAGAGTGGGAAGAGGAAGAAGAAAAGGTTACGCTTACTTCCTCTTTACTCCAGAAAAAGTTCTCACTGACCAGGCTAAAAGAAGACTGCAGATTATTCATCAATTTAAAGGAGCGGGAGCGGGACTTAAGATTGCTATGGAAGATTTACAGATAAGAGGAGCAGGGAACCTTTTAGGAAAAGAGCAACACGGCCATATAGCCTCTGTGGGTTTCACCTTGTATTCCCAGCTTCTTGCTGAGGAGGTTAAAAAACTCAAAGGAGAAAAACCAGAGCCGTCTTTTCCTATCCATATAGAGCTCGGGGTTGAAGCACGTATTCCTCCATCCTATGTTCCCTGTAAAGCCTGGCGGATGCAACTTTATCAAAAAATAGGAGAGATAGAGGGCAGGCAAAAACTTTTTGAATTTGAGGAAGAACTAAAAGATAGGTTCGGACCTTTACCTTCTGCAACTCGTAACCTGATCCATGTTCTTAATATAAAACTGCTGGCAAAAAAAATAGGAATTTGCTCTATAAGCAAAAACTGCAATAAGATGATAAAAGTTAGTTTTTCTCCTTTTCATCCTCTCAGCTTCGAAAAAAAAGAAAAAATCAAACAAAAATTTCCGGGCAGCATAAAAACTTTCTCTCAGGATGAAAGGAATCTCTTAATCACAAAACCAGAGGGAAAAAACGAAGAGGAGTTTTTAATTTGGTTAAAAGATTTTTTGCAAAAATTAAAAGATGTGCTAATATAAAAAAATATAACACCAGACAAAAAAGAGAATGATTCGTTTTTTTTTAATTATAATGCTCCTTACCTTTTTTGCCATGCCCACTCTGGCGTTATCCGCTACCCAGGTGGTAGATGAGATAGTGGCCAGTATAAATGGCAGTATAATTACCAGAGGTGAACTGGAAGAAAATATTCGCATATTGAAAGTATTTGACATAAAGGATGAGATTATACCTCATCAGGAGCTTGAGAAAATAGTTATTAATAAAATGATAGACGATTACTTGCTGCAACAGGAGGCGGAAAAACAGGGTATTACAATCTCACCTGTGGAGGTTCAAAGAGCTCTGGAGGATTTACAGAAAGATATACCTTATGAGAGATTTATCCAGAGTTTAAAGGAAAAGGGAATAACTCTTGAGGCATTAAAAGAAAAACTAAAAAGAGAGCTTCTTGGACAGAAGATAATAAAGTGGAAAGCTACCGGGTTGCGGGAAGAGGTTAAAATAGAAAACTCTGAGATTGAAAATTTCTTTATCTTATTAAAAAACTATATTGAGGGAAAAGAAGAACAAAATGAAGATGTAATCCAATTCTACGGTATTTATTACCAGAGACTGGAAGAGGAAGAAAAAGTCTGGATAGCTCAGATTATTGTGGACAGCAAGGAAAAGGCTGAAAAAATACATCAGAAACTGGTGAAAGGAGAAGATTTCTCCAGGCTGGCTATAATGTATTCTCTGGGACCTAATGCAAAAAAAGGGGGAGACCTTGGCTGGATTAGTTTATCTCAGATACACAGGTCCCTGCGAGGTATAATAAGCAAACTAAAAGAAGGTGAGTTTACAGATCCTATAAAAATCAATGAAAAGTTTTACCGTATCCTGCAGGTTAAAAAGCGCAAACAGCTTTCATTTGAGGAATGGAAAGAAAGGATAGAAAGCTATCTTTTTAATAAAAAAATGTTAGATATGCTGGATGAATGGCTAAAAAATCTAAGAGAGAAAAGTTTTATCCAGATTATGGATAAGGATTTAAAAAAAGAATGGAAAAATTAATTGTTCAGGGGAAAAATTCACTAAAAGGTGAGGTAAAAATTAGCGGAGCAAAAAATGCCGCTTTGCCCATTATGGCAGCATGTCTTTTAATAGAAGGCAGATGCTGCCTGAAAAACATCCCCCAGTTAACAGACATCAAAGTTATGATTAAAGTTCTGGAGGAATTAGGAGCAAAGGTACAGACTGAGGAAAATGAGCTAATGATAGACGCCTCTCGCCTGATGCAGGAAAAAGCTCCTGCTGAGTTGGTAAGCAAACTAAGAGCTTCAGTTTTGGTGCTGGGACCTCTTCTTGCCCGCAGAAGAAAGGCAAAAGTTGCACTTCCCGGAGGATGTAATATTGGTCTTCGACCGGTAGATCTTCATCTAAGAGGACTTTCACAAATGGGAGCCAGTATAAGGATAAAAGATGGATATATAGAGGCAACAGCAAACCCCTCGCTTGTGGGAGGTAACATTTATTTAGATTTCCCGAGCGTAGGAGCAACAGAAAACCTGCTACTGGCAGCCTGTTTTGCTAAAGGAACAACAATTATCAAAAATGCTTCCCGTACCCCTGAAGTTGTAGACCTTTGCAGTTTTCTGCAAAAAGCGGGAGTAAATATAAAAGGAGCTGGTACTGATACTCTCATTGTCAAAGGTAAAAGTTATCTTTTTCCTGCTAATCATGTGATTATCTCCGATAGAATTGAAGCCGGAACCTTTATGATGGCAGCAGGTATAACTGGTGGAGAAATCCTGCTAAAGGGGGCTAATTTTGAACATCTTGAAGCCCCCATTTTAGAACTGAAGAATATGGGTATGCAGATTGAGAAAATGGATGGAAAAATCCTGGTAAAAGGATGTTTTCCGCTTAAGCCTGTTCAAATAAAAACACTACCTCATCCAGGCTTTCCAACAGACCTTCAACCTCAGCTAACAAGTCTTGCCTGCCTGGCAAAAGGAGAAAGCCGGATTGTTGAAACTATTTTTGAAAGCAGGTTTTCCCATATCCCCGAACTTAAAAAAATGGGAGCTAAAATAGAGCAAGAAAAAACAACAATAAAAATTAAAGGAGTTCCCTTTCTTAAGGGTAGTCAGGTTACAGCCTTTGATATAAGAGGGGGGGCAGCTCTTGTCCTTGCAGGGCTTGCCGCCACAGGACAAACACATATTCTTAACCCACAACACATAGACCGGGGATATCAAAGATTTGAAGAAAAACTGGCTGGCTTAGGAGCAAATATAAAAAGAGTGAGGTTTGATTAAATGTGGATTCTGGGTAAAAAAATAGGTATAGACCTTGGTACTACAAGTATAATAGTTTATGTAGATGGAAAGGGGGTGGTATATCAGGAACCCTCGGTGGTGGCCATGGATACCGAGTCGGGAAGAATTCTGGCAATAGGAAAAGATGCCAAGGAAATGTTAGGAAGAACACCGGGAACTATTACAGCAATTCAACCAATGAAAGATGGAGTAATTGCAGATTATGATATCGTTGAAGAGATGCTTCGATGGTATATAAAAAAGGTGTGTGGAAAATGGGAATTCTTTCATCCTTATCTTATGGTGTGTATACCTACCGGGGGTACTTCTGTTGAAAAAAGAGCAGTAATTAATGCAGGTATAAGAGCTGGAGCAAAAAGGGTATTTCTGATTGAGGAACCAAAAGCCGCTGCTATTGGAGCAAATCTGGATATAACCAAACCGGAAGGGTGTATGATTATAGATGTGGGGGGAGGGACAACAGATATAGCAATCCTGTGTCTGGGTGATATAGTTACCGGAGAATCTATCCGTGTGGGGGGTAATAAGATGGATGAGGCTATAATAAGGTACGTGAGAAAACAGTACAATGTCGCTCTGGGGGAAATTTCCGCGGAACTGGCCAAACAAAAGATAGGCTATGCAGCTTCTCCTCCAGATGAGGAAATGGAAATTAGCGGAAGAGACCTTGTAACCGGCCTTCCTAAAAGAATTAAAGTTACAGCCAGGGAAATACACGAGGTTCTATCTGAGCCTTTATCTCTGATAATTGCCGGGGTGAAAAGCGTTTTGGAAAGAACACCACCCGAACTGGCAGCAGACATAATAAACAGAAGAATAGTTCTTACAGGAGGAGGAAGCCTGCTAAAGAATTTTGACAAACTTATAACTGAAAAGACAGGTATTCCTGCAATGTTAGCTGAGGATCCTATCTCCTGTGTAGCTATTGGCACAGGAAAAGCCCTGAAGAGTATAAAACTAATGAAAGGAACAGGTATTGGTTAAAAAAAGCAGGTTTGTCTGTAAAGTGTGTGGATACACAACTTATAAGTGGATAGGTAAATGCCCTGAGTGTGGAGAGTGGGACTGTCTCATAGAAGAAATAGTAGAGGAAAGAGAATCTCGCAAATCAACATCTTCTCTACCTTCCTCCCCTCCTCAGATTGTAAATGAGATTCCGATCTCCCCGCAGAGCAGATACTCCAGCAGGATAAACGAATTTGATCGAATGTTAGGGGGAGGAATTGTTCCCGGATCTGTAATCCTGGTTGGAGGAGAACCAGGAATAGGCAAATCGACATTACTTATGGAAGTGGCGGAAGGCCTCTCCTCTGTAAAGCTACCTGTCCTTTATGTCTCCGGTGAGGAATCCCTGCAGCAGACCCGGATGAGAGCAGCTCGACTTGGTGTAAAATCATCATTTCTGTATATCCTGGCAGAGAATAATCTAAATATCATACAGGAGCAAATTGAAAACTTCAAGCCAAAAGTTGTCATAATTGACTCCATTCAAACCGTTTACCTGGAAGATTTGACCTCCTCCCCTGGCAGTATCTCCCAGATAAAAGAATGTACCTCCTTCTTAGTAAGGATTGCTAAAAAAGGAGAAATTACCATATTCCTGGTGGGACACGTAACCAAAGAAGGTTCTATTGCTGGACCCCGCATTATGGAACATATGGTAGACACTGTTCTTTATTTTGAAAGTAGCAAAGATTACCAGTACCGAATTCTAAGAGCTACCAAGAACAGGTTCGGCCCAACCTCAGAGATAGGGATATTTAAAATGACCCAGAAGGGTCTGGTAGAGATTGTGGATTCTTCGAGTTTATTTATCACTGACTCATTTTTAAAAAATGAAACCCCCGGAACAGCGATTGTTCCTACAGTAGAAGGTAGTAGAGTTTTCTTAATAGAAATCCAGGCTCTGGTGGGAAGGTCTAATTTAGCTGTCCCAAGACGAGTCACGCAAGGAGTCGATTATAACAGAATTTGCTTACTCCTGGCAGTTCTGGAGAGACGGGGACTTAATTTTTACCAGAAAGATGTTTACGTAAATGTTGCAGGTGGTGTAAAAGTGGAAGAGCCAGCCTGTGATTTAGCCATTGCCTTATCGCTTACTTCCAGCATCAGGAATAGAGCTCTGAAACCAAAAACTGTGGTGGTGGGAGAGGTGGGCCTGACCGGTGAGGTAAGACCTGTAGGATTTATGGAGCAACGTCTCAGAGAGGCAAAAAAGTTGGGTTTTAAAAAATGTATCGGTCCTTTTCTGGAACAAAATGAGGCAACAAAAGTTAAAGAAATAGAATTTACACCGGTTCGAACTGTTGAAGAAGCCATCCATGAAGGGTTAAAGGAGGGGTAATTGGCACCAAAGAAAGATTTTAACGAGGAATTTTTAAAACTGTTAAAACTTATATCTCCTGGAACCGATCTTAGAGAAGGACTGGAGATAATTCTCCAAAGGGGGACGGGAGGACTCATTGTTATTGGTGATAACGAAAAAGTGCTAAGCCTTATAGATGGAGGGTTCCAGGTAAACTCCCCTCTTACTCCTGCTGCTCTTGCTGAACTTGCCAAAATGGATGGAGCTATAATTTTGTCTCGTGATGCTAAAAAGATACTTTACGCTAACACTCAGCTTATACCTGATTATCTAATTCCCACTGAAGAAAGAGGAACAAGGCACAGAAGTGCAAATAGAATGGCCAAACAAACAGGTTGCCCCGTAATTGCTATCTCCGAGACAAGAAATATAATAACCCTTTATCAGGGGGAGAACAAGTATGTATTAAAACCTATCTCAGAACTTCTGCGCAGGTCTGCTCAAGCAATCCAGACTATGGAGAAGTACAGCACGGCTTTTAATGAAGCTTTAGCTGAATTAGATATAATGGAATTTAAAAACGAAGTCAGGCTCTTCCATGTGGTAAACGTTGTTCAAAAAGGGGAAGTTATAAAGAGGATAAAGGAGGAGGTAGAGCGATATATTATAGAGTTAGGAGAGGAGGCAAGACTGGTGGAAATACAATTTAAGGAAATACTGGGAGGATGTATTGAAGAAACAGGAAAGGTAATTATGGATTATGCCAGAGATGATGTTAAACACACAACGGAAAAACTGGATTCACTTGATTTAAATCAACTTCTTGAGACAGAAACTATCCTGGAGAGTTTAGGATACGAACCAAAACCGGAAAGTCTGGATCTTGTTGTCTTTCCAAAAGGCTACAGGGTTCTGTCCAAGATACCACGTCTACCTAAAGTAGTTATAGATAATGTCGTCAGCTCCTTTGGCAGTCTTTATAATATTATGAAGGCCACTCCACTGGAGCTAACGGAAATTAACGAAGTGGGAGAAAAAAGAGCAAACACTATTAAAGTGGAACTGGAGAGGTTAAGAGATAGGGCTCTGGTAAGAGGTTGATTTACCAATATCAAATAAATACTGGAGGAAATAATCGATGAGTTTTGAACAAATAAGGCTACGCATACTATTTATCATTCTGGTAGCTACTATCTGTTATGGAGTAGCTTTTAATCTGGGGAAAAATCCCTGGATTTATACATTTATTGGCGGATGGATAGCTACCATAGTTGTTATTGCAGAAAGAGGTTTAACAAAAGTTTCTATGAGAAAGCTGGTGAGTGGTGGAATAGGGCTGGCAATGGGATTGATAATAGCAAATCTAATTGCTTATCCTCTTTTGCTTATAACTAATTTAAAACCGCTTTCTCCCTGGGTCCTGCTTGCTGCAAACTTTGTATGTGCCTCTGTTGGGTTAACTGTTGGCTTAAAAAGAGAGGGAGATATATTTGACTTTTTCTCTTATATCACTGGTAAAAAAGCGCAGACTCAGCCAGAGGGGTATAAGATTCTTGATACATCAGTAATAATTGATGGCAGAATAGCCGAAATTTGCGAAACAGATTTTATAGAGGGAGTGCTGGTTATACCTCAATTTGTTCTGGCTGAGGTGCAACAAATTGCAGACTCACCTTCCTCCACCAAGAGAGCTCGAGGAAAAAGAGGACTGGATATTGTAAACAGACTTCAAAATCAAGAGTCTGTGCCTGTACAGATAGTGGATACCGATTTTCCCAATGTTTCCGGAGTTGACAATAAACTTCTCCGTCTGGCAAAAAGCATGGGGGCTAAAATTGTGACCAACGATTATAACCTCAAGAAAGTAGCCAAAATACAGGATATAAAGGTTTTGAATATCAATGAGCTTGCTACAGCTCTGAAACCGGTTCTTCTTCCAGGAGAATCCTTAAGGATAAATATCATTAAGGAAGGTGAAAATCCCAATCAAGGGATAGCCTACTTAGAAGATGGAACAATGGTTGTAGTAGAAGGAGGTAAAAAGTATATAGGAAAAGAGGTGGAGGTAACAGTTACATCTGTTTTGCAAACCACGACCGGAAAAATGATCTTTACTGAAGTCAGGGAAGAGAGCGAAAAGGAGAAGAAGAGGTTCCGGAGTAAAAATAAGTGAGAGTAGAGGCGGTAATAGTAGGGGCGGGCAAAGGGACAAGATTTGGAAATAACCAGCCCAAGCAGTTCTGCCCTATAGCAGGAAAGCCCATTCTGGATTGGACTTTACATCGATTTGAGGTGTGTCCTCTGGTGGACGCTATTATTTTGGTAGTTCCTGAAGGAATGAAGGAAGAGACAAAAAAAAGGCTTTCTTTGTCCAGGTACAGGAAGTTAAAAAAGGTTACAGAAGGGGGAGAGGAAAGAACAGACTCGGTATACCAGGGTTTGATCTGTGTGGATGAGGACACACAGGTGGTCTTAATACATGATGGAGTACGTCCTCTGGTTTCTTTATCTCTTATCAACTCGGTCATAAGGCAAACCGAAATTTATGAAGCAGTGGTACCAGGAGTTCCCGTAAAGGAAACCGTCAAAGAAAAAGATGGACAGGACCTTGTGATAAAGACCTTGCCCAGAAATAGAGTTTATCTAATTCAAACCCCTCAGGGCTTTAAATATCAGCTTATAAAAGAAGCCCATCAGATGGCCAGATCCTTGAACTGGAAGACAAGTGATGATGCCGGGCTTCTGGAGAAACTGGGCAAAAAAGTGAAGATAATTCCCGGGGAGGAAAGCAATATAAAAATTACCACCTTTTTTGACTTCAAGCTTGCCGAAATTTTATTAAAAGAAGAAAAAATATGAGAGCAGGTATAGGATATGATATACATCCTTTTTCCCCGGATAGAAAATTAGTTCTGGGAGGTATCCAGATACCTTACAAATCTGGGCTTGCCGGTCACTCTGATGCTGATGTGCTGGTTCATAGTGTAGCGGATGCCATCTTGGGAGCCTGCGGAGAAAGAGACTTAGGACATCACTTCCCGGATACTGATCCGAAGTATAAAGGAATTTGCAGTCTACACCTTTTAAGAAAAATTTATAAAATATTAAAAAAAAAGGGGGTTGTAGTAATAAACGTGGATTCAACTATTATAGCACAGGAACCTCTACTCAGTCCTTATATTTCTCAAATGAAGAATAATATCGCCAGAACTCTTGAAGTAAAGACGGAACAGGTGGGAATAAAAGCTACCAGTCCTGAAGGACTGGGTTTTCTGGGAGAGAAAAAGGGGATAGCCTGTATATCTGTTGCTATCATTAAAGAACCGAACGCCAATGGGATTAAGAATATATAACAGTTTAACCAGAAAAAAAGAAAAGTTTTTGCCTCTCAGGGACAACCAGGTACGAATGTATGCCTGTGGTGTAACTCTTTATGACAGGCTTCATCTGGGCCATGCCCGGGCAGCGGTTATTTTTGACATGATACGAAGGTATCTTGAATACAGAGGATATGAGGTCATTTATGTCACCAATTTCACTGATGTAGATGACAAAATGATTAAAAGGGCAAAAGAGCTTGGCGTGACTATATTTGAGCTTGCTGAAAGATTCATTAGTGAATATTTTGACCAGATGGAGAAGCTGGGTGTGAAAAGAGCTAACTACCATCCCCGGGCCACCGAGCATATAAAAGAGATTATCGATCTTATAAGAAGGCTTGAAGATAAAGGTATTGCTTATGAAGCTGAGGGGGATGTGTTTTTTAGAGTAAAAAAATTTCCCAGATACGGCAGACTTTCAGGTCAGTCCCTGACCCAGCTTCTTGCCGGAGCAAGAGTAGATGTGGATGAGAAAAAAGAGGACCCTCTTGACTTTGCTCTCTGGAAAAAAGCTAAAGAAGGAGAGCCCTTCTGGGATAGTCCCTGGGGAAAGGGAAGGCCTGGATGGCATATTGAATGCTCAGCCATGGCTATGAGGTATCTGGGAGAGAGCATTGATCTGCATGGAGGGGGTAAGGACCTTATTTTTCCCCATCATGAGAACGAAATAGCTCAATCAGAGGCAGCAACCGGAAAAGAATTTGCTCGTTTCTGGGTCCACAACGGCCTTGTTACCATGAATGACCAAAAAATGGCTAAATCCACTGGAAATTTTATCACTTTATCTGAGGCCCTGAAAAATTACGAAGGTGAGACTATCAGGTATTATCTTTTATCTGCTCATTATCGCAGTCCTTTAGAGTACAGTGAGAGTAGTTTAGAAGAGGCATCCTCCTCCTTAGAGAGAGTCTATAATGTTTTAGACAGGATAGAGGAGATTATTCCCTCCCGAGATAAAAAACTGAACCTTCAAAATGTACCTGAGAAAATAAAAAAACTATCTGAGAAATTTTTTAACTCTATGGATGATGATTTTAATACTCCTTCTGCTTTTGCCGCTATATTTGAGCTAACAAAGGAGGCTAACGCTATTCTGGAGGGCTCCTTAGATCAAAGCTCCAGGGTCAAACTCTGCTACATAGCTGATGAAATAAGAAAAATGGGACAGATACTGGGCCTTTTTCAGAAAAAAAAGAAACTGGATGATAAGGCGGAAAAACTCCTTCAAATTTTAATAGATATAAGGAATATCCTGCGGAAAGAAAAAAGATGGGACCTGGCTGATACAATCCGCCAGCGGTTGAGAGAAATAGGAATATCCCTGGAAGATAAAAAAGATAAAACTGTATGGAAAATCACAAAAAGGGGACAGGTTACTTTTATTTCTCCCGGGAAACTGGATAGCCAAACCTGGACAGTTGCTGAAAAATAATTAAATTAATATGAGGATGCTGGCGTAGCTCAACGGCAGAGCAGCTGATTTGTAATCAGCAGGTTGGGGGTTCAAGTCCCTCCGCCAGCTCCATTTAGACTTGATTATTTAAGCTTAATTACCGGCGAGGCGGTGAAAAAACCTCCACCATCTTAGAATCTTCAAGAAACTGGTAGGAGTGTTCCTCGTTTGCTGGAATTAAATAACTATCACCCTCATCAACAAAATACTTCCTCTCATTTATCATCAGCTCAAATCTTCCTGAAAGACAATATCCTGCCTGCTCGTTTGGGTGTTTATGGGAGATGACCTTATCACCTCTTTTAAACTGCATCAGCGTCACCATCATCCGTTCGCCAACAGCGCCAAGCAAAAAATGAAATCCCCGAAACTCTTTCCTCTTAAAATCTTTTTTCTTGACTAACATATCCACCTCTTTTCATAAAATAAAAAGATAAATTTATTAAATCCTGCCGGTATATCGGTACCAGGCAAGAGCCAAAAATTCATGCACAAGCAAACTTATATTTCTCAAACTCTGATAAAGCCCATAAGTATATATTTCACTATTTTTTACCGGTGCCGGCAAAACTTTAATTCCTTGCCTTCTAAAACAAAAAAGCGCCCTTTTTATATGATAAGGAGAGGTTACTAAAATTACTTTTTCTTCAATTCCATATCGGGAAAGGATTTTTTTGGTATAGATAGCATTTTCATGAGTATTTAAGGAATTATCCTCTTTTATAACAGCTTCAGGAGGGATGCCTTCATTTAAAGCCATCTTATACATCTGGTCCGCTTCTAACTTCCCGTTGACCTCATCTCCTCCGCTCAGAATAAGATAATCCCCGAAACCTAATTTAAACAGAAAAACTCCATACCTGACTCTTTCACGGGTACTTATCCCCAGACTCCCATCAGACTTTAATCCCCCTCCTAAAACTACAATAGCCTTAGCAGGATGAACATTTTCCTCTACGTTTAACACCTGGGTAAGTTTATATTGAGTAAAAGGAAGGTAAAGAATGCCAAAAACTATTAAAACTGTTACTCCTGTACCGAAAAATATCTTTTTTAACTTTTTGCCCATACCAATATTTTGCTTGCGTATGTTTTTAAAATAAAAGTAAAAAAGCTCAGGAGATAAGATCTGAGGAAGCATAATGAGGAAAAAGATAGAAAATGTCAAGAGATAAGCTTAAGCGCTCCTCTTCAAGAATAAAGTGCTCATGGGTATCTACCAGAGGTATTTTCTCTATTTCTTCCCCGAGCTCCTGGAATAAACTTTTACCCATTTAACCGGCTCCTTTAATCATCTTTTTGATAATTTCCGGAAATTTCTGGAGTGCTTCATCAATTTTTTCAGGGTGCGATGTTCCTCCCTGGGCAAAGTCCCATCTTCCCCCTCCACTTCCTCCGGTTAAAGAGCAAACCTCTTTTATCAACTGGTTAGCTGGTAAATCCTTGCGAGTAGAGGCAACAATGATAAAGACCCTTTCCTCATCCAGGGAGACAAGTGCAACTACCGCCTGCTTTAGCCTATCTCTTAACTCCTCGGCAGCTTTACGCACGAGAGAGGGAGAGATACCTTCAACCTTTTCTGCACATACTTTAATACCCTCAATATCTGTTGCTCGAGTGGTTAACTCCTGTATTTTGCTCTCCAGCAAACTCTCCTGCATCTTTTTTAATCTTGACTTTAAGCTGGCAACTTCTTTTTCCTTATCCTTGAGCCTGTCAGCAATTTTATCCTCCGGCACTGCAAGAAATTCGGTTAGCTTTCTTAATTTATCTCTTTTCTCCACCAACCATAAAAGTGCCCTCTCTCCACAGAGCGCCTCAATCCTGCGTACCCCTGAAGCAATCCCGCTCTCAGATATGATCTCAAACAGCCCCATCTGACCTGTCCGCGAAAGGTGACATCCTCCGCATACCTCCATGCTAAAGTCTCCCACCTTCACCACTCTAACCTTATCTTCATATTTTTCCTCAAAAAGTGCTATAGCTCCTGCCCTGCGCGCTTCCTGAAGACTCATCTTCCGGACCTCAACCGGGATATCCTCTCTTATTTTTTGATTAACCATAAGGAGGATCTGCCTTAATTTATCTTCCCCGGGAGTGAAAGGACAGGTAAAGTCAAACCTTAATCTTTCCTCGTCCACCAAGGAACCACTCTGTTTAATCTCCTCCCCCAAAACAGCGCGCAAAGCAGCATGTAGAAGATGAGTAGCAGTATGAGAGCGGGCAACAGCAACTCTTCTTTTTTTATCAACCTCCAATCTTACACTATCTCCTTTTTTAAACTGCCCCTTTTGCACCTTCACTCTGTGGAAAATTAAATTTCCTTCTCTCGCAACATCAACCACCTCCCCCACAGTGCTGGAAGAGAAAATCTTCCCTTTATCTGCCACCTGCCCTCCACCTTCAGGGTAAAAAGGCGTCTCAGAAACGACAATCTCACCTTCCTCACCCTCTTCCATCCTGTCTACCAGTTTATTATCTTTAACTATGGCAAGAAGATCAGAATCAGTTGAGAGTTTATCATAGCCAACAAAAACTCCTCCCTTTCCGGAAGGGCACTTTCCTTCTATCTGTTTTATAAAAGAAGGAGTATACCCTGCAGCCACTCTCCCAACAGAGCTTGCTCTTGCCATTTCTCTTTGTTTTTCCATAAATCTCTGAAAACCCTCCTCATCCAAACTCAAACCTGCTTCAAGAAGTATCTCCCTGGTTAGCTCCAGAGGAAATCCATAAGTATCGTACATCCTAAAGGCCTTTTCACCAGGCAAAATTTTATCTCCATCAGCCTTAAGCTCTTTAATCATTTCCTCCAGAATAGATAATCCTCGAGATAAAGTGTTTTGAAAACTTTCCTCCTCCATTTTTATTATTTTGGCAATCTCTTTTTGTTTTTTTTCAATTCCGGGGTATGGTTTTCCCATTATTCTGACCACTACCGGCACCCCCCTGTAAAGAAAAGGCTCCTTTAATCCCAGCCTTCTTCCATAACGAGCTGCCCGGCGAAGGAGTCTTCTGACCACATATCCTCTGCCCACGTTGGAAGGTAAAATCTCTTCCTCAATTAGAAAAGTAAGTCCTCGCAGATGGTCGCTTATCACTCTAAGGGCTTTTTCATCATGCTGCTCCAGAGGAGAAATTTCCTTGAGCCATTGATAAAGAGGATAAAAAAGGTCAGTATGATAGTCATCACTTACTCCCTGAAGAACAGTAGCCACCCTTTCAAGCCCCATTCCCGTATCGACATTTTTAGAAGGCAGGGGGAACAATTTTCCTGATGCATCTCTGTTATATTGAATAAAAACAAGGTTCCATATTTCCACCCATCTTGAGCACCTGTTGCACCCGGGTTCACATCCCTGGACACAACCCATCTTCTCACCACGATCGAAAAAAATCTCCGTATCCGGACCACAGGGCCCGATCTCTCCTGCTGCCCAGAAATTATCCTCCTCGCCTTTTCTTATTATCCTGGAAGAAGAAAAACCCAATTTTTTCCAGATCAAAGCTGTTTCATCATCTTCCCTGAATATGGTGATCCATAGTCTATCAAAAGGTATACCGAGTTCCCGGTTGACAAATTCCAGAGCCCATTCACAGGCTTCATTTTTAAAATAATCACCAAAGGAAAAGTTCCCCAGCATTTCAAAAAAGGTATGATGATAACAGGTCTGTCCAACTTTTTCCAGATCATTGGTGCGAAGACACAGCTGACAGGATGTAATACGAGAGGCGGGTGGTTTCTTTTTCCCCAAAAAGAAGGCTTTAAATGGCACCATTCCTGCAATGGTAAAAAGAAGTTCCGGATCTTCAGCTGCAAGAGGAGAGGAAGAGTGCACAAGATGCCCTTTTCCCTTAAAAAAATCCAGAAATTTAGACCTTATCTCATCAGCTCGCATTAAAACCTCCATAATTAAAATTAATTACATGGTAACCAGAGGGTCTACATCAATTCCCATTTTAACCGTGCCTCTCATCATCTGGGAGTTTATTTTCTTAACAACATCCTGCAAAGACCCTGTATTATCATCTCGCAGTATAATATGATATCTGTATTTCCCTTTTATCTTAAAAAAAGGACAGGGAGAAGGGCCTAAAAAATTCACATCTTCTTTTTCAAGCTCCCTTGCCACCTGGTTACTTTTATCTTTAACTTTATTTTTTGTCCTGCCCTCAAAAAGCAGGCGTATCCATCTCTGAAAAGGAGGATAGCCGAGAGTTTTTCTAATCTTAAGCTCTTCTGAATAAAAATCCTCATCAGTCTTTGCGCGCAAGACATAGTGAGTCGGGTTGTAGGTTTGAACTATCAAAGCCCCTTTTTTATTTAAGCTCCTGCGAATCTTATGCAAAAGATGAAAGGTATGTTCAGTTGCCCTGAAATCCGGCAGGTTTAAAAGAACATCCACCAGTATAATTCCAACCACATCAACCAGCGAGAGTATCTCCTCCTTTATCAAAAGCTGAGTTCCTACCAGAATATCAACCTCTCTGTTTTCTATTCTCGAGGGAATGAGGTGAGCGGAGGATTTAAAAATGTCAAGATCGAACCTTTGTATTCTGGCCTCAGGAAAGTTTCTTTTTGCCTCAAGTTCAACCCGCTGAGTTCCCCAACCCACTTTTTTAAGACCTCTTCCATCACAGAAAGGACAAACCCGGGGTGGCCTTTCTTGAAACCCACACCAATGACAGAGCATCCCTTCTTTGAGATGAAAACTCAGTCCTATATTACAGTTCGGACATCTTATAATCTCTCCACAATCACTGCATAGAAGAAAACTGGCATAGCCCCGGCGTGGCACAAAAAGCACAACGGGGCGCTTTTTTTCAAGAGCTTCTTTTATTTTTTGCTGAAGCAGGTTTGAAAAAATCCTGTTTCCCTTTTTTTCTTTTTTAAGATCAACAATACAAAAAGAGACCAGCCTCTGTTTGCCAGAAAAATCAATCATCCTGTAAGTTCCTTTTTTTACTTTATACCAGGACTCTAAAGAAGGGGAATTACTTAAAAGATAAACAGGGAAATTCTCCAGCTCACCTCTTTTTGTAGCTATCTGGCAAAGGTTATACTTGGGTGTTTCCTTTTGTTTATAATCTGTGCTTTCTTCCTCGTCAACTGCAATTAAACCAATGCGAGGAAAAGGTGCAAATACCAGAGATCTTGTCCCCAGAGCTACATCAAACTCTCCCCTTTTCATTGCCAGCCAGCGAGAGTATCTTTCCTTAGGAGAGAGCCTGCTATGGAAGATGAGGATTTTAGCTCCCGATTTTTCCATCTTTTCCTGAAATCCAGGAATTATGCTTATCTCCGGAACTAAGATCAACACCTGCCTTTGAAGTTCCTGATTTTCCTTTATCCTATGAAGGAGAAACTCAAATTTTTTATTTCCTGGTCTTACAAGATAAACTCCTGCCTCTCCTGTAGATTTCTCCTTCAGATAGTCTGAATCAGATGCTACCTCTTCCCCGTAGGCAAAAGAAAAAGGGAAAATCGAATGAAGTACCTGTCCCAGAGAGCAACTGTAATACTCGCTCATCCAGACACCAAGCTCAAAAAGCGAGTCACTAAAAGGTGAGGTCTTATCAAAAACATCTATTACTTCCTTCAGCTTTCCTTCAGGTCTTCGGGAAGACTCTTCCACCACAAAACCCAGCTTTTTTTCTTTCCTGAAAGGGACCACCACTCTCTGTCCTCTTTTTAGCTTACCTTTAAACTTAGAAGGAAGCTTATACCAGAAAAACTTTCCCGTAGGTAGATTAAAAACAACAGCTATATAATTTCTCATAATGACTTCATTTTTAATTTATAGATAAATAAGGTAAATGTCAAAGGGAGGACTTTTCCGGAAAATGAAAAAGGAAGCTTTGCTCATCTAAGTTTAATGTGAAGTTCCTTCAGTTGCTCTTCCTTAACCGGGGCAGGAGCTTGAGTTAAAAGGCACACAGCTTTTTGAGTTTTGGGAAAGGGAATCACCTCTCTAATAGATTTTTCTCCTGCCAGTATCATCACCAGACGATCAAGGCCCATGGCTATTCCACCATGAGGGGGAGCTCCCAGGGAAAGAGCATCAAGCAGGAAGCCAAATTTTTCCCGAGCCTCTGTTTTATTTATTCCCAGAAGCCCGAATATTTTCTCCTGCAGGTCTTTTTTGTGTACCCTTATACTTCCTCCTCCAATTTCCTCTCCATTGAGAACGATATCATAGGCTCTTGATCTTACTTTTTCCGGGTCAGTTTCAAGAAAGGGAAGATCTTCCTCCCGGGGGCTGGTAAAAGGATGATGAACAGGAGAAAGTTTGCCTGTCTCATCCTTCTCAAAAAGAGGAAAATCTACTATCCATAAAAGCCTATAGCTGTTCCGAGGAATAAGGTTAAATTTTCTTGCAAGATAAATACGCAGCTGCCCCAGAGCTTTACAGACTCTCTCCTTTTCATCGGCAATCAAAAATAAAGCATCTCCCTTCTTAGCTCCTGCTACTTTTATCAGTTTATCCATAGTAGATGGAGCATAAAATTTAGCCAAGGGGGATTTTATTTTTTCCTTGAAAATAACCCAGGCAAGATCTCTCACGCCATAATTAGTAGTCCACACTCTTAACTCGTCCAGTTCCTTGCGGGAAAGACAGGACCCTTCTGCAAGATGGATACCTTTTATACACCCTCCATTTTTAACAATTTCCTGAAAAGTTTTGAACTTTCCCTCTTCTCCCAGGAAAGAAAAATCCTTAAGTTCCATACCAAAACGTGTATCCGGTTTATCAGATCCATACCGTTCAATTGCCTCTGTGTAGCTCAAACGGGGAAAGGGAGTGGAAATAGAGACTCCTCCTGCACGCTCAAAGACATACTTCAACATTCCCTCTATTAGCTCAAATATGTCCTCCTCATCAATAAAAGAAAGCTCAATGTCAATCTGGGTGTGTTCTGGCTGGCGATCAGCTCGCAGATCCTCATCCCTGAAACACTTAACAATCTGAAAATATCGTTCAAATCCAGCTACCATAAGTATCTGTTTGAAAAGTTGTGGTGACTGAGGAAGAGCGTAAAACTCACCCGGATTCAGACGAGAGGGAACAAGATAATCTCGAGCCCCTTCCGGGGTGCTCTTTGTCAGAAAAGGAGTTTCAACTTCTATAAATCCTTTTTTGTCCAGAAATTCTCGAACTGTCTTTGTTACCTCATACCTTAGTCGGATATTTTTCTGCATCACAGGACGTCTAAGATCAATATATCTGTATCTCAGCCTTACCTCTTCAGCAACATCTATCTTATCCTCTGGACTAAAAGGCAGTGGTAGGGAGGTGTTTAATACCTCAATTTTTTCCACCCTTATCTCAACCTCCCCGGTAGAAATCTTGGGATTTACCGATTCAGAAGGACGAAGGAAAACTTTTCCTCCCGCGGCAATTACCCATCCTTCTCTTAAAGAACGAGCTGCAAAATGAGCTTCTTTACTGGTTGCAGGATCAAAAACAAGTTGCACCACACCGGATTTGTCGATTAAATCAACAAATATAAGACCTCCGTGATCCCTCCTTGTTTTAACCCAACCTGCAACAACAACCTCCTTTCCTGCATTCTTTTTGCTTAAAGTTCCGCAAAAGTGGTCTCTTTTCATCCTCATAATTAACTTTCACCTTTTAAAATCTTATCAAGAATTTTAAAATCCTTTTCATTTACATACACCTGCCTGCCCGATTTCATATTTCTAAGGATGTACCTTTTCTCCTCAACTTCTTTTTCTCCCACTATCAATACCCAGGGAAAACCTTCCTTGTCAGCCTGTCTTAGCTGAGCAGAAAGGCTCTTATTTGCAAAATTCACTATTGCCGGAATACCCTGAGAGCGAATCAAACTGGCAAGTCGCATACCTTCCTGAATACAGGCCTGGCCAATACCTATTACAAAAATACAGGGCAAACAGGCAATTGATGGTTTCACTCCGGCTTTCTCCAGGCTGAGAAGGAGACGTTCCAGTCCAATTGCAAAGCCCATAGCCGGGGTAGGAGGTCCTCCCAGCTCCGAAACTAAATCATCGTATCTTCCCCCCGCACATATTGTATCCTGAGAACCAAGATGGGAAGATTTAATCTCAAAGATAGTACGGGTATAATAGTCAAGACCTCTCACCAGGTAAGGATTTAACACATAGAAAACTTTGAGCCTGTCAAGTTCTTTTTTTACACTATCAAAATGCTCCTTGCAGGAAGAACAAAGAAAGCCCTCTATTTGAGGGGTTTTCTCTAAAACATTTTTACAAACAACATTTTTACAGTCCAGAATGCGCAGGGGATTAGACTCAAAACGTCTTTTGCAAACCTCACAGAGAGAGTCTATCCTGTCTTTCAAGTAAAATTTTAACTGTTTTATATACTCTCCTCTACAGTCCTTGCACCCTATACTGTTAATCTGAATTTCTGTATCATTTAATCCTAATTTATTTAAAAAATAATAAGCCATCTGGATTATCTCTACATCAAGTAAGGGACTTTCCTCTCCAAAACACTCCACACCAATTTGATAAAACTCCCGTAACCTTCCTGCCTGAGGCTTCTCATATCTGAACATGGGTCCTGCATAGTAGACCTTCCAGGGTTTCTTTTTGCCGTAAAGCTTGTGCTCTATGTAAGCTCTTGCAACTCCGGCAGTTCCTTCCGGCCTCAGAGAAATACTCCTTCCTCCTTTATCCTCAAAGGTATACATTTGCTTTCCCACATCAGTTTCCTCACCCACACTCCGCAGAAAAAGTTCTGTCCTTTCAAAAGTGGGTATCCTCACCTCCTGATAGCCATAAAGAGAAAAAAGGCCACCAGCTTCTTTTTCAATCCAGGAGTACCAGAAAGCTTTCGAAGGCAGTATATCTTCTACTCCTCTTGGTGCATGTATCATAGCTATCCCTTTTGATACCTCTTTATTGCTTTTAAGTGATCCCGGTAGCTACTGCTGAATTCATGGGTACCATCTCCTCTGGCTACAAAATAAAGGTAATCAATCTGTGCCGGATAAATAGCCGCTTTAATACTGTTTACACCGGGACTGCAGATAGGACCGGGAGGAAGACCTGGATAAAGATAAGTATTATAAACAGAAGGATAATTAAGCATCTTTTTGTTTAGCCTTTTACTGAAGCTGCCCAGAGCATATTTGACGGTTGGGTCAGCCCTGAGCTTCATTCCCCTCTTCAGCCTGTTATAAAAAACTCCTGCTATAATCGGTTTCTCAAAATCTACCCTGGCTTCTTTTTCAACAATAGAGGCAAGAGTAATAATCTCGTGAAGAGAAAGCCTGCCCGTCTTATCTCTTCTTTGATATAGCGGCAAAACCACTCTCTCAAATTTAGTCAGAAATTTTCTTACCACCCTGAGAGGATCCTCCTCCAGGGTAAAATAATAAGTATCTGGAAAAAGGTAACCTTCCAGACTCTTTTCCCCAACTAACCACGGAAATTCTTTATAAAAAAGAGAAGGATTATCTACCATCTCAAGAAATTTTTCTGAGTTAACTATTCCCTTCTCAGCAAGAACTTCTGCTATTTCCCATTTGGGTAGTCCTTCAGGAATAGTTATCTTATAAAGCTTAACTTCTCCTTTCTTGAGTTTACTGAGTACAGATAACAAAGTAGGAGAGTCAAATTCATACACTCCAGCCTTAAGCCTGCTGTCATAATTTAAAACTTTAGCAAGCAGAGAAAAAAAATAAGGGTTTGTTATAATTTTATTTTCCCACAAAATAAAGGAGATTCTTTTTGAATTAACACCTCTTGGAATTTTAACCAGAGGTTTTTTCCCGCTAAAGGAGGGTATAAAAAAATAGGAAGCTATCAGAATTATCATGAAAAAGGCTGCCAGTTTTCCGATTTTTTTAAAAAAATCAACCCACATCTTGTGCCTGCTTTTTTATCCCGGCTCTTTCTTCAGTGCATTAAGATAGTCTTGAAGCAGTATGGTAGCTGCTACTTTATCCTTAAGCTTTTTTCTTTTCTGGATACTCAACCCCCCTTCTCTCAAGAACCTATCCGCTGCCAGTGTGGTAAACCTTTCATCGGCAAAGACAATCGGCAAATCTATTTTTTCTCTTAACAGTCTGGCAAATTCTCTTATTTTTCGGGCCTGCTTTCCTTCTCTCCCTTTAAGGTCAAAAGGCATCCCCACTACTATCTTCCCAACCTTATGAGAAAAAACCAGCTTTTTTATATACTCCACTTTTTCTTCGGGAGAGGAGGAAGGAAATCTAATGGAACACATCCCCCGTGCTATGGTATGGGAGGAATCAGAAATAGCTATTCCAATGTTTTTATCACCTACATCTAAACATAGTATCTTCTTTAAAGAATTAATTTCCACCCCTTGTACCCAGATATATGATCCGACTGCAACCCTCGCAGTAAACAATCTGCCGGCGCCTCATCTGTCCAATTAAAGAGGGAGAAACTTTGACATTGCATCCTTTGCAAACTCCACCCTCAACTGCTACCACGGCAAGACCGTCTCTCATTCTGCGAAGCTGCTCATATTGATTATAGTAAACTGTATTAATCCGAGAGGATAACTTTTTTCTCTCTTCTATTAGACTTTCTTTGCTCTTTTCAAGACTTGCTATTTTATCGGTTAAATCCTCTTTCTCTTTTGTTAGTTTTTCTTTATCAACCTGGAGCTGCTTTTCCAGAGAGGGTAGAAGACCCGATAGCTCCTCTTCTTTTTCCATCAACTCTAAAAGAGAATCTTCCTCTTTATCCTTTTCTTCTTCCAGGATAGCTATCTCTTTTTCCAGTGCTTCAAATTCCTGTTGGGATTTTACCCTGTATTTTTCCTCTTCATGTCTTTTTAACTTTTCATCAATTTCCCTTAGCTGGAGTTCTTTTTTCATCTTTTCCTTTCTTGTATTCTTTAACTTTTCCCTTTTTTCAAAAAGATTTTCCTCCAGTCTTTTCAACTTTTCCTCTATTTGTTCCAGACGAGAATAAAGAAGTTTTTCCTCTTTTATGCTTCCGTCAATTCTTGAGTCTAAATTCTGCAGTTTAATTAAAAGCTCTATCTCTCCTTCACCCATTTTCCGCAACTCTTTATTTTTTGCCTCTGGTGCGGGGTGCTGGACTCGAACCAACGACCTCTTGCTTGTAAGGCAAGCGCTCTCCCACTGAGCTAACCCCGCACTAATAGTAGTGCCCCCAGGGGGAGTCGAACCCCCATCGCCGGGATGAAAACCCGGTGTCCTATCCGTTAGACTATGGGGACCTCTGGTGAGCCGTGCAGGAATCGAACCTGCGACCCTCGGCTTAAAAGGCCGATGCTCTACCTACTGAGCTAACGGCTCAATTATATAAACCAGTCTCTACGAAACGACCTCTTGCTCCACTATTTGCTTCCATAATAT
>CBFDTW010000005.1:0-24859 GCA_965613085.1 uncultured bacterium | reverse complement strand
TAGTCTCGTGGGCTCGGAGATGTGTATAAGAGACAGATATTTATCTATTGCCTCAATTGTGTATTGGGAGCAGGTAGGATAAAACCTGCACACTGATGGAAGCCAGGGGGAGACGAAATTCTGGTATAATAAAATCAGTCCCTTTATAATTTTTTTACCCATGACCTCCCTTTTCCCTTAAATTATCTTAAATTATTCACTATTGTCAACCCACAGGTTGCATTTTGTGGTAGATGCGGTAAAATAAAAATAAATGGGTAAGATTAAGTACCCTGAACTTGTTAAATTAATAGTGGGAGTGATTTTTTCTCAAAAAGAGCTTTTTAATAAAGTAAAGGATGAGCTTGCTGAACAGTATGGAGAGGTAGATTTTGAAAGTAGTTTGCTGCCTTTTAATTACACCAATTATTACCAAAAAGAGATGGGGAAAGTTCTTTGGAGAAAATTTATCAGTTTTAAATCTCTCATTGATCCAGAAGAGATTGTTTCAATAAAGCTTTTTACCAACAAATTGGAAGAAAAATATCTGTTCCCTGACTCTTCGAAAAGAAGAGTGAATATAGACCCAGGATATCTAACTTTATCCAAGCTAATTCTGGCTACAACAAAAAATTTTGCCCATCGGATATACATCGGGAGAGGAATATACGCTGAGGTCACTTTAAGATATTTCAAGGATAAGAGTTTTCAACCCTGGGAATGGACGTATCCTGATTATAGAAGCAGAGAGTACCTTGATATATTTAACCACCTAAGAGATGTATACCGGAGACAGCTTGAAAAGTTGAAAAAGATATGAGAAAGAAAACCTTTAATGTGGTGATTGTTGGAGTGGGGGGGCAAGGTATTCTGTTAACATCGGATATTTTAGCTGAAGTTGCTTTTGAGGAAGGGTACGACGTTAAAAAATCCGAGATTCATGGAATGGCCCAGAGGGGGGGTAGTGTAATTTCCGAGGTCAGATTTGGTGAGAAAGTTTACTCTCCTCTTATTAAAAAAGGTGAGGCTGATATTTTACTTGCCCTGGAAAAACTCGAGGCTTTAAGATTTCTTGATTATTTGAAAAAAGATGGCCTCGTTGTGGTTAATAATTTAGAAGTACCACCTCTGGGGGTTAACCTTGGCAGGGAAAAGTATCCCCGAGATATATTCTCGTATTTGGGGCAAAAGACATCCCGACTTATCAAGGTTAACGGGCTTTCCATAGCAAAAGATGCGGGAAACCCAAAGACGATGAACCTTGTGATGCTGGGAGTTGCCTCTTTTTTCCTTCCTTTCAATACATTTACCTGGGAAAAAATAATAAAAAAGAGAGTACCTGCATACAGTGTGGATTTTAACCTCAAAGCTTTTGAGCTGGGGAGAGATTGTAGCAGGCAATATGAGGGCTATATTTCTGAAATTAGCTGGTCCAACCTGACAGATCTGCCAAAAGCTCTTGATTAAAACTAACCCCCCTTACTCCTAACACAAAGCTTTCATAAAGCCAAGCTTGAATATCGGCTTCACTTGACGATAGCTATAAATGAAATATACTAATTTAACTTGAGAAACAACGTAAGGAGAGCTTAAGTTTTGAAGAGGAGCTTAGCTTCTTATGATAAAAAGAAAATTTGAGTTGATAACTCATCTAAAACCCAGGGGAGATCAACCTCAGGCTATTAAAAAGTTAACCGAGGGGGTTTTAAAAGGTTACAGAGAACAAACCCTTGTAGGAGTCACCGGATCGGGAAAAACCTTTACCATGGCAAATGTGATAAAGAATGTCAACAAGCCTGCTTTAATTATCTCTCACAATAAAACCTTAGCTGCACAGCTTTTCAGTGAATTCTCCTCTCTTTTCCCTAATAATAGAGTGGAATATTTTGTCTCCTACTATGACTACTATCAACCCGAAGCTTACGTTCCTCAAACAGACACTTATATAGAGAAAGATGCTTCTATAAATGAAAAAATTGATATGTTGCGCCATTCAGCAACAAAAAGCCTCCTGGAGCGTTCAGATACTATTGTGGTAGCAAGTGTTAGCTGTATTTACGGTTTAGGGAATCCTGCAGATTATCGGGAAATGCTCCTTTATGTTGAAGTAGGGGAAGAGATATCCAGAAGGGATATTTTAAGAAAACTGGTGCAGATGAGGTACGAACGAAACGATATCGATTTTTCCCGGGGAAAATTCAGAGTGAGGGGAGACCTTATTGAAGTTTATCCGGCTTACGAGGAGGAGGCTGTCAGAATTGAGCTGTGGGGAGATGAGGTAGAGGGAATTTCCCTTTTTGACCCTGTCTCTGGCAAAACCAAAGAAAAGGTGGAGGAGGTTTACATTTACCCGGCGACTCACTATCTTGCTCCTCCTGACAGGATATCTTATGCTCTTGATGCCATACAAAAAGAACTAAGACAGAGGTTAAAGGAGCTGCGGAGTCAGGGCAAGCTTTTAGAGGCAGAAAGATTGGAGATGAGAACCAAGTATGACCTGGAAATGATAAGAGAGGTGGGATACTGTACAGGTATTGAGAATTATTCCCGCTATTTTGACGGGAGAGCACCAGGTGAGCGCCCTGCATGTCTTCTGGATTACTTTCCCAAGGATTATCTTATGTTTATTGATGAGTCTCACCAGACCATTCCCCAGCTACATGCAATGTATGGGGGGGATAAATCCAGAAAGGACAATTTGGTGGAATACGGGTTCCGCCTCCCCTCAGCCTACGATAACCGGCCTCTAAAGTTTTCCGAATTTGAAAGTCTCATTAATCAGGTTATCTATGTTTCGGCAACCCCTTCTTCTTATGAGCTGAAAAGAAGCTCTCAGGTAGTAGAGCAACTTATACGCCCAACCGGCTTGGTTGATCCCAAACTCAGAGTAAAATCCGTTGCCAATCCTGTAGATGACCTTCTCGAAGAAATTAAGAAAAGAGTTGACAGAGAGCAGAGGGTTCTTGTTACAACCCTGACCAAAAGAATGGCCGAGGATCTTACAGCATATCTTGATGATCTGGGGGTAAGGGTTAGATATCTTCACTCTGAGATAGAAACCATAGAAAGATCTAAGATCTTAAGAGAGCTGCGGAGTGGAGAATTTGATGTCTTAGTAGGGATTAACCTGTTGAGAGAGGGGCTGGATCTTCCGGAAGTTTCTCTTGTTGCTATTCTTGATGCGGATAAGGAGGGATTTCTTCGGTCAGAAATCTCTATTATTCAAACTGCGGGAAGAGCTGCTCGGAATGTAGATGGAGAGGTTATCCTTTATGCTAATCAGATTACCTCTTCTATGAAAAGAGCTATGGAAGAAACAGAGCGAAGGAGAAGAATTCAACTGGAGTACAACAAAAAGCATAATATTACTCCCCGGAGTATACAAAAATCAATTCTGGCCGATATCGAAACTTATACGGCTGAAAAATACGAGAAGCTACAAGTTGCAGAAAAAGAGGATAAATATGTTCCATCAATAGAGGAGATCCCCAGATTGATAAAGACTCTGGAAAAGAAAATGAAAAAAGCGGCCGAGAATCTTGAGTTTGAATCAGCAGCTAAATACAGGGATAAAATAAAACAGTTAAAAAATGCGCTCTCTAAAAATTTGAAAGAATCTTTTCTGCGAGAGGAAAAAGTTAAATTGTAAAGGATAGACAGCGAAAAGGATTAAACATTTAAAAAGGAGGAGTAGATGACACTCGGTCTTGCCTTGGCTTTGTTAGGAGTAGGTTTGGCGGTAGGACTTGCAGGCGTAGGCTCCAGTATAGGTATTGGCTATGCTGGGCAGGCTTCCACCGGAGCTATGACTGAGGATCCGGAAAATTTCGGTAGATACCTCATTCTTACGGCTCTACCGGGAACACAGGGTATTTATGGTTTCATTGCGGCCTTCCTTTTAATAATGAAGGTGAATCTTTTAACAGGGCCTCCACCTTCTCTCACCTTTTCCCAGGGACTTAACTTATTTTTTGCTGCCTTACCAATTGCTATTCTGGGTTTTATCTCAGCTATTCATCAGGGTAAAGTGTGTGCATCAGGCGTGGGACTGACTGTTAAAAGACCGGCTGATTCTATGAAGGCTATGGTTCTGGCAGTTTTTGTTGAATTTTATGCTGTTCTGGGCCTTCTTGTAACCATTTTTCTGATAAACGGAATAAGTGTATAGGGAATAAACTCATAAAAGAGGGTAATTATGGGGCTGGATGAGATACTTAAAAGCATTGATGAAAAAGTAAAGCAGGAAGTAAATGAGGTTGAAAAGGAGGCTGAGGAGCAGAAAGAAAGAATCTTGGAAGAAGCAAAAAAAAGGGCACAGGAGCGGAAAAAGCAGATAATACAGGAAACTAAGCGGCAAATCGAAGATGAGGTGAGAAGAAAGATGATAAAGGTACGAAGAGAAGAGAGAAAAAAAATCCTTACTCTGAAAAGCGAGATAATGAGTGAGGTTTTCCAAGAAGCTAAGGATAGATTTTTAAATTTAGAAAAGAAAGAGTATCTTTCTTTGATGAGAGATGCCCTTGTTGCCAGTATTAAACATGGTGATGAGGAGGTTTTGATCTCTCCTCAGGACAAAGAACTGGTGGATCAGGATTTTATTAGGGAAATAGAAAAAGCTGTAAGGGAGAAGGGCAAAGCCCCCCGGCTTAAGTTTACTTTTTCTCTGAATGAGAAAGAAAGAGGTTTTATTGTTAAAAGTAAAGATGTACTGGTAAACTCTACCATCTCAACTTTGTTCTCAGTGCTTAAGGATGAGGAAGAAATTGAGGTTGCCAGACTTCTTTTTGGATAATTTATTCTTTCTCGAAAGTACCTCCAGAATTTCATACCATCTTTGCATCCATTAAAATTCCTAAAAGTAAGGACTCATAACTTTTCTGGTTATTCTTATCATAAGGGATTCCAGAGTATTGATATCATTTACCCTGTAGATCTCTGCCCCCCACTCTGCTAAATTCTGACAGGTAAGAAGAGATATTCTTGGTTTAAAATCTCCCTCACTTATCTGGATATGAGAGACCATATTATTTTCCACTATCTGTTTAAAAAGGGGTTTGACCGGTTTTATCCCTTTTATAAACTCTCTAAGACGATGTGAGGAATAACCCTTGGTTGACTCATCCCAGTTGAATATCTCTCCATCAGAAAGTATTATAAGAACAAAAGGTTCTCTCCCGATAAGCTGCTGTTTTATTACTTTATAATCAATAATAGTGGTATCAAACTGGGGAAGATAAGCTATTTTTTTGCACTCCTCAAGCTGGGAGTATTCTCTCCATCCACTTGTTAAAGTATCACGGGAAAAAGTTATTACATTATAGCGGATGTAAGGGGCTATTCCCTGAGACTGAAGCCATTTAATGGCTCCATTAAATCCAAGAAGAACGTGGTGATATTTACTTTTCTCACTCCAGGAGGTTTTTCCTTCTCCAAAATAAAATCTTGACCTTATCATTTGCCTTGCCATACCGACAGTTGGCAGTGCTATTTTGCTTTCCACATCATCAGCCATAGAAGCCGATGTATCCAGTAGAAAACATATATCTGGAAAGGCCCCTTTTCTTTGGGAACGATAGGGAATAAAAATATCATAGTGGTACCTCGGTACCCGAAAATTTACCAGCTTAAAAAAGGGGCTTTCCGCATCGACCACCACTCCACCGAGGTCAATATCTTCTATGGAGTGAACTTGAGGATCAAAAGGGTCATAGTTAAAGGGTACCACAGGGAAAGCTCTTCCCTTTTTTGTCGTATCTACCCGAATGGGAATCTCCGGTGCAAACATCTCGTAAAGAGTTTTTGTTACTTCAATGCTCCCCAGGTAATTTGGTTTTTCCCTGGATTTCTCGTACATTTTTTTTATAAACTTTTTCTGGGTATCCTTATTCATAATCTCTTTTTCAAACCATGTCTCACAGCTTAGTTTTCTTTTTTCTCTCCTGTCATTTTTAAGAAAATCCGCCGCCAGTGAAGAAAATTCCCAGGCAAATTTCTCCCATCTGTTCCTGTCACATAGAACTTCTACTATATCATTAAGGTTGATACTATCTTTGAGGCAAAATATATCCAGTATTTTGGCTGTCACATCCTCCAGCTCTTTCTCAGGGCTAAGAAAATCTTTTAAAAGAGAAAAGTCGTCTTCTTCTCCCCAGAGAACAAGGTTTGTTCTGACAAACACCTCATAAAAACTGCTATATCTAAAATTTAAACCAGGCAAAACCTTTGTCAAAAGACCATTTTTGTAAAATTTCCTGGAAGAGAAGGTGCGTATCTGATCGTAAAAGAAAATAACCATTCCCTTAAAATGTCCAAAATTAAGTCTGCACCAGCAGTTAGCAATTATATCTTCCAGAGCATGACAGATATAGACAGAGTAAGATTCTTTCCCTTTCTCCTTTAGAGCTTTAGCCACAACATCCATAAGTCTGTGGTGAATTTCAAGTGAGACCGGACAGATCTGATGGTGAGCCATGTTATTGCAAAGAAGATCCCGTCCCATCTCTAAAAGAGGATGCTCATGGTAGCTTTTGTTAAGATAGGAACTTAACAGGGGATCCTTGTTTATCTCCCAGTTTTCATCGATATTTATCCTTATCTGGCGGGATGAAGGAGAAAGTTTCAATTCGATATGTCCATAAGAGGGTTTTACCGGGAAAACTTTAATTGAGTCCTCGGTGAGATTTAAAAGGGTATTTAAGCCCACCAGCTCGTACTGGAGAGTTTTGTAATCCATTGCCCCTTAAAGCCTTTTTAGTTTATAAACGGGGGCAGATAGAACAGCACTTACCTTCTTTTGCCAGGGAATCATAATTTCCCTGCCTCCACCTTCTCTTGATATCCAGATTTTTTCCTCTTCTGTTCCCAGGAGTGATTCCCCAATCTGAGTTAGAGCTTCAACGGGTCTGTAGGTAGTAATAACAGGTATCTCTGGATTATCTATGTCATAAATTTCGTTTCCTATGGCAAAAAAGCAGTCTCTCCCTGACAAAAGCAAGACCTTTTATCGGTTTTTTCTTGAATTTTTGCCTTGGAAGCCGGAATATCTGTTTTGGTCTTGCCATTCCTTCGTACCATATGTAAATGCCATCCTCACTGGCAAAGGCAATTCCATACATACTATCTATTCTTTCCTTTATTTTCTCTCCCGTATCTTTGCCCCAGGAGAGATTAGCAATATTTTCCCCGAAGAGGGTTTGATCAGGATGGAGTATGCTTGCAATCCAGAAATCCCGGGTATAAAGAGTTCTTCCTTCCCTTATTTCTTCTATCAGGTTAGAACTGGAGTCTCTTGCTATCAAATTTATTTCGTTCAAGATCTCCTCCAGCCACAACCATTCCTCTCCTAGAGCCTCAATAGCCTCACGAGTCAATTTTCCCTGAATAGCATCATAAAAAACTTTTTTAATGTGGTTGGCCTTTTCTTCCAAATTTGATTTTACCCTTCGATAAATATAATCAACAGCCAGGTAAGGATTACCGTGGTGTTCTCTTCTTACCCAGGCAAGATCAATAATTCCTGAATAGGGAGATGTTATCCTGAAGGCTTCCAGGAGCTCTGCATAGCCCGGTAGGGTAGGGGAGACGGCTTGAGATTTAGCATCAGCTACAGCACAAAGAGAAATAGCCAGGGCTTTATATGCCTTGAAAGATCGGGTGCTGGTGGGGATAATATATCCACACACATCGGCAAGTTCATTTTCCTCTCGTGAGGAGCATCCCTGACACATATTGGGAATATCATCTCTAACCGTGCTTTTTCTTTTGGTAGGAGATCTGGCACAGTAGTCAAGGCCTTTTTTTAGATAAAGATCTGTTATCAATCCGTCCAGGGAAAAACTTATGTTACCAATATCCTTCCATATCTGGATTATCAGTTCAGTATAATCTTCTTTAGCCGGGCTTTCCAGATGTGGGTTTATGTTTTGTTGCTGGATTTTAATAAGGTCAGCAGTGGTAGGAGGAAAATTGTCCACATTTATAATAAGATGAGAGCGATCAAGGTATGCAGGGTCAAAAGGGAAAGTTCCCGAATAACTCCTTCCCACGTTGGCAGTGGCTATACTGAGGTGGAAACCATCTATTCCAAAGAAGACCTGTTCGTTTTTTTCCGGCAGGTTTATATATCCATCGAGTATGGAAAGAGCCTGGTTCTGGGTAATTTGAGGAACTCTGTTTATTTCGTCCAAAATGGTTAAGGGATTTCTTGCTGCCTCTACTACTTCCAGGGCTTGGTGAGTATCCCCTTTGGCTGATGAGAGTTTTTCAAGATTAAGAGCAGTATAGATATCCTTTGTTTTCAGGTCAGGATGTGCTCTGATAAATGTTCCTCTTCCTCCAAAATAAGTGTTGTTTATCTCTGTAGCAAGTTGAGTTTTTCCTTCACCCTTTTCTCCCATTATGAGTATGTTAAGTCTGGAAATAACCGCTGCTGTTATAACATCCCATAAATTTAGAGAAATCCCTTTTATTCTGCAAACCTCGGTTGAATTTTTGTAAATTTTTGGCTGGGGTAATTTTCTTATCTTATCTATCAGCTCGGAGTACTTCACTTTTGCCTCACAAACATTTTTGCCCTTTATAGTTTAGCAAAAAAAGAAATTGAGACAAGGCTGGTCAAAATAAATGGGCCTTTTCAGAAAGCTGATATGCATCTTTAACAGGAGCAGAAAGATCTATGTCAAGATAGGCAGCTTTCATGTTATGGTAAGGATGACCTTTGCGGGAAAAAAGAGTGAGAACTCTTCCCTGATGGGCCACCAAGATTCCCTCACAGGGTTGGTGACTTCGGATAAGGATTTTTAGGTTCAGCAATTTAAGTACTCTCCGGGATATATCCTCCCCAAAGATAATACCTGCTCCTCGTGGAGAGAGATAGCTCCCCCTGAGGTTTCCGGGATCACTCCAGAGAATTTGTTCCAGATGCGGGGTTGCAGGATGAGTTTGATGAGCTTCAGCTATATCCTCAATTGAGCTTATTTTTTCTGGCAAACCTCCGTGAAGCATAAGGTATTTTTCCTTCACCCGGAGAGCATGGGGAAACAGATTAAAAAGAGATAGAAAAAACTGGAGTAACCCCTCGCTTTCTCTTCCATATCTTGCTTTTAAAAAATAGGGAAGATCAAAAGGATGGACCCCAAGACCTGGTGGAGGCTCATGATTCCCTCTGAGAAGGATAAGGTTTTCCGGAAAAGTTGTCTTTAATTTCAAGATGACCCAGTAAACTTCAGGTGTTAACTCTCCTCTGTCTCCATAATCGCCCAGAAAGATGAGATATGTTTTCTCTCTGGTAACTCTTTTTAAAAATTGACTTTCTTTAAGAATAATGGTCAAACTATTCAGATCGCCATGGAGGTCCCCCACCACGATAGCTTTTCCTTCAGGAGGTAGGTCAATAAGTCCTCCTTTTATTTTTTGCTGGCCAATTTCCCCCTTTTGCCTTTCTTTTTTAAGTATTCGGGCTGCCTCTTCAAGAAGATGTCTCATTCTGGGAGCATCTGATACGGCAGCTTCATTTTTGAGCTCATCAGCATCCATATTTTTTCTCCACTACTAAAAATATAAAATGTGGGCAACAATGTCAAAAGGCGATTCCAGTTTCATGAAATTTTCAGGAAACGGGAAACCTAAATTTTTGACAGTTTCTTTAGATGTTTTATAATGTTCACACGGTGAACACAAGAGAGTAAAATGGATGGAAAAGAGATAACCGACAGGGAACTAAAAATTATAGAGGAGATAGCAAAGAACAGAGGGATAACCCAGAGAGAACTTTCCAGAAAGGCGGGAATTTCTCTGGGTATGGTAAATATCAGTTTAAAAAGGCTTATAAGAAAAGGGTATGTCAAGGTAAAAGGTATGAACAAGAGGAGTTTGGAATATATTCTTACTCCGAAAGGATTCTCTGAAAAAGCTAAAAAATCCTACAGATATTTCCTTAATACTTTGGATTCTTTAAAAAAAATGAAAGAAAAAATACAATCCTTGATTTTGACCGAGTATACAAAGGGTGCAAGGAATTTTGTTATTCTGGGAGATGGAGAGCTGGCAGATATTGTGGAGATGAGCTTAAAGAGCCTCGCCTTTGATGATGTGAAGTATAAAAGGGTAAAGGATAAAGGCCAGATAAAAGAAAAAAACTGTGTGGTGCTCTCAACTCAGGAAAAATACAGAAAAATTCCACAGGTCAAAAACTGGATCAGGATCATGGATAAAATTACCGGATAAGGCAGTATTATAGGAGATAAAATGGTAAATGTAGCTGTTGCCGGAGTAGGGGTCTGGGGGAAAAATGTGGTGAGAAATTTTCATGAGATTGAAAAGGCCAATCTTCTTTTTTGTTATGATCCAAATGATACCTCTTTAAAATGGGTAAAAGATAACTATCCTCAGATAAAAGTAACCCATGAATATAAAAATATTCTAAATAACAAAAAAATTGATGCAGTTGTTATTGCTACCCCTCCTCATACTCACTTTGAACTTGCCAGAAAGGCTCTGGAGGCTGAGAAGCACGTTTTAATAGAGAAACCCTTAACTTTAAACAGCAAAGATGCCGCAGGTTTAGTTGACCTTGCTCAGAAGAAAAGGAGAAAAATAATGGTGGGACATCTTTTAAAATATCATCCTGCGGTCGGTGAGATGAAAAAAAGGATCGAGAATAAAGAAATTGGCGAGGTCTGCTACTTTCATTCTCAGAGACTGAGTCTTGGCAGAGTGAGGAAAGTGGAAAATGTTATGTGGTGCCTTGCAACGCATGATGTTTATATTGCAGTTTATCTTCTGGGAGAATATCCTGAAAGAGTAAGTGCTTTTGGAAAAAGCTTTTTGCAGAAAGAAAAGGGTATAGAAGATGTTGTATTTTTGAACTTGTTTTTCAAGGGAGGGATGTTTGCTCACATTCATGCAAGCTGGTTTGATGTAGAAAAGGTGAGAAGGCTAAAAATAATAGGAAAAGAAAAGATGATGATTTTTGATGAACTTGCTCCCTTTTGCAAATTAAAGATATATGATAGGGGAATTGTAGTAGAAGAGAATACGGTTGAGGCTACCTTTAGTGTAAGAGATGGGAAAGTGATTATACCCCAAATTGAGGATAAACAGCCTTTGAAAGAAGAGTGTTTGCATTTTATAGAATGCTTAGAAAAGGATAAAGTTCCATTTACCGATGGCGAAGAAGGATTCAGGGTGGTAAGGATTCTTGAGGCAGCCCAGGCATCATTAAAACAGGGAAAATCGGTGAAGATTCTGATATCTTAAGGGAGAAGGTAAAAATGGGTCTTGATAAAAGAGTTCTGGAGATTCTGGTTTGCCCGAAATGCAAGGGTGAGCTGGAATACAAATGTTGCCAGGGCGAGGAAGACCTCATCTGCCATAAGTGCAGACTTGTTTACCCGGTAAAAGAAGGTATCCCGGTAATGCTCATAGAGGAAGCTAAAAAACTGGGAGAAAATACCGGGTAGTCATCCTTTAACCTCTACCTGCCATAAAAAATCTTAGTTGACAGGGTATCTTTTTTAAATATGATTTATACAATTTTGATAAATTCAGTCAGGAAAGCACTTTTTCGGACAAGGGAGGTTGAGTAAGATGAAAAAAACAATTGCCGAGATTAATGAAAAAATCAAAAAAGGCAAGGTAGTGGTGGTAGATGCTGAGGAGATGATTGATATTGTGGAGGAAAAAGGAGTTAAAAAAGCTACTGAAGAAGTGGATGTGGTTACAACAGCTACTTTCGGCCCTATGTGCTCATCAGGTGCTTACTTTAATATTGGGCACTCCAGGCCAAGGATAAAGTTAGGTGGAGGAAAAGTTTATCTTAATGGAGTTCCCGCTTATACCGGCCTGGCAGCAGTAGATATTTACCTTGGGGCTACCGCTATTCCCGAGGATGATCCAAAAAATAGAATCTACCCGGGGAAGTTTGAGTACGGTGGGGGGCATGTTATCCAGGATTTAGTAGCTGGTAAGGATATAAAACTGGTAGCAACTGCCTACGGGACAGATTGTTATCCCAGAAAAAAACTCGAGGCCATGATCAATATAAAAGATTTAAATGAAGCAGTTCTTTTTAACCCTCGCAACTGTTCTCAGAATTACAATGTGGCAGTTAACCTCTCGGATAAAATTATCTATACTTATATGGGTGTTCTACAACCAAATATGGGCAATGCTAACTACTGTAGTGCCGGGCAACTGTCTCCTCTTCTTAATGACCCCTTGTATAAGACAATTGGAATTGGCACCAGGATTTTTCTGGGAGGTGGAATAGGCTATATAATATGGCATGGAACCCAGCACAATCCTGCAGCACCAAGGAAAGAAAATGATGTTCCTTTTGTACCAGCTGGCACCCTGGCAGTAATAGGTGATCTTAAAGGGATGTCTCCAGAATATCTGGTAGGAACAAGTATGATTGGCTATGGGGCAACTCTCTCTGTGGGTATTGGCGTGCCTGTTCCCATTTTAAATGAGGAAATCTGCAGGTATACGGCTGTAAAGGATGAGGAAATTTTTACTCAAATTGTTGATTACAGCAAATCTTATCCTTCAGGAGAAGGTGGGACTCTCGGAGAGGTAAATTACGCCCAGCTTAAAAGTGGGAAAATCTTTATAAAAGATAAAGAGGTTCCCACAGCTTCACTTTCCAGCTACTATAAAGCCAAAAAAATTGCCGGTATCCTTAAAAGCTGGATTCAAAAAGGTGAGTTTCTCTTAACCGAACCGGTAGCTCCTATTCCCGGTCCGGAAACAGGCTACACCTTTAAAGCGCTAAGAGAAAGGTAATTTCAGTCTTCTGGGATTTTTAAGAGGGGATAAAAAATATGGGAAAAATATATCTGGATTATGCTGCTACCACACCCACTCACCCTGAGGTTTTAAAGGAAATGCTGCTTTTTTTCATGGAGCTCATCATGAGCAAGGCAGAAGAGCAGGTACAGAGGAAGATATTCAAAGAGTGGTTAATGCTCTACCTTCCATTGTTGAGAAACTGAGGACAATCTTTCCCCTTTGGCAAAGGGGAAAACTGTGAAAATGGAAAGCCGGAAAATAAACCAGAGGTCAAAGGAGTGGCAAATTGGAAAAGGAAGATATAATTGGGAAAATAGAAGATCTGAAGAAAGAAAAAGATGCTATTATTTTAGCCCACAATTATCAGAGAAGTGAAATTCAAGATATAGCAGATTTTGTTGGTGACTCATTGGAGCTGAGTCGTAAAGCACAAAGTGTCTCCTGCAGGACAGTTGTGTTCTGCGGAGTTCGTTTTATGGCCGAGACTGCTAAAATACTTTCTCCGGAAAAGATGGTTCTTCTTCCTCGAAAAGAAGCTGGCTGTCCAATGGCTGATATGATTACACAGGATACCTTAAAAAAGCTCAAGGAAAAACATCCCGGGGCCCAGGTTCTCTCTTATGTTAATACCAATGCCGAGGTTAAAGCAGAAAGTGATGTCTGTTGTACCTCATCCAACGCTGTGGAAGTTGCCAGGAATATGACCACACAAAAGATCATATTCGTTCCGGATCGAAATTTAGCAAGTTTTGTCTCAAAATTTATGAAAAAGAAAATTATTCCCTATAAGGGGTACTGTTATGTGCATGAAAGAATCAGGGCAGAAAACATAATAAAAGCAAAAAAGCTCCATCCTGATGCAAAGGTCGTTGTTCATCCTGAATGTCTCCCTGAGGTTATAGAACTGGCCGATAGAGTGGCAAGCACAGGAGGAATGGTAAAATTTGCCAGAGAATCAACTGCTAAAAAATTTATCATTGGAACAGAAGAAGGATTAATTCATCGTTTGAAGAAAGAAAATCCCGGAAAAGAGTTTTTTGCTGCTGGCTCTGCTCTTATGTGCTTAGATATGAAACTGATCACCTTAGAGGATGTTTACCTGTCTTTAAGAGAGGAAAAATATCAGATTGTACTTGAAGATAGTATCAGAAAAAAAGCCAAAAAAGCACTTGACAGAATGCTGGAATATACAGGTTAGAGCAGCTCAACTTGCAAGGAGAAAAAGGTGGATGATAATATATGTCTTGCAGTCAAGCTCGGCCTAATTGATTACAAGGAGGCACTAAGACTGCAGGAGGAAATCTTCCAAGGTAAAAAAGAAAAAAGGCTAAAAGAGGATGTTTTGATTTTACTGGAACATCCTCCTACTATAACTGTAGGAAAGAAGGGCTCTTTAAAAGAAATTCTGGTAGACAAGCTTGAACTTGAACAAAGAGGTATTTTTATTTATGAGATTGGTAGAGGTGGCAAAGTCACCTACCATGGTCCGGGACAGATTGTAGGTTATCCTATCCTTGATCTGGTGAAATACAACAAAGATCTACATCTTTATTTAAGGCAGCTGGAAGAAGTAATTATAAGATGTCTGAGAGGATTTGGCATCCTGGCTCAGAGAAGGAAGGAATTAACCGGCGTGTGGGTGAAAGATAAAAAAATAGCCTCTATTGGTATTCAGGTTAAAAACTGGATCAGCATGCATGGTTTTGCCCTTAATGTAAATTGTGCCCTTGACTATTTCAACCTGATCCAGCCCTGCGGAATGGAGCCGGAGGTAATGACTTCCCTCACCGCTATTTTGAAAAAAGATGTAAAGATTGAGGAGGTAAAGGAAAGTCTTATTTCCAATTTTGCTAAAATATTTTCGCTTAAAATGGAAAGAATATCTCTTTCCACCCTACGAGAAAAATTGACCATAAAATTATTTATTCATAAATCTTGACCTTTATCCGTTTAAACTTTTTAGCTTCTTTTTCAAGGTACTGTTTTATCTTTTCTTCGCCGGGAGGCGACGGAATACTGTTTTTTACGCAGTCAATAATTTTTCTTTTAATTTTCTCATCTTTCACGTTATTCTCTATAAAATTTATAATTTGCTGTTCCAGGGGTGAGCCTATCATACGTACCTGAATACTTCCATCATCTCCTGGTCCGATTCTGGCATACATTTCTGCAACAGGATGGAGCTCTTCCGCCTCATATATTAAATAACGGGGTTCGTTATAATCATCGGGTCTTTTCTTAAAATGAATTTTAGCTTCTTGAAAATCCTCTAAGAGTCTGTTAAACTCACTGATAATTTCCTCTCTTTCCTTTATTTTTTTCTCAACCTCCGGACTCATTTTAGACTCCTCCTTCTTTTTTGGATTTAACTATACTATAAATGCTGCAGCTTTTCTGTCAAGCAGAGAATCTTTAAAGTCTTAATGAATTTGTTTGACATTAATGCCTTATAAAATAGAATATCTGTAGCAATTATTCTGCCAATGAGAGGTGCTCTGGTGCTCAGACATACATTTTTGCACGTACCGGGGGTGGGTGAGAAAACCGAGCGCTGGCTCTGGCAAAATAATATCCTGAGCTGGGAAGATTATCTTAAAAACTCCTATCAGGTAAAACTTCCAAGAAAGATGCATTTAACCCTCTCTCTTTTTATAAAATTTTCATTAGATGCTCTTTTGCGGGGAAATGTTTATTTCTTTAAAAAATTTTTGCCGGAAAGAGAGCTGTGGAGGGTTTATCCTGAATTCAGGGAAAAAACAGCCTTTCTTGATATAGAAACCACAGGTCTTGGCAAAGACACAGATTATATTACAGTGGTGGGTCTTTTTGATGGAGAAAAAATGAGGTTCTTTATCCAGGGTAAAAACCTGCAGGATTTTACAAGGGTAATAAAAAGGTACTCTGTTATAGTAACCTACAATGGAAAGCGATTTGATCTTCCTTTTTTGAAAACTACCTTTAATAATTTAGACTTTCCCCAGGTCCATATTGACCTCAGGTACCTGCTTAACAGACTGGGTTACTTTGGAGGTTTGAAAAGAATTGAGAAAGCCCTTGGGATAAAAAGGTGTGAAATGGTAAAAGATCTCACAGGATACGATGCGGTGAAGCTCTGGAATAGATATCTTGACGGAGATCCAGAGGCCCTTGAAGTTTTGCTTAGTTATAACCGTGAGGATGTTGTTAACCTCAAATATCTTATGGAATTTGCTTACCGAAAGATGGTCAAGTCTTTAGCTTTGCCCTTTTAAGTAAAATGGAAAATCTGATTTAAAATAAAAAGGAGGGATAGTTTGAGCGGAAAAGAATATCAAATAGCAGTGATTCCAGGAGATGGTGTGGGGCCTGAGGTAACAAGAGAGGCAATTAAAGTATTAAAGACAGTAGCAGACAGATCAGAATTTAAATTTAGACTGGTAAATTATGATTTTGGTGCAGAAAGATATTTAAAAACAAAAGAGACACTTCCTGACTCTGTCTTGGAGGAGCTAAAACAGATGGATGCTATATATCTTGGTGCTGTGGGTGATCCTCGGGTGGAACCAGGAATTCTGGAAAAGGGTATCTTACTTAAATTGAGGTTTGGTCTTGATCAGTATATAAATCTGCGTCCTGTTAGGCTTTACCCCGGGGTATGGACTCCTCTTAAAGATAAAGGTCCGGGAGATATAGATTTTGTAGTAGTCAGAGAAAATACAGAGGGTCTTTATCTGGGGACAGGAGGGTTCGTCAGAAAGAATACCCCTGATGAGATTGCTGTCCAGGAAATGATAAATACAAGAAAGGGCGTTGAGCGGTGTATAAGATATGCATTTGAGTATGCCAGAAAAAGAAACAAAAAGAAAAAAGTAACCCTCTGTGATAAGGCAAATGTTTTAACCTATGCACATGATCTGTGGAGGAGGGTTTTTGGAAGGGTAGGGGAGGAATATCCTGATATCGAAAAAGAATATGCCTTTGTAGATGCTACCTGTATGTGGATGGTAAAGAATCCAGAGTGGTTTGATGTAATTGTTACCTGTAATATGTTTGGAGACATAATTACCGACCTTGGTGCAATGATTCAGGGAGGATTGGGAATAGCAGCAGGCGCCAATATTAATCCCCAAGGAGTTTCTATGTTCGAACCCATTCATGGTTCCGCTCCTAAATATGCGGGTAAGAATGTGATAAATCCAATGGCAGCCATTTGCGCCATGCAGATGTTACTTGATACGATAGGTGAGAAAGAGGCAGCGGAAACTGTAGAAAAAGCTGTTATTAAAACCCTTGCCTCGGGTAAATTAAAGAATCTATCTACAAGAAGTGGACTGAAGACTGACGAGATAGGAGATATGGTGGCAGCTTGTATCTCGGAGTAATCCTTTAGAGGACGAGCACACTTGACCATGCTTGCTGTGGGTGTGTTATTCCTACATTATCTGTTCTTTTTGATCTTGGGAAAAAGAAAGGTGAGATGATAGCACTCCTGAGACTGGTGGCAGGGGAAAAGGAAAAAATTGCAGGAAAAATACCGTATTTATCGGAGAGTGTGCTAAAAGCCTTGCAAAACACTTTTATGTTGAATTTATGTTGAAGGCTGTTCTCCTGAGAAGAAGGAAATCGAAAAGGTGCTGGAGGGGTTTTTCAAATCTAAATAAGGGAGCAGACTATATGGACGAGAAGAACAAAAATCTCAAGCTTTTACTTGAGGTGGGGATTATACCCGTTGTTAGAGCAGACTCCTCTGACAGGGCTTTAAGGGTAGTTGAGGCAATACTGGGGGGAGGTATAAATACTATTGAAATTGCCATGACCATTCCTGGAGCAATTGAGGTTATGAGGGAAGTGAATAGCAGGTTAGACAAAGATGTCCTTCTCGGGGCAGGTACTGTCCTGGACAGTGAAACTGCCAGGCTTTGCATTCTGGCAGGAGCTAAATTTGTTGTAGGACCCTGTCTTAACCTTGAGGTGCTCAAAACTTGCAAGAGATATAGTGTAATAGCCATTCCCGGTGCTATGACTCCTACAGAGATACTTACAGCCTGGGAAACTGGGGCTGATCTTGTAAAAGTTTTTCCTGTAAGTAACCTGGGAGGGCCATCTTACATCAAGGCGATAAAAGCTCCTTTACCTCACGTTCTTCTAAACCCTACAGGTGGTGTCAATTTGAACAATGCTAAGGATTTCATCAAAGCGGGTGCAGCAGTTATTTCAGTGGGAGGCTCCCTTGTTGATAAAAAAGCCCTGATGGAGGGAAGATACCAGGTCATTACAGAAAATGCCAAAAAGTTTGTAGAGGAGATTAAAAAAGGAAGAAGTTAACAAGATAAATATTACTACCTGAAAAAGTATCTTAAACCGATGCCGGCATCGGTTTCAAAATTTGTCTCTGGTGAAAGCAGAAGAGTAGGGGAAAGCTCCAGGAAAAGATCGAAAGGAGTGGTTGGAAATATATAACTAACCCCAAATACCATCCTCAAGCCGATATAATCGTTGTATTCACCAAAGTGGAGTTTGCCTCCAAGGCCATAGTAAAAGGCTAATTTCTGACTTTTTGATTCTTCAAAGAAGTTGAAATTATGCCAGAGATAATCAAAACAGAGTCGTGATTTTTCTTTATCCTGGCCCCATCCGAGCTTCAAATCCAGGCCATTAACCGAACTTGTCCAGTACTTTAAAGTTATGCCTGCGGGAATAACCATACCGATGCCAAAACTTCCACGAGATGGATACTGCTCTGGATTCTCACTGGCAACCACTACCTGGGATAAAGTTAAAAAAAACAATAAAGATAAAACTATTTCTATCTTTCTTACTTTTTTCATCTCTTGCCTCTTTTTATGATAGTGGTAATAATATGTAACAACTACAGTGAAATGTCAAGGAATATATTCTCAGGAAACGAGGGTAAAAAATGAAACCTAAATTAATCTGCACCGGCTGCAACCGGAAATATCCTCTTACTGAAAGTTTTCCAAGATGCAGAAATTGCAATGAACCCCTTGAGGTTGAGCTAATTACCAGAGGGGAAATTAACAAAGGCAATATCCTGAAACAGACTATTTTAGAAAGGTATAAAGATTTTTTTGTTCTGGAGGAGAGTAGTAGTGAAACTCTACATGAAGGTTTTACACCTCTGGTTAAATTAAATATCCCGGACTACAGGTCGGTGTATATTAAAAATGAGACTCAAAACCCTACCTGGTCATTTAAAGACAGAGGAACCATTGTGGGATTATTGCACGCCATTTCCTTAGGTTATACCAAGATTGGAACAGTATCAACCGGAAATATGGCTGTTTCTGTTGCCGCATATGGTGCAAGAGCAAAACTGAAGACTTTCATACTGGTTGGCTCACAGATTCCTGATGAGAAATTAGCACCGGTTGCTATTTATAATCCTGTATTAGTTAAAGTAAGTGGTGATTACGGGGAGTTATATTTTAAAAGTTTAGAGGTCGGACAGGAAGCAAAAATTTATTTTTTAAATTCCGATGTGCCATTCAGAATCGAAGGCTATAAATCCATCTCTTTTGAGATCTGTGAACAGCTAAACTTTGATGTTCCAGATTTTGTAATTGTTCCGACCAGCTCTGGCGGAAATCTTCGAGGAATACTGAAGGGATTTATAGAATTTAACAAGGCCGGAATAATAGAAAAAATTCCGAGGATTGTCTGTGCCCAGGCAAAGGGATGCAGTCCTATTGTAAATGCCTATATAAGTAGTAAAGACAAAATTGAAAGGATCAAAACTCCACATACAATTGCTCATGCAATAGAGAATCCATTCCCTCCAAGTGGAAATGAGGTTTTAAGAAAACTTAGAAAATACAGAGGTTTATTTGTTTGGGTGACCGATCCGGAGATTATTGAAGCACAGAGTCTGCTAGCTAAAAAGGGGATTTTCTGTCAGCCAGCATCAGCAGTTTCAGTAGCAGCATTGAAAAGATTAATTAAAGAAGGGAAAATTTTAAGAAATGACAAAGTAGTTTGTATTATTACAGGAAGCGGACTTAAGTACACCAGAGCATTGGAGCATCACAAATTGCATTTTTCCGAATGTTCAATTGATAATCTTTCCCGGCATCTAAGGAAAATGGATTAAAAACTAATTGAACCAGAGGGGATTTTACCTGCATTTGGAGGTAAAGGAAAAAGTGAAGGCCCTGCCTCCCAGCTTTTATGCCCGGGATACCAAACTCGTAGCGAAAGAGCTTCTGGGAAAGCTTCTTGTACACTATAGTTCCCGGGGGAAACTGGTAGGAAAAATAGTTGAAACAGAAGCCTATTACGGTGTAGGAGATCCTGCCTCTCACAGCTATAGAGGAAAGACTAAAAGGTCTGCTATTATGTGGGGACCTCCTGGAACCTCTTATGTATATTTTACCTATGGAATGCATTTTTTGCTTAATGTGGTAACAGAGAAAGAAGGTGTTCCTGGAGCAGTCCTTATTAGGGCTCTTGAACCCCTGGAAGGGATAGATGTAATGAGGAAAAATAGAAAAAGGGTTCGATTGCACGAACTAACCAAAGGACCTGCCAGATTGACTGAAGCCTTTGGTATTGATGGGAGTTTTAATGGACATAATCTCACAAAAGGTAAACTTTTTATTGCTGAAGGAGATAAAGAAGTTTTTAAGATAGAGTGCACTCCCAGGAGAGGGATAAAGAGAGGTCTTGATAAAAAACTCAGATTTTATATAAAAGGTAACCCCTTTGTATCTTAAACACTTCTTTTTAAATTGCCTCCTGTCACCTCTTAAGCTAAAGGAAAAGCTCTTTTCCTGTAAAATAGAGAGCGAATGGTGGACATGAAATATTTTTTCTTTTATAATAGTTATGGGAAAAGAAAATAAATTAGGTATTGAGAGATACCTATGAAAGTAGCCGATCCAACCATACAAAAAGTTGAGGATTTTCTTAAGTCCCTGGTTAAAACTGCCAAGATTTTGCATTTTTACCCCGAAAATAATCCTATGGGCCAGATAGCTCTTAAGGAGTGCTTGCAGCATCTATCTGAACTTGAAACAAAGCAAGGGATTACCTTTGCAGTAACCTCAGAAAATCTTTTTTTTGAAGAGGCATCTCTTTCCGGAGATCATCCCGGGCTTCACCATCTTACCCGCCAGCTCTATGTATTTGGTATAGATAAGTTGACCATCGAGCGTAATATTAGTGAGAAGGAGATGAGAAATTTCTGCTGGATATTGGGAATGAATCCAAGAGAATTGGCCAGAAAAGGGGGTATTTCCAATGTTCTCTCAGAAGAAGGTATTAAGCATATTCGGGTGGTGGAATCTGGTCCTCCCAGGATAATAGAGACGGAAGAAGCCTTCACCAAATTCCTGGCGGATATAATTAGTCGAAGAAAGCAAGAAATACAGGAATCTCTCAGTCAGAAGCAGACTGCCCGGAGGTATGTTACCCGCCAGCCTCGAATAGCTGTTAAGATTGATGCCGATCTCGATTTAACTTCTCTACCTGTGGATGAAATTAACAGGTTAATCGATGATCATCAACGGTTATCCCACCTTCTGTCCGATCTATCCAGACATGAAGAAGACCCCAGGAAGTGGGGAAAACTTGTTGGTCAGAAGTTTATAGAGATACAGCAGATCCTTGAGATATTTGACTCCCGGCAAAAAAGCGAGGTTTTCCAGAGAATTGCCCGTTCAATTGTAAAAATGAGTCCCGAAATTAAAGAACAACTAATTTGTAATTCTTTACTTCCTGCTCTGCTGGAAAACCAAGAGGAAGGGGAAATTCTACGTTTTCTATCCGACTTTGACCTGGTTCGTGCTCTTACCAGCCTGAGCAAGGTGGGTATTTCTCTACCCAGGGCTTTTGCACAGGCTTTAGATAACCTTCATCTACCAGAGAGGCGAAAGTCTTCTATCTTGCCCCTGCTGGAAAACGAATTGAAGAAAAGAGGGCACCAGATAGATGATATTCCACCATTCCAGGCAAAGAAGCGAGATATAGAAATAATGGATCTTGAAAATCAAAGTCAAAATTTTACAAAAGGTAGAATTTCTTTTGGTGTTAGCTCGGATTGGTTACAAAACCTGGATATAACTTTGAACTCCCGGGATAGAGAGCTGCTGAAAAGTCTTCAGTTGCAATTGAATAAAATTGATCCAGTTAAAACCGAGCTGCAGTGCCTTTTTAACCTGATACAGCTGGAAAGGGACCTGGAGACCTGTCGTGGTTTTGCCGATAGAATTTCCAATCTTTTGACGCAGCTTATTAACAGGGAACGCTGGCAAGATTTAGCTATCTGGCTGAGCCATCTGCGGGCAATGGCAGGCGATGGTTCAGGTAAAAGATCTGTGACTGAGACCCTGGTCAGAGAGATACTTTCTTCACTTGCGTCCGGTAGCCTTGTCCAGCGATTGGTAAAGAAATATCATCTGGACAAAGATGAGGAACGAAAAAAACAATACCTTGATCTTCTGGGCGACTTAGGTGAATTTGCTATTCCTGTATTTATCCAGATTTTGGATAGCGAAGAGCATCTTTCTGTTCGACGAACAGTTATAAACATTATGCTTAAACTTGCCCCCTCGTATGATGCTAACAACCTCTCCTCCTACATAAGCCACCCCCACTGGTATGTGGTTCGTAATATCGTATGGTTGTTGGGCCGTCTTGGTCCAGGAAGCGAGAACATCATTGCTCAGACTTTCAATTATCAACATCCCAAAGTTGTAAGGGAAGCTATCCGATCCTTAGCTTTAATTGCCAGTCCAGTTGCCGTTGAAAAGATTATCTTCCTGTTAGAATCCGAGAATCGTCTGTTCAGAAGGATGGCTGCTGAGCATCTGGCAGGTCTACCCGGAGACATCTTACAACCTTACGCAATCAGACTCCTCTCAAGACCTGATTTTCTCCAAAAGGACATTTTTGTTACTTTAAAGTTGCTTGAGGCTCTTGAAGCAATGAGCGGTGGGGATATTGTGAAGTTGCTTCGTCGTCTGGGTCGGTTGCGATTTCTCTTCTGGAACTGGAAGTTTTTGCTTATCGGTCTAAGGGCCCGTAAAATCTTAAAGATAGTTGAGAAAAGTTTTCTCCCCGGCAAAAGTCGGTAGGAAAAGATGGAAAAATTTGAGTTACTTAGAACTCTGATTGGTGCAAAACATGTGCTTTCTCTTTTTCCTGATGCACATCCTATGGTTCAGGAAAAAGTTGAAAAGCTCCTGGAAGTTATTGAAGCACTGATAGCTCAGGAAAAGAAGGCAGAGATAAGTATTGTTGGTGAGGAAGTGTTCATTAACGAACACTCTTTTCGTCAGGAAAGCCTTGAATTTGCCAGGTTTGTCAGGGAAATCACAGATACAGGGATTACCAGAATCAGCTTCCAGCCTGGTACAACAGCAAAAGAGTTGGTTTCATTGATAGTCTACCTTAATGAACACAGACATACTGGCCCTGCTTCCAAATTGCTCAGTGAGGAGTTGCGGCAGAGAGGAATAAATCACATCACTGTGAGCAGGATCTTACCCCTGGAGCTCTCAGAAAAAGAGGCCAAACTGATGGCTCGTAAATCAGAAAGTGAGTATCAAAGGGCTGTCTCAAGAATTGAAAATATCTTTAAAACAGTGCTGGAAGGCGGCTCTTTCTCTCCTGGAAGCATCAACTTAATCGTCCAAGGGCTATTGAAAACGGCAATAAAGGATCAGTCTACCTTGAGAGGTTTATTCAACATAAAAAGCTACCATGACTATACCTTTCGACACTCAGTCAATGTGGCTTTGCTAAGTATCCTTATAGGCAAACGGTTAAAGCTTAACCAGGAGTTGTTGGCCTTACTGGGTGAGGCAGCTCTTCTTCATGATATTGGCAAGATTATGATACCAAAGGAAATTATTACCAAGCCAAGTCGTTTAAATGCAACCGAATGGGAAATAATCTGTCGCCATCCCATTCTGGGAGCAGAGATACTTTCTTCTGTTCCTGGAGTCAATCCCATGATAGCTCGTGTTGCACTGGAACACCATGTTGGCTATGATGGCAGTGGCTATCCTCCTCTGGAGCTAAACGGGAAAGACAACTATCTGACTCAAGTTGTTAGCATTTGTGATTTTTACGATGCCCTTACTACTGTTCGCAGCTATCGCAAACCGATATTTCCTTACCAGGCTATCCTTTTAATGCTTCAGAGAAGCAAAACTCAGTTCAATCCTACCCTGGTAAAAGTTTTTATCAGTGTGGTGGGGTTTTTTCCTGTTGGAGCCCTGGTAAAAACAAACCGTGGTGAGGTGGGTGTAGTTACAAAGATTAATCCGGAGGATCCGTTGCATCCAGTGATCAAGATATTGGAAGATGAACAGGGGAAGAAAATTTCTCCTCAGCTCGTGAATACCTCCGAAAAAAACCATACTGGAAACTTTGTACGGGAAATATTACAGGTACTGGATTTGCAAACTCACCCTCAGGCCCAATATCTGCCCCACGAGGAGATAGATTGAGCTTTGTTTAATACAGTCTTTTAGCCTTCACAATTTGTAGATCTTGGAGACAAAAATAATAAAAGCATTATTCATGAAATGGTTGTGCTGGGTTTCAGGCTAATTGATTTAGCTTATTTTAAGCAGGTCTTTTACGTAGTGAGTAAAATCCGCAATTGATTCTACCACGAGGTCAGCATATTGAGAGTAAGGTTGAGAGTGACTTTTTAGCAGGACGGTAAAAACGTTGGCTTTTCTGCCGGCTATCATGTCAAATTCATAATCTCCCAGAAAAACAATCTCATTAGTGGATAGCTCCATCTTTTTACAGGCAAGTATAATGGGATCTCTGGCTGGTTTTGGAGGTGCATCTTCTCTTGTGACAATAGCATCAAAGGTAAGTCCAAATCTTTTTATAATTATGTCAACTGACTTTCGGCTATTTCGGGTAACTATTCCCTTTTTTATGCCGTGTTGATTAAGAAGCTGGAAAAGCTGAGGTACACCTTCTTTTAGTCTGCAAGTAGTGGCTGCTCCGGTCTCATGTTTTTCCAAAATGGCATAGGCTCTTTTTTTGTTTAGTGGGTTCTTTATCCGGAAAATATTTTCCAGGAGAGGGAGCCTTTCTTCTTCAAAAATCTCTCTACTGATTTTTCTAAAAT
>CBFDTW010000004.1:0-27775 GCA_965613085.1 uncultured bacterium | reverse complement strand
ATTCTCAGCAATCTGTTTCAGGTCGGTCATTTACATCCTCCGTTTTTATAAATTTTTTGTAAAAAGCTTTGTGTCAACTTTCGCGAGAAACTGGATTCAATTCATAATTCAAGCCCACTTCCTTTAACTTACCCTCTAAAGGAATTCCCTCTTCACTCCATCCCCTGAGTTTATAATACCCATTTAACATTTTTCCCAAATGAGGTAGGTTATCAGCTGCTCCGCCTTCTCCTCTGGTATGAGTAAGCAATCGAGGAGGAAGAGTATCGTCCTTTCTGCTTATTCCACATCTTACATTATACAATCTCTTCAAGTTAAATATACGCTCTCCTATTAGCATACATTCTTTTAAATCTATGTTCCACCCGGTTATTGAATTTAAAAACTCTACAAGATGATGAGGTTCAATGCCACCGTATAAGCTGTATTTACATATCTTCAATGAATCAAAAATAGACATAAGATTTTGCAGTTTGATTACCAGTTCAGCTTTTTCTTCCTCAGTATTAGGGGGTAAAGTTTTTGGATAACCCAAATCAGGCATAGCAATCCAGCCCTCAAGGGGATGTGAATAAGCCTGGAGATGACAGGCTCCTCTATTGGAAGTAGCGTAACCAAGAGCTAAACTATAAAAAGCTCGAGGATCATGTGCAGGAAGTTCTAACCCCTTTACATGAATAGCAAACTCCAGAGCTCTTCCTCCAATCTCCTCTGCTGCTTTTCTCACTCCTTCCCCTAAAAGCCTGCCCAGGCCATTGCGCTCACCAATTCTTCTCACCATTTCTACCATAGCATCCGCATTTCCCCAGGTTAATTTCAAACCATCTAAATCAGATGAGCTGATTAGACCTTTCTCATAAGCTTCCATAGCAAAGGCAACAGCCCCACCAGTGGAGATAGTATCCATTCCATATTGATTGCAAAGTTGATTTGCAAAAGATATGGCTTCTAAATTATCCACTAAACAGAGAGCACCGAGAGTACCTACTGTTTCATGTTCCGCCGCTGCTCCATCCACTCCGGCGTATTTTCCTTCTCTGATTTTAACTTGCTTCCCACAGCCTATGGGACAAGTTTTACAGTGATAATTTCCAGAAAAGATTGTCTTCAATAAAATCTGTCCCGAGAGTTTTTTTGCTCCCTCTTTCCATCTTCCCTGACGCCAATTCTTAATGGGAAGATCGCCTATCTCCTCCAGTTCTACTTCAGAACCTGTAGTTCCATATTTTCCCAGAAAAAAGGCTTCCCTCCTCATTAGAGGAGTAAGTTTTTTTATAAGTTTCTGAAGGGTTTCCTCATCTTTAATATAAGTTTTTCCTCTCCCTTCAACTATAATGGCTTTCAGTCTCTTAGACCCCATCACCGCCCCTAAGCCACATCTTCCTGCAGCTCGAGCATTTTTACCATCGTGCATTATCGAGGCAAATTTTACCAGGGACTCTCCTGCTGGACCAATACAGGCAACTGAGGCCCTTTCACTTGTTTTCTTTTTTAACAAATCTGCCACTCTGTAAGTATCTATACCCCAAAGATGCTCTGCATCTCGTATCTCTACCTTTTCATTATGAACCCATATATATACAGGAGTTTTAGATGCCCCTTTAATCTTAATTCCATCATAACCAGCTCTTTTTAAACTTATACCCCAACTTCCTCCTACATCGGATTCACCCCAGATTCCCGTAAGGGGAGACCTGGCGGCAACAGCATGCCTTCCAGAGGTAGGTATCCTTGTGTTGGTGAAAGGTCCGGTCATAAAAACTAAAAGATTTTGGGAATCTAAAGGGTCTATCTGTGGCGAGGTCTCCTGGTAAATAATTTTAGCTGCTAAACCACTCCCTCCAATATAACTTCTGGCAACTTCTTCACTCAAAGGCAGAATATCTATTTTCCGATTAGTTAAATCAGCATCTATTATCTTGCCGTTATATCCAAACATATTTTATCCTTACTCTTTACAGCATCCCCTCAATAGTAGATTTTATCCTCTCCTCAACCTCCCGGGGAATAGGTAGAGGTTTGTGAGTAGCCAGGATGTGTTTGGCTATCTGTTTAGCTTTTTCTCTTGCATCCTTTCCTCCCTCAGATAGCCATTTTTCTCTTTTGGACCTGTCAGCTACCTGAGGGAAGAAAAATTCTGAGCGCATATGTTTTATCGTGTGCTCCTCAGCTAAGAAGTTTCCTCCAGGACCAACCTTTTCTATTACCTCAAGAGCTAAGGTTTCTGAGTTAACCTTTATTCCCTGAAGAGCCCTTGTTACCATACCAATGATCTCATTATCAATAACGTATTGTTCGTAGCTTGCTGTGATGGCAAACTCTAAAAGGCCAGCCGCATCATGAATAAAATTAGCTCCTGCCAATGCAACTGGCAAAAGGTTTAGTGCCCTTTCATATCCTGACTGAATATCTGGAATTTTAGAATCGGACATACCTCCTGTTGCATAAATAGGCAGGTGCCAGTACTGGGCAAGTTGAGCAGCAGCAGCATTTAAAAGCCCCATCTCTACAGCTCCTGAAGCATAACCCATAGTTCGTATATCTGCTATAGTTCCTACATAACCGCAAAGAACAGGTGTTCCCGGATTAACAAGCTGAGTAAGAGTTACTCCGGCCAAAGTCTCTGCTGCAAAAAGCACCAGGTTACCCGCTAAGGTTACAGGAGCAGTAGTACCACATTGAGGTTCTGTGGGAACAGCCACAGGAACTCCCCGTTGAACAGCCTCAATGAGAATTTCACCGTGGGTATCATCTATCTTTAAGGGACTTATAATAAGGCTTATAAATGAGACAATTGGCCTTCTTTTAAGCTTCTCTTTCCCCCCAGCTATTTCCTGGGTCATTTTAATTACATTTATTGTCCCCTCAATTGTATAAGGCCCACCCATTATATGTTTAGATGTATTGGACAATCCTGCGTAGAACCTGTTGACATCTACCTTCTCCTTCGGTAAATCATTGGGATACACTGGCAGAAGATAAAAGTGAATATTATCAAGAGCATCTACCAATCTGGCAATTTTTGCCACATCTTCTAAGGTAGATGGTCTTTTTTCCCCTGTATCTAAATCCAGAACATTGAGAGCTGTTCCCCCTGTCCCCATATAGACTCTATTATCTTCCAGCAGGAGGTCATGTTTTTCCTCTCTTCCGCAGAGAACAACCTTAGATGGAGCCTTAGAAATGGCATCCTCCACCATGGAAGGGGGAATCTTTACAATTTTCTTTTCTTTATTTACCTTTGCTCCCTTTTCCTGGAAGATATTAAGAGCTCTTTTGTTGTTCACCTGAACTCCTGCATTTTGTAAAATCTCAAGAGAAGAGTTGTGAATAAGCTCTACCTCTCCTGGAGAAAGTACCTTATATTTATTGCCTACCAATCCTTTTTGCACTTATTTATCCTCCTTTTTCTTTTTGTATCCTGTTAAGCTCCCTCAAAGCTAAATCTATTTTTTCACTCCTGAGAAGAGGCAGCTTAAATCTCTGGTTTCTAATCTGCTTTTTTTCTACCTCCCCCACCACTAACTTTTCCTCGTAATAAGGAGCTTTTACTACTTCTTTTCCCTGGGGGCCAATGATACATGAGCCACCCCAGAACTTACCTTCCCCTTCGTAGCCTACCCTATTAACAAAGATTACATAACAGGAAAAAAGTTTAGCCCATACTCTATTTAATTCTTCCCATGAAGAGCGGACGGAGAAACTCTCCCCCAATGTTTTCTCAAAACTGGCTGCTATAAAAATTAAAAAAAGGGCTCCATCCAGAGATGAAATGTAGGGGAGGATGGGATGCCAGCTATCCTCACAAATTAAGATAGCCACAGGTCCATACTGAGTAGAAAAACCTCTCATCTTTTCACCCGGGGCAAAGTACCTACCTTCTTCCCAAATGCCATAATTGGGTAGATAAACTTTCCTGTGAATATATCTTATCTTACCCTTCTCTGCATAAAAAGCCGAATTGTAAAAATTATAATCCGCTGCCTCCTCTACAAATCCTATTACTAAAGAGATATCCTGGCTTTTTTCTACCAGATCTTTAAGCTGTGGATCCTCCCTGTTTAAAGCCACCTGAGGAACCATCTGGCTTAAACAATAACCTGTAATGCTCAACTCAGGAAAAACTAAAAGATTTACCTTCTCTTTTTTTGCCTGGGAAATAAAATCTTTGATTTTCTCTATATTAGCCTTTACCTTTCCTAACTTACAATTCATTTGAGCAAGACCTATTCTCATGGCTCTCTCCATGGGTATAAGTTTTGAATCATCTATATTAACCCCGGTATACATCTTTTTATCCTCTCCTCAACCTCCCGGGGAATAGGTAGAGGTTTGTGAGTAGCCAGGATGTGTTTGGCTATCTGTTTAGCTTTTTCTCTTGCATCCTTTCCTCCCTCAGATAGCCATTTTTCTCTTTTGGACCTGTCAGCTACCTGAGGGAAGAAAAATTCTGAGCGCATATGTTTTATCGTGTGCTCCTCAGCTAAGAAGTTTCCTCCAGGACCAACCTTTTCTATTACCTCAAGAGCTAAGGTTTCTGAGTTAACCTTTATTCCCTGAAGAGCCCTTGTTACCATACCAATGATCTCATTATCAATAACGTATTGTTCGTAAGCCACCGTAGTGGTAGATTCCAGCATGCCAGCAGCGTTGTGGATATAATTTGCTCCTGATAAACCTACCAGAAAAGCAGTGAGAGCTTTCTCGTATCCTGCCTGTATATCGGGAATTTTAGAGTCGGTAAGATTTGCCCACGAATAAAAGGGAAGCTCGTAATACTGGGCCATTTGTGCACAGGCTGCTCCCATAATTCCCAGCTCCACTGCCCCATCCAGAAAATCTATGGTATGCATATCAGCTATTGTGGGGATAGCCCCGTAAAGAACAGGAGTGCCAGGACTTATTAACTGTGTCAGGAGAACACCACTGATCTGTTCAGCGTTGACTTGAGCCAAAGCTCCAGCTAAGGTTACAGGAGAGGTAGAACCAGCCATAGGAGCAGAAGATAAAGCGAGAGGTATCTTTTCCTGGGCTACCTTTATCAGCACCGATGTAGTATAATCATCCAGGCTCAGAGGACTCTTCATCCAGGAAAAAATAAATGAGATGATAGGTCTTTGGCGCAGTTTCTCGGAACCACCGCTAATTTCCTCTGCCATGCGTATCACCTGAGCAGCGCTCTCCAGGGAATAGGCTGAGCCCATCACGTGCTTTGAGGTATTAGTCAGGGCAGCGTAGTACTTATTTACATCCAAAGCCTCCTCAGGAACATCCTGAGCAACTACAGGTCTTATAAAAAAGTGAATATTATCAAGAGCATCTACCAGACGTGCAATATCTCTGATATCTTGCAATACCGCCTTCCGAGCTTCACCGGTCTCAAGATCTAACACTTTAAGTGCTGCTCCTCCTGTGCCAAAATATACTCTTTTATCCTCCAGAATTAAATCGTTTTCTTCTTTTCTTCCACACAGGGTAACTCTGGAAGGAGCCCGAGGCAAAACCTCTTCTATGAGGGATGAGGGAATTTTTACCCTTCCCTGGTTAAAGTCCACCTTCGCCCCTGCCTGTGAGAACACATCCAGAACCTGCCGATTATAAGAAGTTATACCTACTTTTTCCAATATTTTTAAAGAAGCATGATGAATTCTTTTTACCTCCTCTTCTGAAAGAGGTCTATACTGACCTCCTATCAGACCGCCAGATACCATTCTAACCTCCTTGTTTTAAAGACAGGCACACGATCTCCCTTTCTCCTCGGAAATTCGGAAATATAGAAATATCTCTGTTTAGTGAGAGAGGGTTGATAGCTGAAAACTCTGGATAATAATTTTCTTTACATCTTGATAAGTAAAGTCCACAGGATTGGTAGTAGCATTGATGTTATTAAGACTTCTTTTTATCAAAAGCTCAAGGTCTTCTCTCCGGATGCTAACAGAAGGAAAATCCTCCAGGCCTCCTTGTTCGGCTATCCTGTGAATACCCGCTTCTATTTTGTCTATATATCTTTCTATCTTTGCAAATTTATCAGGATTAGCTGGTCTGTTAAATTCACTTACCTTCCTTAAAAGGGGAATAATAATCCAGCCATGGGGAAGATGGGGGTATAGCCCTCCCAGAGTATTGGCAATAGCATGGATCAGGCCTAAACCGGCATGTAACATAGCTATACCCGCTAATAAACTTGCCTCTAACATTTTCTCTCTTGCCTTTATATTTTTTCCTTCTTCTATGGCTATGAATATGTGTTGCTTTACAAGTTCTAAAGCTTTAAAGGCAAGAGCATCGGTCAAAGAATTGGCTGCCTTAGACATATAGGCCTCCAGAGCATGAGAAAAGGCATCTATGCCGGTAAGGAGAGTGAGAGAAGGAGACATACTTAGGGTTAAATCAGGATCCAGCAAAGCTAAGTCCGGGACTTTGGCTATTATACTTTCCTTTTCCCGGGTTTTTTCATTGATAATCACTGCCCAGGGAGATATCTCTCCTCCTGTACCGGCAGTGGTGGGCAAAGTAACCAACAGGTCTAATTTGGCTTCTCTGGCTATAACTTTAGCTGCATCCATAGAGGACCCTCCTCCCAACGCAACAATAACCTGGCTCTGGCAACGCCTGGAAAAATCTACCCCTTTCTTTATACAACCTCTCGTGGGATTTGGCTCAATTTGATCAAAAATTTCTATTTTCTTCCCTCCAACCTCCATAAGTGCATTTTTTATCTTTCCTGCAAGCTCCTTTGCCCACCTCTCTCCCATAGTAACAATAAGGTAGTGAAGGGGTATCTCTTTTTTTAGTTTAGTGATTTCTTCCCCTATTTTCTCTATCGCTCCCTGACCAAAAACCACCTTAGTAGGTAGACTAAACTCATACATATGTTTTAAGGCGAATAGAGAAGCTAAACCAGTTTGTTTAGCTTCTCTATCCAGTATTTCCTAAAAACCTATTTTAAACCTTCTCTCACAAGAAGTTCCTCGGCAACTTTACTGGCATCTTTTTTCTCCAGATCTACTCCTGCATTAAGTACCTGCCATTTTCTTTGAGCCTTAGCTAATTTCTCATCAGTGTAGGGTACTCCTGAGCCATTAGGAAAACCAGCTAACACCAGTTCATTGAGAATAACTCCAACCTCAGGATATTTCTCCAGGACTTCTGCTCTCACAACAGGTGTTAGGTCATAGGGTGGGAAGAAAAACTTATCGTCTTTGAGCACTACCCAGCCATATTTGGCAATGGAGGCATCAGTGGCAAAAACCATTGCTACGTCAACCTGCCTCTTAGCTAAGGCTATTAAAGAGGCTCCCGGAGCAGCAGTTTTAAGGTAAGCAGGGTCAACTTTAAATCCATATAACTTTGTCATTGCTGGCCAACCGTCAGGGCGCTGGGAAAATTCAAAATCAATGAAAGTTTTAACCTTTCCCCTTTTTTCGCGATAATACCTGGCCAGATCAGAGAGTGTCCAGATGTTATTCTTTCTGGAAAAATCAGGCCATACAGCCAGCGCATAAGAATTATGATTCCACATTGGCTGGAGCCAGATCAATCCATTTTTTGCATCAGCTGCCTTGGTCATATAATAAAGCTCCTCATGACCGGTCGGGACGTATTTTTTCCCCAGGTGAACCATCCAGGCGGTCCCTGTGTACTCCATACAAACATCAATTTCACCCAGTTCCATTCCCTGACGCATTACCATGGAGGATAAATCGGTTTTTAGTTTAACATTAAATCCCTTAGTTTCCAGGGCTTGCTTCATTAGCTCACCGGCAACATACTGCTCTGTAAAATTTTTATTTCCTACAACTATAGTGGGTTTTTCCTGAGCAAGAAGACTCCCGCTCAAGATAAACATCACCACTCCTACCACCAGAAAGATACTTACTCTTTTCAACTTTACCTCCTCAGGAAAAATTTAATTGGAAACATTTTAATTTTTTCCTTCTCCACCACCTCCTTTCAACCTTTTTAGCCCTTTTCCTTCCTCATCCTGAGACCGCGGGGAGTTATCAGGCTTTCTATGCCTTCGAGAATTACATCTAAGGTAACTGCTAAGGCAGCTGTTGGTGCAGCCCCTTGAAGAACAAGCAAAGGGATGTTATTTAACAGGCCGGCAAGGATAATCATTCCCATACCTCCAGCAGCAATGAGAGCAGCCAGGGCAGCCGTACCAACATTTATTACTGTGGAGGTTCTAATTCCAGCCATTATCACCGGTCTGGCAAGAGGAAGCTCTATTTTTCTTAGTATTTGCCTTCGGGACATTCCCATACCTTTTGCTGACTCAACAATTGAGGGGTCAATATTATTTATCCCCGCGTAGGAGTTACGAATAATAGGTAGTAGCCCATAAATAAAAAGAGCAATAACTGCCGGGTAAAAACCAAACTGCCCCATAACCACAGCTATAATAGCAACTACAGCCATACTGGGTAAAGTCTGACCAATATTTGCTCCCCCTATTATAATGGGAGATAGAGCCTTAAACTTAGGACGGGTAACTATAATCCCCAGAGGAATTCCTACCGCAATAGCAATGAGCTCTCCCAGACCAACCATTAAGATATGCTCCCACATTCTTTTAGCCAGCTCCTGATAAGTTGCTGGTGGCCGGAACTTAAGTATTTCCATATTTGTAACCCAAACTGTTGACCCAATCAGTACTCCCAGCAAAACAGCTAAAACGATGCGGCGACTAAATCGCTGTCTCATTTAGACCTTTCCCCAACATAACTTTTTCCTATAACTTCTCTGAGAATGTCAAAGGTTAATACACCTTTTAGTCTGCCTTTATTATCAACTATGGCTAAGTTACCTATTGCACTGCTTAACATCAAAGAAAGTGCTTCGTTCAAAAATGTTTCTGGAAAGGCTGTTGTGGTTGGTGGAATCACTACCTTTTCTACTTTCTCCCCTTGCCTGCAGGTAGCAAGGTCGGGTTTGTTAATCCAACCTAAAAACCTGTTTTCATTATCAACTACCATTAACCAGGGAATTTTCTCTTCTTCTATCCGTTTTTTCGCTACTGCAAGATCGTCATTTACCTTAACTACAGGAGGAGAAGTACTCATCACTTCCTTAACTTTTAATAGTCTTAGACCTTGAAGAGCACGATCAGCACCGACAAAGTTTCTCACAAAATCATTCTTTGGTTTATACAAAAGATTAGCTGGTGTGTCGTATTGAACCAACCTGCCGTCTTTTAATAAAGCAATTTTATCTCCCATCTTCATCGCTTCATTAAGGTCATGAGTTACAAATACGATTGTTTTCTTTATCTCCTCCTGTATTTTTAGAAATTCATCCTGGAGTCTACCTCGCGTTATGGGATCTATTGCTCCAAAAGGTTCATCCATTAATAAAATTTCCGGATCAGCTCCCAGGGCCCTGGCAACTCCCACTCTCTGCATCTGTCCACCGGAAAGCTCAGCCGGGTATTTATTTGAGTAAATAGCGGGGTCTAATCCTACCAGTTCCAGTAGTTCCTTTGCTCTTTTTTTCCTTTTATTCTCAGGCCAACCTTTAAGAACAGGAACTGTCATAATATTTTGTTCAACGGTCATATGGGGAAATAAACCTATCTGTTGAATTGCATAACCAATATTTCGACGCAATTCATTTTCATCTATCTTTGTATTATCTTCCCCGTTAATATATATTTTTCCACTGGTAATAGGGATTAATCGATTGATCATTTTCATTGTAGTTGTCTTACCGCAACCTGAGGGACCGAGTAAGACACAAATTTCACCTTTGTTAATCTCCAGACTTAAATTATTAACCGCTCTGGTTCCATCAGGATAGATTTTAGTTACATTTTCAAGTTTTATCATTTTTTTATTCTTCCCTCCCTATTTTTACGCCCTTAGGGGTTATCCATTTTTCCACCTGGCCCAATAAAGTATCCACTGCTACAGCCAGAATAGAGACAAATATTGCTCCAGTTAAAATAAGGTCAGGCCGGAAGTTTCTTATACCGCGGAATATAGGCACTCCCAGACCTCCTGCTCCAATCACAACAGCAATTGCTGCAATGCCAATGTTTAATACAATGGCATTCCTCAGCCCTGCCATAATCACTGGAACAGCAAGGGGAAGCTTGACTTTAAACAAAATTTGCCTGTTACTCATACCCATTCCTCTTCCTGCCTCAATCATTGCCGGATCAACCTCTCCAAGTCCTGTATAAGTATTTCGCAGGATGGGTAGCAGCCCGTAGGCAACTAAGGCAATAATAGCAGGAAGATAACCAATGGAGGGCAAAGCTAACCCTGCTAAAATGGGCATTAACAGGCCAAACAAAGCCATGCTGGGTATGGTCATCATAATTTCGCTAAGGTAAAGGACTATATCAGCAATGCTTTCTCTTCCCTGGCCAGAGATAAGTATTCCAACGGTTACTCCTACCACAACCCCTATCCCGTTACCAATAGCAATAATCTGTAGATGTTGCAGGCTTAGTTTACCGATTAGATCCCAATGAGTATTGATGTACAGCCAGGTATCTTGCAGCATTTAATACCCTTAAATTTTACTTGGGTTTGAACTTTGCCATTTTTGGACAGGTCAAGAAATTTAACTAATTTTTCTTAACCACCTTAGCTTTAAAATATGAAACTCTCGCTTTCCTTGGAAGTTACATATCTTGTTATTCTACTTCTAAACAGCTTGACATGCTCAACTATTTGCTTCTCCAGCTTTTCTGTTTGTTTGTTCTCCAGGAAGTTAATAATGTTGCGGTGATGCTGGCGAACCAGCTCAAAATGTTTGTCCAGGGAAAAATCAGAGAGCGTTTCTCTGCTGTAGGAAAGATAGGCTAACCTTTGAGCTTCGTTTTGCATTATACAAAGCGTTGAAGAGATATACCGATTGCCGGAAGCCTTAGCAAGAAGCTGGTGAAAGTCGCTGTTCTGGAAAGTAATCTCCAGGAAATTCCTTTTTTCCATAGCATCTTCAATCTTTTTGTTAATCTCTTTCATTTCTCTAAGTTGTTCCGGGGTAATTCTCTGGGAAGCTAAACGGGCAGCAAACCTCTCAATAACCAGTAACCCCTCAAAAAGGTCTTTTATATCCTGGATAGTAATATGCTTTACATAAATGGCTTTATCGATGATTATCAAATTTTCCGCTTCTAACTTGAGCATTGCCTCTCTTATAGGAGTCCTCCCCAGAGACATTTCCCGGGCTAATTGCTTATCGTTTAGCCTTTGTCCTGGCTTGAGATCCAGAGAAACAATCCTCTTTTTTAATAAATTATAGGCCTGAAGCATCAAGGAATTTTCCCTGTTTTTTCCCATTGTGAGCCTCTCGTTGACATACTATTGAATATATTTGCAATATATTATAAAGTTAACCTTGAAATTGTCAAGTAATCTTGTCTTTCCCTCGTCCGGTGCTCTTTGAAGCCTCTGGTTTGGGACATCATTAGAGTAGATAAACCTATTTTCCTGTTTTGTCCACTTCATGACTCCTCTCTTGAAAAGTTTTCCTACCATTATATTTCTCAAAGAATAGAAGCGGAATTTTTCGCTTTTACAAAAACAAGCTTGACAAAAACAAGGAAGACAACTATACTACAGGTAGATTAAGGGTGGAGAGAGGGCAAAAAAGTAAACCTACCAAATTGAAGGAATAAGTAAGCCCCTAAGGGCGAGTTACCTCTCGAAAAAAGAGTGGACTAATATTAAAAAAGAGGAGGTGAGAGTAAAAAAACAAACTTAAAGGTTTTTAGCAAGCCGTAGTTGGGAAAAGGAGAAGAAGGTCCATTAAATTTAAAAAGGAGAAAACAAAATGTACCTTCAAAAATTTGCGGTTATTGCTCTCATGAAGGTGGCTGTAATATTAGCCCTGGCAATAACCATAGTGAGCGTAATGTGCCTTAATGCCTCCTCCGCCGAAAAGGTTCTTACCATTAGTTTTGATGCATCCGACCTCAAAACCCTGGATCCACACATGGCCGCTACTACGCCGGACAGAGCTGCAGTAGATATGATTTTTAACGGTTTAGTTAGATATAAGCCGGGTGATATTTCTAAAATAGAACCAGACCTTGCAAAGAGTATTCCTGAACCAAAAATTCTCCCCAACGGTAAACAGGAGTGGGTTTTTGAGCTCAAAAAAGGTGTAATGGTTCACCCGTTTAAAGGTTATCCAAATGGGTATGAACTTAAAGCAGAGGATGTTGTCTACTCTCTCAAAAGAGCTACAAATCCAAAGATATCAGCATATGCCGGTGAATACAAAGGTATGGAATTTGAAGCTATAGGTGATTATAAAGTTAGAATTACTCTGGAAAAGCCAATTTCTCCTGCCCTTTTCCTGCCAAAGGTTGCCGACTATGCAGGTGGATTTATAGTTCCAAAGAAAGCTGTGGAGAAACTGGGAAACGATGCATTTAAGACAAATCCAGTTGGAACAGGTCCATTTATGTTTAAAAATTATAAGCCCATGGAAAGTGTGGAGCTGGTTGCAAACAGGAGATATTTCAGAGGCAAGCCCAGGCTTGATAAGGTAGTAATAAAATACATGCCAGACATAAGCAGTAGAGAAATGGCCCTCAGAAAAGGAGAGGTGGACGTAGCTGAAGGATTAAGAGAACAGGTTTGGGTAGAAAAAATAAGGAAATTAGAAAATATCTCTCCTCTAATATTCGGCCCGGGAGAGACCGTTACCATTCATCTCAATATCGCAGAAGGCCCCTTTAAAAATGAAAAGATAAGAAAGGCTGTGTGTTATGCATTAAATAGGGATGAGTTTGTTGAATTTTTCGGCACCCCTGCTGAGCCTTTATATTCACCTGTACCGGCAAAGTACCTGCCTGGTGGATTAACCAGAGACGAGGTTGCTGAGAAGGGTCTGGAATATCGTTTTAATCCTGAAAAGGCTAAAAGATTATTAGAAGAGGCAGGAGTAGGAAAAGGCTTTTCGGTGGAACTTGTTACATCCGAGAGGGCAAGTTATAGAAGGACTTATGAGTCAATTCAGGCCCAGTTGAGAAAAGTTGGCATTGATTTGAAATTAAGAGTGGTAGACCATTCTACAATGCACTCAATGATCAGAAAGGATGTAAATCCTCTTGTTGTTTATATTTGCTGGAGACCAAATGCGGATGTATTTCTTACCAGATTTTATCACTCTGATTCAATAGTAGTAACAGGTAAAAGTCCGGATACCAACTTCTCTCATTATGACAGGATTGATGAACTCATAGAAAAAGCCAGAATAGAAACCAATCTTGACAGACAGGCACAACTCTGGAAAGAAGCCCAGGAGAGAATTCTGGAAGACGCTGCAGCTTATCCTTTATTTATTTTAGGATTTGTTTTTGGATGCAATGAAAGAGTAGATTGGGGATATGAAATAAAGTCTACTCTCGCGCTTTATCCTCAGATAACAGAGAAGACTTCTGTAAAATAAGTGACCAAATTCAGGAGATGCCTTCCTGCGAAGGCATCTCCTGATTGACAAATTGATGTATGATACAGGAAATCTGCAGCATACATCAACCTGATTTAATGAGGAAAAGGTATCAAAATGTTGTTTTTCCCGGCATACCGAGAAAATGCCTTCCCCTCAGTAATTCATTGCAAAGTTTGAGATATACTCTATCATTATTTTCTTTATGAAATGAGGAGGTGGTACTATTGTTAACCTATACAATAAGAAGAATATTAATCTCCATACCAATACTGTTAGCTGTTGTAACGATTGTATTTTTGTTGATAAGAGTTGCCCCAGGAGACCCTGCTACTGCTGCGCTGGGAGATTATGCATCTAAGGCTGCTGTAGAGGCACTCAGGGAAAGAATGGGGTTAAACGACCCTTTGTATGTCCAATACGCAAGATTCATCTGGGGACTTATTAAAGGTGACCTGGGAGAGTCATTGATCACCGGAAAATCCGTGGCATCGCAGATAAGATACGTATTACCCTACACATTGGAGTTAACCTTAGCCGGTATTATACTGGGGTCAATATTTGGAATACCCTTAGGCATTTTGACAGCATTAAAAAGGAATACATCTTTTGACTATATTGGACGAATCTTCTCTCTGGGAGGCCTTTCAGTGCCAGCGTTTTATCTGGGTATAATACTTTTGTTTATCTTTGCTGTCAAATTGGATATTTTTCCGGTGGTGGGTGGAGGAGACTTACTTGACCTTGAGGACAATCTTAGACATCTTGTATTGCCCGCCTTAACTCTGGGGCTTATAATGACCGCTTATGTTACCAGAATGGCCAGGTCTTCTATTTTGAACGTTCTAAATGATGATTATATCAGGACTGCAAAAGCAAAGGGTTTGAGTAAGAGAGTGGTCATTTATAAGCATGCACTCAGAAATGCACTAATACCGATTTTATCAGTAATTGGAGTTTACTCAATAGTTTTAATAGGCAGCTCGGTCATGACCGAAATTGTCTTTTCAAGGCCGGGCCTGGGTAAATTAATGGTTGGGGCTATGAAACAAAGGGACTATATTACTTTGCAATCAGTAATGGTTATTTATGCAACTTTTGTAGTATTAATAAATTTGGTCACAGACGTTATTTACGGTTTAATCGACCCAAGGATAAGGTATGGCTAAGTTAATCGATTGAAAGAAAAATGAGAGATTTGTGGAAAATTTTTAAAAAGAACAAAACTGCGGTAATAGGATTAGTTGTTGCCCTCATAGTTATATTTATTGCTGCCATTGCCCCTTTACTTGCTCCTTATGACCCTCTTGAGCAGAATGTTTCTGAGAAATTGACCCCTCCAAGAACCCGGTATTTGATGGGAACGGATGTATTTGGCAGAGATGTCCTATCAAGGGTTATTTACGGAGCCAGAGTCTCACTTATGGTGGGAGTGTTCTCGGTAATGCTGGCAATGGTTGTAGGTACTGCAATGGGTATATATGCAGGGTTCAAGGGAGGCAGGATTGAGAATTTAATAATGAGAGGGGTTGATATATTAATGTCCTTCCCCAATTTAATTATGGGACTCATGGTCATGGCTATACTTGGTTCTGGATTTATAAAATTGATTTTAGCCATTGGAATTGTTATGACACCAAGATTTATAAGGATTGCCCATGGGTCCACTCTTTCCATCAAAGAGCGAGAATTTGTTGATGCTGCCAAAGCTATGGGATTAAGTGAATGGAGAATAATGACAAAACATATCCTTCCCAACATTTTAGGTGAGGTACTGGTGATGGGAGCATTATGGGTTGGTACAGCTATCAGGATTGAGGCAAATTTAAGTTTTATTGGACTTGGAGTCCCACCACCTACACCGACCTGGGGAAATATGATTAGAGAGGGACTGAGCCATCTGACCAATGCCCCGTGGCTGTCAATTTTTCCCGGAATAGCAATTCTAATTACCATTCTCTCTTTTAATATGATAGGAGATGGCATAAGGGATGTAACGGATCCAAGGACTCAAGGGTAAACTTGTTGGAGGAATGAGAGTGCCCGGTGACAAAGATATCTTGCTTGAAGTAAGAAACCTGAGAACCTGGTTTTATACTGACAAAGGAATAGTAAAAGCAGTTGATGGAATTGATTTCCAGATAAAGAGAAACCAGATTTTGGGACTTGTTGGTGAGAGCGGTTGTGGTAAATCGGTAACCTCTCTTTCAATAACAGGCCTAATCCCAATACCACCTGGCAAAGTGGAGGGGGAGATATTATATAACAAAGACGGGAGGAAAATTAATTTAGCAAAACTGCATCCGGAAAGCAAACAAATGAGAGAAATCAGGGGAAGCGAAATCTCTATGATTTTCCAGGAGCCACTTACAGCCCTCAATCCAGTTTTCACGATAGGAAACCAGTTAACAGAGGCAATAGTTGCCCATCAAAAGATAGGTAAACAGAAAGCTCTTGAAAAAGCAATCCAGCTATTAAAAGAAGTGGGGATTCCTCTGCCAGAGCAGAGAATTAAGCAATATCCACATCAATTTTCAGGTGGAATGAGACAAAGAGCTATGATTGCTATGGCTTTATCCTGTAAGCCATCGCTTTTAATTGCAGATGAGCCAACCACGGCATTAGACGTAACTATTCAGGCCCAGATATTGCGTCTGATGAAAAAGCTCCAGTCGGAATATGGAATGTCCATACTTTTAATTACTCATGACTTGGGAATTGTAGCAAAAAATGCAGATGAGGTTGTTGTGATATATCTGGGAAAGGTGGTGGAATATGCTCCAACTAAGGAGATTTTTAGACAGCCTTTACATCCCTATGTTAAAGCTCTTTTAAATTCCATTCCTTCTCTTAAAGGAAAAAAGAAACTGGAACCTATAAGAGGAATGGTTCCAAGCCCGCTGGAGGATGTATGGAGAGATAGATGTGGCTTTGCTCCCAGGTGCGATGAAGCCATGGATATTTGCCAGAGAAAACAACCGCCTCTTTCTGAACCAGCAGAGAATCACCAGGTAAGATGTTGGTTATACGGGTAAAACAGGAGTTTTAGAAAAAAATGGGCTTAGAAAACGATTGGTTGTTAAAGGTGGAAGGTTTACGTAAATTTTTCCCGATAAGAAAGGGAATAATTCAAAAAACTGTTGCATATGTTAAGGCAGTAGATGGCGTAAGCTTTTTCATAAAAAGGGGTGAAACGCTGGGTCTGGTAGGAGAAAGTGGCTGCGGGAAAACAACAGTAGGAAAGTGTATATTGCGCCTGATAAATCCCACATCAGGTAAAATAATCTTTCTCAACAAAGGGAAAGATAAAGATGTAAAAGAGATAGAAATCAGCTCTGCGGGACCAGTTGAACTAAAGAAAATAAGAAAAAAGATGCAGATAATTTTTCAGGACCCGGACTCCTCACTAAATCCAAGAATGAAGGTAGGTGAGATAATAGGAGAACCTATTTATTTTCACAATATCGCAAGAGGAAAAAAATTAAGGGAAAAAGTGGTTAGTCTGTTGAAGGAGGTTGGTTTGAGGGAGGAGAATATTGATAGATATCCCCATGAATTCAGTGGGGGACAGCGCCAGAGAATAGCTATTGCCAGGGCTCTGGCAGTTAATCCTCAATTTATAGTATGTGATGAACCGGTAACAGCTCTGGATGTTTCAATACAGGCACAAATACTTAATTTAATGAAAGACCTTCAGGAAAGATACCACCTATCCTATCTATTCATAGCACATGACCTTTCTGTAATCAGACATATAAGTGACAGAGTAATGGTAATGTATCTGGGAAAAATTGTTGAGATAGCAAAAACAGACGAGATTTTTTCCTCCCCCTTGCATCCCTATACGGAAGCTCTTATCTCTGCGGTTCCTGAACCTGATGTAGAAGATAAAAGAAAAGAAATAATTTTGAAAGGAGATGTACCAAGTCCAGTAAACCCACCAAGCGGGTGTTATTTTCACCCAAGATGTAGTTATGCCCAGGAAATCTGTTCAAGGGAAACTCCCCCTCTTTTAGAACATAAATCCGGTCATTTCGCTGCCTGCCATTTTTCCAGAAAACTGCAACTAAAGGGTATATAAAAAGGCAAATCCTGAAGGAAGGCCAAAAATAACCCGAATAAAATTTCACAAATTCAGCAATTCTGATATAATATCGTCTGACATATATATAATATTCTCCAAATGTCTGGTCAATGAAATACAAAAGGACAGCCATGCCTTTACTAAAAAATCGAATTTTTATTCTTACAATTCTTTTTTGAAAGGAACTCCTCAGGATAATAGATGTTTATGAGAAAAGATGATAAAGATAGAATTGAATTTTCCTTAATTACTTTTTCCCATGTCTTAATCCACGTCTTTCCTGCCAGTATAGCTCCATTACTTCCCCTTATTAAAACAGAATTTAATCTCTCATATACCGGAGTAGGATTATTAACTTTTATCCTGAGTCTATGCTGGGCTTTTTCTGGTATCCCTGCCGGTATAGCCTCGGATAAAATGGATAGAATTAAGTTGATTATACTCATGTTCTTTCTGGTAAGTATTTTCTCCGCTATTATAACCCTGATGTCTACTCTTCCTGGTGTTCTACTACTTTTAATCCTTCTCTTTCTGACGATTGGTATTTTCCATCCCCCAGCTTATTCTTATCTATCTTATAGATATCCCAGAAAAAAGGGGAAGATGGTGGGTATCTTTGAGACAGGAGGAAGTGTTGGGATACTCATAGCACCTATAGTGGCAGGAATAGTGGGATCCTGTTATGGATGGAGATACGTCTATACTTTCTGGGCAATTCCGGCTTTTATCATGGCTCTTCTTTTGTATCTATTCTCTTCAAATAACAGATTAAGAGACTGCAGGGTAGCTCAGGCTAAGGAGAAAAAAATCAATAAAGAGCAATCTTCACAAAAAAGAAGACCTTCTTTTTATCATCCACACTTTAAAGCAATTTATTTAACTCAAGGCTTTTTCGGTTTTGTTTCCGGTGGCAGCATCTCTTTTTTACCTCTTTTCCTCACCGATGTACATAAACTGTCAACCAGCACTGCAGGAGGGATGTTAACTGTATTCTTAGCCGGTGGCGCATTAGGTAAGGTGATTGGAGGTAGATGTTCTGATGCATTTGGGGCGAGAAAAATTATAGGGATAGGCTTTCTTATCACTTCTTTTTTTCTTCTTCTAATTCCCCTTGTTACCAGTTTTTTCCTGGTCTTTGTTTTATTGCCCGCAGGAATTGTATTTTTTATGATTCTACCTGCTTTGATTCTGCTTACCGGTGAGATTAAAACCAGCGATTTAGGACTGGCCTATGGAATACAGGTATTAAGTGGCGCTACTTTTGGGGCGTTTTCCAGGCTCTTATGTGGAACAATAAGCGACCTGCTGGGTATAAAGTTCATCTTCTTCCTACTCTCAGTTATAGCTTTATTTTCTGCTATTTTTGTTTATTCCTATCTCAAAAAGACACGATAGGGTGAAAAAGGGGACAGGCTACTTTTTTCCCTTTTTTTCTTGACTGAAATTTGATTTTTATTAATCTAACCATAATAACCCTACAAAAAAGTGTAAAAGTTACAAGGAGGATTGGAGATGGATATGGAGATTGTATTTCCAGGAGGGAAAAGAGTAGATGCCCTTTACAAAGGTTTCAGAATTAAAACTGACCAGCCACCCCACTTAGGTGGTGATGGGTCTTATCCGGCACCTTTTGACCTTTTCCTTGCCTCTATTGGAACCTGTGCCGGAATTTATGTTCTTATCTTCTGTCAGCGACGTAACATACCCACAGATAAGCTGAAGCTCATTATGCGAAAGGAGAGGAACAAAAATACAGGTATGATAGAAAAAATCAAGATTGAAATCCTTTTGCCTCCTCAATTTCCGGAAAAATATAAAAAGGCTGTGGCAAGAGCTGCTAAAGAATGCTCAGTAAAAAAACACCTTTTTGATCCACCGGTATTTGAGGTATACACCAATAGCCTCCCTGGAGACCAAAGATGATAGGAAAGCAACTTTCCCAAAGCAGCACAGAAGTATTAAGGGATATTCCAGTTAAATTTGACTTTGGAAAAACGCTAAAACGTCTTAAAATAAACAGCAAGACACAGGTAAAACAAAAAGAACTTATAAGAAAGCTCCTTGATGTGGCAGCTACTCTGGTAAGCCCTAAAGCTATTTATAAAGTAGCCTATGTTGAGAGTAAAAAAGATACAGGTGTAGATATTGGAGGAGTGTGGTTTAAAAGTAGAGTCTTGAGAAAAAACCTGGATAAGGTTGAAAGGGTTTTTCCATACATTGCCACCATTGGAAAGAGTCTGGAGGAGAAAGCCACCTCAACAAAAGACCTTCTTGAACAGTACTATCTGGAAGAGATAGCAGATTTAGCTCTGGAGGACACGCTGGCGTATCTGGAAAGATATCTCAAGAAAAAATACAGACTCGGACAGCTATCCAGCATGAGTCCGGGCTCTCTGGCAGACTGGCCTCTCACCCAGCAAGCTGGACTTTTTTCACTCTTTGGGGATACCAGGAAAATTATCGGTGTAAGCCTGACTGATAGTTTTCTGATGATTCCCAGAAAATCTGAATCGGGAATTTACTTTCCCACTGAAATTAAGTTTTACAGCTGTCAGCTCTGTCCAAGAAAAGGATGTATAGGGCGGAAGGCGCCTTACAATCCAGAGCTTGCTAAAAGATACAAAATATACCAGGAGTGATATTTTGCAGGCAAAACTATTCTGGAAAAAACAAAAAATTATCCTTGCACTGGTTCTACTTGCGGGAATAGCCTTCCTTAGCTATATCTCCGTTCAATCTTTCTGGGCTGATGTTCACTATCGGAGAGCCAGGAAACTGTCCAGGAATGTTAGAGAATGGAAACAGGCTATCCTTGAGTATGAGAAAGCTATCTCTATCTCACCGGGAAATGCTGAATACCACGATGAGGCAGGACAGCTTTACCTCAAGCTCTTTATGCTCTACCGGGATGATAAATGGTTTAACAAGTCTGTGAACCATTTTAAAAAATCCTACCAGCTAAATCCTTACAATGCCTGGGCACACTATCATCTTGCCTGGTGTTACTGGACTAAGAAAATGTACTCCGAAGCGGCCCAGGAATCAAAAAAGGCTATCCAGCTTGATCCCAACAATGCTACTTACCACTGGCAACTGGCAGCAATTTATGAAGATGCGGGAGAGCTGAAGGAGGCTATAGATGAGTACAAAGAGGTCCTGAGAATTATTCCCGGGCATGCCAAGGCAAAAGAGGCTGTAAAAAGGGTTGAGGGCAAAATTAACGAGCTTTAGCTTATCAAAATGCTTTTACTCGCACACACCGGAATAACACTGTGTGTTTTCAATATATCTCAGAGGATTTTTTCTACGATATCTTCGTATAGAAAAAAAGATAAAAGATTAACATTCCTTGTTAAATCATCTGACCTATCTCCTGTAAATCCTGACCCGCCAGTAAACTCTAAAAAATGGCATATTGACTATCGGTTTGTTCTCTTAGGGTCCATGTTCCCCGACATTATTGACAAGCCTCTGGGAATGCTCATTTTTGCCAATCTTATTGCCAACGGCAGAGTATATACTCACACACTCTTTGTTAACCTTATACTTATTTTGATAGGAATCTATTTGCTAAAGAAAAAAAGATTTAACTTTTTCATCTTTAGTGTATCCTCCTGTTCCCACTTGATCCTGGATGAAATGTGGCTTGACTTGCAAACTCTCCTTTGGCCCTTATACGGTTGGGGTTTTCCAAAGGAAGATATTTCACATTGGTGGGAGAATATTTTCCAAGGTCTTTTCACCAATCCCTGGGTTTATGTCCCTGAGATTATTGGAGCCATGATTTTAGCAAGACTAGGGCTGATGTTAATAAAGAAAAGAATGGTGGGTGAATTTCTCTTTCGAGGGACACTTCCGTGAAGATAAAGATAAAAAACGAACTCCTCTTAATAGATATCCTTTCACTTATTCTAATTGCCATAATTAGCCTTACTTCTCTTAAGGTGATAAGAATAATAGTTGGTCTACCCTTTATTCTTTTTTTTCCAGGTTATACATTAATTGCTGCTCTTTTTCCAAAAAAAACTCAGCTTGACACAATAGAAAGAGTAGCCTTAAGCTTTGGTCTTAGTATAGCTGTTGTTCCACTTATAGGTTTAATTCTAAACTACACTCCCTGGGGGATAAAACTCTATCCAATTCTTGTCTCACTTACCGGATTTATAGTGGTAATGTCTGCTGTTGCCTGGATAAGACGCTTCTATGTCCTCCCACCTGAAAGATTAAGCATCAATATAAATATTGATTTTTCTTCCTTTGGCACCCAGTCAAAATTGGACAAAGCTCTAACTGTAATTCTAATTGGGGCAATCATTGCCGCCATAGGGACTTTGATCTATGTTATCTCCACTCCAAAGGTGGGAGAAAAATTCACTGAATTCTATATCCTGGGTGAGGAGGGAAAAGCAGAAGGATACCCAAAACAGCTTGTTGTGGGAGAGGAAGGTTATGTCATTCTGGGTATAGTTAATCATGAGTATGAACCTGTCACCTATACAGCAAAAGTGCTGATAGGAGAGGAGGAAAACAAATCTATTGGCCCTATAACCCTAAAGCACGAGGAAAAATGGGAGAAAAAAATAAGTTTTACCCCCACCAAACCAGGGAAAAATATAAAGGTTCGGTTTCTTCTTTTTAAAGATAATCAGCCCGAGCCTTACCGCAGTCTGCATCTTTGGATAGATGTTACCGAGAAAAAAATCCTTCTCTCTTAGGTGAATCAACAGAAAAAGCCAAAACACCTTGACATCTTTCTCGCCCATTTTATCCCTCTAAGGATTTTTTAAAAATTAGCGGTGCAAAGAAGAAAACCCATAATCCCATTATAATATACCGCAGCAACTCACACAAATAGATAGTAGGGAGGATTTTTTTCGGTCCAGTTCGAATAATAAACAAGACAACAAGACCTACTAACCCTTTAAGAAATTGTTTCTTAGGGGGAGCTTGTTCAACAAACCTGATGTATTTATTTTCCAACGTACTACCTACCCCCATTCCCACAAGGAAACCAAAGACTTTTGCTGAATAGAGGGTATGATAAAATGCAAATAATACAAGAGGCAAACAGATGAATATTGTCATCTTGGTCAGCAAAGACAAATTCACAGATTTTTTATCAATAACACCGTATATCTTAATGAAGAAAAAAGTAATGCTCAGCCCTATTAAAATACCTCCTATAACATCGTGCGGATAATGAAGCCCAAGATAAACTCTGGAAAAAGAGACAAGGATAATAAAAATTACTCCCAGGCACAATAAAAATCTTTTTTTAGTTTCACCTGCCACATATGACCAGAAGGTAGTTGTTCCTTGTGAATGTGCACTGGGAAAACCTGGAGTTTCTGCGGTTACTCCGTTATGCAGTATCTTAACTAAGGAAGCTGGAGGGCGAGGGAGGCAGAAAAGGTCTTTCAAAAATAAATTCACAAATGCCGATAGGGAGAAAAGTAAAGATAACCTAAAGCCCCATTTTTTACTAACGCACCAGTAAATAATTGGAACGATCAACATATAAAAGGTCTCTGACCCAAGGTAAGTGATAGCCTTAAAAAGCACATCAATGGTAGAATTAGAAATGGATTGGACAAAAAGAATTATTTGAATCTCGCTCATAGTCCAATTCTTCTTTTCTGGGATTTATCAAAAGCACAAAATAAGATGAAGTGTTGATGGAAAAGCTCAGATTTAGTGAAATCCTAACCGGGAATAAGATAAGATCAAGCAACACTCGCTTTAAATTTAGCTGCCCAACCGACTAACTACCTGTACTTTCCGCCGGCCAAGAATCCTCTCAATCTTTTTCATCCTCTCATACCACCGGTAAGCTTTCTCCAGATTTTCTGCTTCTCTCCAGGGCTCTGCAGGCTGGATTATGATAAGCTGATGGCGTCTTCTTATCTCATCGATAAGCTGCAAAATGTCCACTATTTCACCAGCCAGCTGGCTGATTAACAAAAACTGCCTTTCCTCATTCATTTGACGGGATAGGCCGGCCAAAAATCTATAAGGCTCACTTAGTCTGTTCCGGATTACTTTTGCCTCAAACTCAAGTACCCTTTTGACTTTTTTCTCTTTCATTCTATTTAAAAATCTTTTTATCTCAAAGGAAGAGAAAGGGTCAATTAAAATATCAATATCCTCAAGGTCAACTTTCATACTTTCAAGCACATACCCCATAGCCATTTTTAAAATTTTACGGGGGTTTTGCTCTACAGAATGCAAAATCACTTTTTCCCCATCTTGAACGGTAACTCCTAAAGGATACCCCTGCTCGGCAGCTCCCAGACAGGTATTGAGGAAGTTAGTAGCAAGCTTATCTTGAGATACAGGCCCTGCAGCTCTTATATCATAAATTACATGAGCCCCCTGACCCGCTTCCCGGAAAAACTCCTTCACCATCAACCTTCCACATCGAGCAGTTGCCTTCCAGTCAACATGATGAAGCGTATCTCCTGGAATATACTCTCTTGTGTCAGCATACTCTGTTCCAGGTCCCTTAAATGGTACAGGAATTTCCCCTGCCCCTCCTCTTCCTTCCCGCAAAAGAAAAAGTGTTGCCCGAACCAGGACAACCATAACCCGGGGAAGAACCTTAAGGGAAAGATCAAAAGGAATATTTCCCTCTTTTTTTGTCAGTCTATAAGGGCCAAAAACCTCTGCTTTTATTTTATCTGCGGTATAGTTACCCGAGAGCTCTGATGAGACTAACAGCTCAAGATTATATTTTCCTCCTCTTATCTGATCCGGCCTTATTCTTGCCTCTTTTAAGGGAAAGGATAAGCTTACCACAAGCTCTGTTGTAGCCTGACAGGAAAGGTTGATGATTTTGCTCTGCCCGGCAACTAAAACTACCCTCACACTGTTTGAGTTAAACTTAACCAGCTCTTTTAATCTTTTTACAGCTCTTTTGGCCTTTTTATAATCATAAAAAAGAAATCCTCCGATACTTAAAGCTAAAGCTACAAGAAAAGGGTCTACAAACAAAGCCGCAAGTCCACAACAAGCTAACAGTATAAGAAGAACCTTCCACCCTCTCTCGGTAAGAAACCCAATGTTCAGGTTCATTCTTTCTTAACCAGTGTTTCCTTCAAAGCTTGCTGAATAAGCATATCCTCTGAGATCTCCTCCATCTCTGCCTCGGGAGCTAAAACAACTCTGTGGGAGAGGACAAAGGGCGCAATCTGTTTCACATCATCGGGTATAACGTAATCTCTTCCCTGAAGATAGGCTCTTGCCCTTGCTCCTTTGAAAAGCCATATAGATGCCCTGGGACTTGGTCCTATTCTTACAGAATCTTTTTTCCTTAACCCATCAACTAACATCAGAATGTACTCTTTTACCCTGTCAGAGATATGTACTTTTTTTACCCTATCAATCTCTACCAGAAGGTCCTCAGGTTTTGCCCGGGCCCTAATCTCGGGTGCCTCAAGCTCATCAATGCGAGAGATTATCTCCATCTCCTCAGAAAAAGAAGGATAATCTATCTCTATTTTAAAGGCAAAGCGGTCTATTTGAACCTCGGTTAAAGGGTAGGTTCCTGCACCTCCAAAGGGAATCTGAGTGGCAATTACAACAAAAGGAGAGGGAAGAGGGAAAGTTTCTCCTTCAATTGAAACCTGTCTCTCCTGCATAACTTCTAAAAGGGCAGCCTGTGCTTTTGGAGTTGCTCTGTTTAGCTCATCACAGAATAAAATGTTGGTAAACACGGGACCTTTTCTTATTTGAAAGGTGGCTTCCTTAGGATTAAAAACAGAGGTTCCCAGAATATCTGCAGGTAAAAGATCCGGTGTCATCTGCAATCTGTGAAAATTCCCTCCTATGGCCTTTGCAAAACAGCTTGCAATAAAAGTTTTCCCCGTGCCCGGGTTTCCCTCAAGTAAAATGTGCCCCTCGGACAAAAGAGCTACAAGAAGGGCTTCTATTATCCTCCCTTTCCCTATCACCTTTGATGTTATCTCCTCTAAGATATCATGGACAAGCTCTGGATGCTTGTTTCTTGTTCCCTCATCCATTTTTACCCCCCTTCTTTTTGTTTTTAACCTCATCGCCCCTCAACCGACTCAACTGACTAAAACCGATCAATGTTGAACCTCGACCGTTGAACGTTTTTTAAAATTTCCCTATCCCAATCAGGATGTCTTTGCAAAATATCTTGTATGTCCCCTTCAGGCTGTATCTTTTTCTTTTTAAACCTCATCCATACAGTGAGTATCACCAGAACAAGAAAAATGGAATATCTTATCTCAAATCTGGAGGCAATCTGATAGATTTTTATCTGTATCTTCTTCATTTTTGGGAAAAGAGTCATAGGATGATGGGAAGTATCAATAAACACCTTTTTTTCTTTAATAATAGTTTTTAAAAATTTCCGGTTTTCCTCCTCATTTAGCATAGAATTTATGAACAGGCTGGAGTCAGCGATGAGTAAAATTTTCCCCTTTCCGTAACCAACCTCTCCTATCATTGGAAAAGGTCCGTTATCCTCACCCTTTTCTCTTTTTCCATTTAAATTATCATCGAAGAAACTAAAAGAACTGGATGTAGCAAGAACTTTCCCTTCCAGCCTGTTGAATTTTAGAGAGGTAGGATAGTTAAACATCAAACTCTTAATATCAGCCAAAGGACCTTTTATATCTACAGCTTTTACCAAAGGAGAGGATTTACCTCGAAAAAGAGGATCCACCACCAGATGATGAGAAAAACGCGTCTTCAGCCCCAAACCTTTAAGGATGGAGTTAGCTGAGCCGAAATCATCAGCTAAAATAAGCACACCTCCTGCTTTAATATATCTTGAAATGATTGATATCTCTTCACTGTTGTAAGTGCCTGAAGGGCCAATTATAAAAAGGACAGTTTCAGAGGGAAAACGAAAAAGCTCAGTACCGGATAAAGAATCTGTGGAAAATGCTTTGGTTTCTTTTTGAAAATCTTTCAGTCCATTCCAGAAAGGATTATCCAGATGAAAATCATCAAAGGGAGGAAAAAAACGTATCAGAAACATCACCACCACTACTCCTGCCAGACACCCTAAAATTAATGCTCCTTTCATCTTTTTCCCTTTTTACCTAACTAATGTTGAACCTCGACCGTTGAACGAACATAACTGACAAACCGGCTAACCGGCTAACCGGCTAACCGGCTAACCGATTAACTGACTAATCGGTCAAACCGCTTCTCTACCTCCTTCACTTCTTCCTCACTCACTCCCCCTGGAGCATAGAGACACTTCTCCGCAACAAATGAGATAAACTCAAAATCCTTTTCTTTCTCCCCCAGCCTGCCTCTCACCAGTTCCAGATACTCCCTTATGGTATGACTTAAGGCCTGGTGAATACCGGTAATATGAGCCACAAGGTCTGTTGCCTGGAGATATATCCTCACAGGCTCCGCTATTTCTTTTTCTCCGGCAGTTATTTCCTCTGCGGCTACCTTTTCTTCTTTCTTTTCTACTCCTTCAATTTCCCTCACTTTTTTTTCTTTTTTACGAGTTATGCCAATAAAGATAGCTAAAAGAGAGAAAATAGGAAGCAGGGTAAAAGGGTTAATCACTAAAACCTTCTCTTCTCGATCTAAAGACAAAATCCAGGCCTCTCGTGGACGCAAGAAAACATTTATCCTCTCCCACCCTGAAAATCTTAAAAGAGGGATATTAAATTTCACTTTAAAACTTTTCCCTTTAACAGTAGTGGTTACATCTTTTTTTTCTGTAACCACCCTCACCATTGCACCTTTCATAACATCACCCTTAAGCTCAACCTCTCCCTTAAGCTCTAAGGGGAAAGGGGGAGCTGCTATCAGAGGCAAATCAAGCACCATAGAGGGTACCTTATAAGTTACAGGAATATTTATAATTAAGCTCGCGGGGGCAATTGCACCCCTGGGAGGAGTGAAAACACTTAAAGGAAAAATTCTACCTGCACCGGCTGGCAGGGACAGCCGGGTTTGAAACCTTCCCTGCGAGTCACTCCTTACCTGAATTATCCTCTGGCCTGCTTTTATCTTAACTGGATACTCCACCAGAGGTAGCCCCTCTAAGGTGAGCTTTCCCTCTAATCTGAAAGGCAGAACCGGATATACAGGCTCCTCGTAGCTTACCTCAATCAGGGGAGCATAAAAAACAGGCTCCAGCAGAATCCTGTTGGAAGTAGATGAATAAAATTTTTCCCTGTCCTTTCCCTGTGGAATAAAGCTGGCAAGCACCTGAACCTGTCTCTTATACACATCTCCGAGCCCACGAGACTAGGCATGATCTCGTATGCCGTCTTCTGCTTGAAA
>CBFDTW010000003.1:0-28332 GCA_965613085.1 uncultured bacterium | reverse complement strand
TCTACACCTAAGCCTTCGTCGGCAGCGTCAGATGTGTATAAGAGACAGGTATTGCGAGCATTAATATAAGTGGAATGATGGAAAAAGTCTCCCGCACTTAACAAAATCTGACCCACTGATAGAGAATGTCTTTTAAAGAACTTGCAGTAAAGGTCCATAAGTTTTATTTGACCAATGCTGGCAAGGGCTTGTTTGGGAGGAATAGTTTCGGCACCGCCAAATGGACTGCCAGAACCAACCTCTTTTTTACCAAGAGCAATGGCTCCCGATGATACCAGAACTACCTTTTTCCCTTCCTTTATAAGCTCGGTAACTGAATCAACAAGCTCTTTAATAAAAGAAAGATCAGGCTCATTTTCTCTTAGCAGAAGAGAGCCTCCTACCTTTACCACCAGATTTTTAGCCCCGCGGATCAAGTCAATCCTTTCTATTTTTTTCCTCCTTTACAAGGTCTTTCAGCATAATAATTAATTTATTTATTCCTTCGCCAGTCCTGCAGGATATCCCTGTTACAGGGTACCTGCCACCTATTCTTTTCTTCAGTTTCTTGAGTCTTTCCCTCGCACCTGGAAGGTCTAATTTGTTACCTGCCACTATCTGAGGTTTTTTTAAAAGATCAGGATTAAATTGCTCAAGTTCCCTGTTTATAATTTGAAATCTTTTAAAAGGATCTTCAATAAAATTCTCTCCAACATCTACAAGGTGAAGAAGAACCTTACTCCTTTCAACATGTCTTAAAAACCTATCACCCAGTCCTTTCCCCCTGGAAGCTTCTTCAATAAGTCCGGGAAGATCAGCAGCTACGAAGGAGTTTGTCTCATCTACTTTAACTATTCCCAGATATGGTCTGAGAGTGGTAAAAGGATAAGGAGCTATTTTGGGATGGGCACTGGAGATTCTGGATAAAAGAGTAGACTTTCCTGCATTGGGAAGACCAATAATTCCTACATCAGCTATAAGTTTTAACTCCAAATTAATCCATCTCTCTTCCCCTCCCTCTCCTTTCTCAGCTTCTCTGGGAGCCTGGTGGGTGGATGTTTTAAATTGAGCATTTCCCCTACCTCCTTTCCCTCCTCGAGCTACAACTATATACTCTTCCTCTTTTTTCAGATCTTTTAAAAGATTACCTGTTTCATCTTTGACCAGAGTTCCTGGTGGAACTTCAAGTACTATATCCTCTCCCCTTTTTCCCTTTTTATTCTTTCCTCCCCCTGTTTTTCCATTTCCTGCTACAAAATGCTTTTTATAGTGAAAGTAAATTAAAGTTGAAACTCTCCTGCTCACCTTAACAATTACATTTCCTCCATCCCCTCCATCTCCTCCATCCGGACCACCTCGTGGAACACCTTTTTCCCGGCGAAAACTTACACAACCATCCCCCCCCTTTCCTCCTTTAACATATATTTTAACCTCATCAAAAAACTTTTCGCGATCCATTTTATCCTTTCGACAGGTTATATTTATTTATATCAAAATATTAATAAGATAGCAAACAGAGCCCTCCATTTTCTCGGAAATTTAAAGTACTGAGGGAGAAAATTAAAAAAAAGCAAGAGCTAACGTTGACAGAGGAACCATGGTATACTACAATTGATTCCAGATTGAAGGTCTGTGAGAGTATGCCATAAAGAAAAAATCAGTTAGAAAGGAGTCTTAATGAAAAGTGAGGAAATTTTGGCTCTTCCGGTGACGGTGGATAAAAGTCACATCGTTACCATTGGTGAGCGTTTGTATGGAGAGAGCATAGAACTTATCAGAGAACTTGTTAATAATGCCTATGATGCTGATGCTACCCGGGTGGATATTATAGTAGATGATAAAAAAATAGTGGTTAAGGATAACGGAAATGGGATGGACCTCGAGGGGTTAAAGCAATACTTTAATATTGGCTCTCCTCATAAAAGGAGACAGAAAAAATCCCCCAGATTTGGCAGGGAAATGATTGGACAATTTGGGATAGGGAAATTTGCAAGCCTTGCTGCCTGCAAGAGATTTGAAGTCTGGACCAAAAAAGGTAGTTTCTGTGGAGCAGTAACATTTGATAAAAATGACTGGAAAAAAAGTAAAGGAAGTTGGCACCTTCCTCTTAGATTATTCACTCCTTCTCCAGACTGGCCCGATGGAACCAGAGTTACTCTATCAGGTCTTACTAAAAAATTTAAGATAGAGGATATTAAGAGCCGCCTTAGAGAGACAGTTCCGCTTTGTGTGCATAATTTCTCTGTATATCTTAATGGAAAAAGAATTACTCCTTTTTATGTTGCAGGAAGAAGTGTTCCCTTTATGGAAGGGACAAAATATGGACCTGTTCATGGAGAAATAGTTATTGTGACAAGAGGTCCTTTTTCCGATAAACCTCCCGGGATAGAGTGCAAGGTAAAACATGTTACAATTAAAAGAGAGTTTTTTGGTCTGGAGAATTTAGGTAGCATAGCCAAAAAAATCTATGGAGTGGTGAACGCGGATTTTCTTCCCATAACAAGTGATCGTACCGGATTTATTGTTGATTCTCCTGAGTACAGGGCCTTTCGGGAAGCGATGAGGAATGTGGTGGCAAGAGTAAAGGAAGAGATAAAAATTCTATCTGATGAAAAACAGAATCGTAAGGTAAATCGCAGATTAAAGGAAGCCATGCGAAGAGTGGAGGATGCTCTAATCCACAACCCGGAACTCTGCCCTCTTAACCTGACCCCTATAGGGGAGGAGGAAGGAGAGGAAAGCGGCGTTTTGAGGAAAAAAATTGAAATTTCTGGAGAAAAGGAAAAAGAGGAGCAAATGAGTGGTCAGGCTGAGTCAATTGAAGAGGGAGAAAGGATAGATGAGATAGAGAGAGGAGGTGAAAAGAAAAAACCCCAGAAGAAAAGGAAAAAACCCAGTATAAAACCACTCACCACTACTGCCCTTGTCAGGGAGCTTAAAGCAACAAGATTTGGAGTAACCTGTGTGATTGACCATTTTGGGGAGGATGGCCCGGAGTGTTTCACTCAGGGGACGGTGATACATATAAACAGGGATCATCCTGTATATAAGGAGGCTTCCAAAAATCGCTCCTCTTATGTAATGCATCTGGCAAGACTTTTAACGCAGGAGATATCTTTGCTAACCAACCCTTCTGACCCGCATCTTGCTTATGAACGCCAGAGCAGGCTTATGCGGGATGCTTTCCGTAAACCCTTTAAGGGGAAAGAATAATGAAAAGGGGTTTTCATTCAAGATGAAGATCTTGGTTCATATTTGTTGTGCTCCCTGTGCTGTTTTTTGTTTTCCCCGCTTGAGAGAAGAATTTGATGAGGTAATGGGGCTCTGGTATAACCCAAATATCCATCCCTTCGAAGAATATCAAAAAAGGCTTGAAGCGGTTAGAAAATGGGCTCAAGAAACAGGTATACGTGTAATTTACGAGGATAAATATGAGTTGAAGGAGTTTCTGCGGGAGGTAGTTTATAGAGAATCTTATCGCTGCAGAATTTGCTATTATTTGAGATTTAAAAAGGCAGCGATATTTGCCAGAAGGGGGAGATTCGATTACTTCGGGTCAACTCTTATTGCTTCTCCCCACCAGAACCAGAATTTAATTAAAGATGTGGCAAAAAGTGTGGGAGAAGAATTCAGGGTTAAACCTTACCTTAAATCTTTCAGAAAAGGCTGGAGGGAAAGTAGAGAACTTTCAAAAAGCATGGGACTTTACCATCAGCAGTATTGCGGATGTATATACAGCGAAGAGGAAAAATTTAAATCCCGGGTAGCTGAATGCCAGTGACCAGAATAAAGATTAAAATCTTGTGGATAGTGGTATTCTTTATCACCATGGTAATGGGTATACCCTGGTTTTTCTGGGGATCATCCTCCTGTTTTATAGGGATTCCGGTATGGGTCTGGTATCATATTGGCTGGCTCCTTTTTTTGATTTTTCTTTTCTGGTTATTTGTAAAAACTTACTGGGGCAAACAAAAAAGCAATAAATGAACGAAGAGATTATCCAGTTTGTCATTATATTAATATTCATGGCAATAACCCTTCTTATTGGCTTAAGGGGTTATCGTTTTACAAAGAGAGAACCCGAAGATTACTTTCTTGCCAGCAGGAGTCTGGGAACCTTTGTGCTTTTGCTCACCATGTTTGCTACCCTTATGTCGGCTTTTACCTTTTTCGGTGGAGCAGGACAGGTTTATTCTACTGGAATGGAATGGCTGCTGGTGATGGGAATAATGGATGGATTTTTGGTGCCTGTTTTCTGGTACCTTATAGGTAGCAAACAATGGAAATTAGGACAGAGGTATCATTATATAACTCTGGGAGAGATGCTGGAGGACAGGTTTGGCTCCTCCTTTTTAAGAATGACCATTTCTGTAGTTTCCCTTTTCTGGCTCCTTCCTTATATAATGCTTCAGCAGATGGGAGCTGGATATGCCCTGGCCGGCCTTACCCATGGACTCATCTCTTATCCTGTGGGAGCAGCGCTCATCACTTTATTTATGCTTATCTACGTGGTCTTAGGTGGGATGAGGGGGGTAGCCTGGACGGACACCTTTCAGGGTCTTTTTATGATTGTATGTGTGTGGCTTGCCCTTATATTTATCGGGAGGGCTATTGGTGGTCCAGAGACTGCTGCTTCAAAAGTTCTATCCCAGGCAAAAAGAGTATTTACCCTGGGTCAACCATGGACACCTCAGATGATATGGTCAGCTGCTATCAGTGTAGCCCTGGGGGTTATCTGCTTTCCCCAGATTAATCAGAGATTTTTTACCGGCAAATCGGAAAAGACTCTTCACAGATCTTTTGTTCTCTGGCCTTTTCTCTGTCTTTTGTTATTCTTACCACCTTTCCTCATTGGAGCCTGGGGAGCAGGAGATGTACCTGGACTGAAAAAAGCAGATATGGTTCTTTCAGTAATGCTGGATAGGTACACACCTTTCTGGTTTTCTGCTATCATCATTTCTGGAGCAATGGCTGCAATGATGTCTTCCTCGGACTCCATGCTCTTATCAGCCAGCAGCTATCTTACCCGCGACATATACAAAAAAGCTTTGAATCCCAAAGCCAGCAGTAAAAAAGAAGACCGGATAGGAAGGTTGGCGGTGGCTATTTTTGCTATTCTGGCTTATCTTGCCAGTCTTCTTCAACCAGGAAGTCTTGTAAGTATAGGTCTTGTAGCTTTTGGAGGATTTGCCCAGCTCACCCCCGTTCTTTTAATCTCTCTTTACTGGAAAAGAGTTACCAACACTGGAGTGATAACAGCACTTGCTATCTCAGAGGGTTTTTATATGGCAAGCAAATTTATTCCCGGGATTCCTGACAGATACCTGGGATGGGACTCCTCGATAGTGAGTGTGGTCATAGGAACTTTCCTTGTTTTTCTTGTCTCCTTCCTCACCCCACACTCTTCAAAAGAAAAACCACAGATTTTCTTTGCAGACTGAGGATTGTTGACCTTTGGGGTATTTGTTTTATATTTTTACTAAGTCTTTTGTTGAACAGGAAGGCAAATTGGGGAAGATAAAATTTCTGGGAACTGCTGGTGCAAGGGTGGTTATGATAAGGCAGCTCAGATCATCGGGTGGAATGTGGTTCAGTTTAAACGACACCAACATTTTAATAGATCCCGGACCCGGCTCTCTTGTGAGGTGTGCCAGATCCAGACCTCGACTTGATCCCACAAAACTGGATGCAATAATTCTCACCCATAAGCATCTTGATCACTCAGGAGATATAAACGTAATGATAGAGGCAATGACAGAAGGAGGATTTAAAAAAAGAGGGGCTTTATTTGTTCCTCAAGATGCCCTGGAAGGAGAAGATGCAGTGATATTTCATTATCTTCGGGACTTCCCGGAAAGGATAGAAATTCTTAAAGAAAAGACCACCTACAGTTTAAAGGATATCTCCTTTACAACACCTGTAAGACATGAACATGGAGTGGAAACTTATGGTTTAAATATAAACTTTAAAGGGCTCTCCGTTTCTCTTATAACTGATACTCGTTACTTTGAAGGATTAGAGAGACACTATCCGGGAAAAATTATTATCATTAATGTGGTAAGATTTAAACCGAGAGAAGATGTTGACCATCTAAGCCTGAAAGATGCCGAGAAGATAATAAATTTCAACAAACCAAAACTTGCTATTTTAACCCATTTCGGGATGACCATGCTCCAGAAAAAACCCTGGGAGGTAGCTCAAAACCTCCAGAAAAAATTGGGGACAGAAGTCATTGCAGCCAGTGACGGGATGGAGATAAACCTTGATGAGTATGCAGAATAAGGTAAAAAGTAAAAAAAACATTATGGTAAGCGTTATTTCCTTAGGTTGCCCAAAAAATCTTGTTGATAGTGAACTTATCCTGGGAAAGCTGGGAGAGGAAGGGTATACCTTAACATCTTCCTGGCAACTTGCTGATATTATAATCATAAATACCTGTAGCTTCATTAATGCTGCGAGAAAGGAAAGTTATGATTTCATCTCTAAAATATCAGGGCAAAAGTCTCCTCACCAGAGGTTAATCGTGTGTGGGTGTTTGCCCCAGCTGGAAAAAAGAAAGTTATTTTTTAAATTTCCTCAGATAAATGCTCTTCTTGGAACATCCGATTTTTACATGATAGATAAAATCGTAGAAGATATTTTTGTTAAGGAAGAACGCATATTTTCTGTATCCGAGCCAAGATTTATTTATAATTCCAATTTTCCCAGATTAGTTTCTACTCCCCCCGGGTATGCCTATCTTAAAATAGCCGAAGGGTGTTCCAACAGGTGTTCTTATTGCCTCATTCCACGGTTGAGAGGAAATTTCAGAAGTAGGGAGGTAAATGATGTGGTAAAAGAAGCTGAAAATCTTGTTAGAATGGGAGTTAAGGAGCTAATTTTAACTGCTCAGGATACTACTTTTTACGGCCAGGATAGAGGTGAGAAATCCTATCTTTTGCTTTTGCTTGAAAAACTGGAAAAAATTAAGGGTATAGAATGGATAAGACTTCTTTACCTTCATCCTCTTCACTTTGACTTTGGGTTAATCCAGGTAATGAAAAACTCCTCAAAAATATGTAGATACCTTGACATACCTCTTCAGCACACCCATGATGAGATTCTCAAATTAATGAAGCGCCCTCCCTTTGAGGTATCTTTAAGGATAATAGATAAAGTGAGAGAGGCTTTTCCTGAAGTTGCTGTTCGCACCAGTTTGATGGTTGGTTTTCCTGGAGAAAAAGAGCATCATTTTGAAAAGCTTTTAAAAGATGTAGAAAGATTGCAATTTGACTGGGTGGGAGTTTTTACTTATTCAAGAGAAAAATACACTCCTGCCTTTTCCCTACCTCATCAGGTTCCATCTCAGGTTAAGGAAAAGAGAAAGGAAATCATCTTAAAGGTACAAAAATTAATAACTGTGGAAAAAAATCTGAAAAGGATAGGTAAAACTTATCCAGTAATGGTAGATTTTGCCAATTCAAGATTAAAAGAAGGAGAAGGACACACCTTTTTTCAGGCCCCGGAAATTGACGGGAAAATCTTTTTTGCCGGATACTATTCTGAGGGTGATATTTTCCAGGGCAAAGTAAAAGAAGTTAAAGATGGCTTTGACCTTTACGTATTAAGGATTAAAGATGGCTTTGATAAAGATAAACAAGAAAGAATATGAGGTAATAAAGCAGCCTCAACCCCATATTCTTGTCCCTACAAAAAAACAACTCCACGGATGGTGGCCAGGAAAAAGGGAATGCACAGCAGAGCGTCTGCTTATTAATCCTTACAATGGATGTGGAATAGGCTGTTTTTTCTGTTACAGCCTTTCTTTTCCTGGGCATTTTCAACTTTTTAAGGAAAAAGGGATAATTGTGGTGGCTAAAGATTTTGATAAAACTGTTGCTGAGCAACTTGATTCCATTGATGTTGCATCCTGCGGGTATTTATCTCCAGTAACTGACCCTTTTCAGCCTCTCAACAGTCTGTATCGATTATCTGAAAAAATTATTCAGGTATTTGTGGAAAGAAATATCCCTATAGAATTTATAACCAAAGCCAAAATTCCAGCAGAAGCTATTGAAATTATGAAAAATCACCCTCACTGTTTTGGGCAAGTATCCATACTTACCCCTCAGGAAAATTTAAGGAAAATTCTTGTTCCAGGTGGTGCAACGACCAGTGAACTTTTTGAAAATATCCAGCTTTTATCAGAAAACGGGATGTTTTCTGTATGCCGCATAGATCCTGTTTTCCCTTATATAACCGATGAGCCAAGACAGATGGAGGAGATTATAAAAAGAGCAAAAGAGGCAGGATGTACACATATAGTGGCAAGCTGTCTTGATATCCCTCTTAAAATATCTGATTATATTCTAAGTAACATAGATAAAAAATTTGGTACGGGATGCAGGTGGAGCTACCAGAAGCTCTACAGGGAAAATATAGATGGTTACCTGCATGCTGATATTGATTACAGAAAGAAAATATTTGACAGGTTGCGCAATATCTGTGAGAGAAAAAACCTCACCTTTGCTCTTTGCATGGAATATGAAGTGATTGATGGAGAAGTTCGGGGCCTGAACAGGGAATTTATGAGCTCCACTAACTGCGAGGGAATAGATATTCCCATCTATATAAGAAAAAATAATAAATTTTATCCGGCAACAGATTGCAAGGGCAACTGCCTTTCTTGTACATCAGCTCGCTGTGGTATACCTGATCTTGCTATGGGAAAAGAAAAAGCTAATGTTAGCTGGAAGTTAAAAGATTACCGTAGATGGTCACAAAATTTAAAAAAGTAAAATGTCTTGTCTGCGGGAAAGAATCTTTTTTAATTTCTTCAACATTAGGAGTATGCGGAGAATGCATAAGAGAGAATTTTGAGAAAGCTAAAGTCTTTATAAACAAAGCTCATGAGAAAACAAGAGAAGACTTTAATCTTCCTCCGAAATCCCCCCGTGACAACCAGGGTATTCCCTGCCACTTCTGTGTCAACAGTTGCAGGATTTCTTCCGGAGAAAAGAGCTTCTGTGGATTAAGGAAAAATGAAGAGGGGAGATTAAAAGGAGCATCTTCTTCAAAAGGCTATCTTAGCTGGTATTATGACAACCTTCCCACAAATTGTGTAGCAGATTGGGTATGTGCAGGAGGATCTGGCGCAGGATATCCCAGCTTTTCTCATACTAAAGGACCGGAATACGGGTACAAAAATCTTGCAGTTTTTTATTATGGATGTTCATTTAACTGCCTTTTCTGTCAGAACTGGCACTGGAGAGAGGACATCTTTGCCCGGCAGAGCATATCCCCTGAAGAACTTATAGATGCTGTTGATGCCCGCACCTCCTGTATTTGTTTTTTTGGTGGAGACCCTTCCTGCCAGATCGATCATTCCTTGAGAGTAGCACGAGGTGCCAGAGAAAAAAGAAAAGATCAGATATTGCGTATTTGCTGGGAAACAAACGGAAGTTTATCAGAAAAATTTCTTGATGAGATGGCAAAAATTTCTCTTGAGTCTGGAGGATGCATTAAGTTCGACCTTAAGGCCTGGAATGAGGAGGTTAATCTTGCCCTTTGTGGTGTAAGCAACAAAAGAACTCTGGAAAATTTTAAATATCTTTCCTCTTTTACGGATAAAAGACCCCAGCCTCCTTTTCTTATAGCCAGTACCCTTCTTGTGCCAGGCTATGTTGATGAGGAAGAGGTAAGAGGAATTGCCCGTTTTATAACCTCTCTTAACCCGGAGATCCCCTATGCATTACTCGCCTTTTATCCTCAATTTTACATGCATGATCTACCAACAACCTCCAAAAATCATGTCAGAAGATGTCTTGAAGTTTGCAAAAAGGAAGGATTAAAGAATGTAAGGGCGGGTAATATCCATCTTTTAAGTGATGAGTATTAAATCTAAGAAAGTCTATACTCTTGGAACAAGCAACAGAACACAGGATGAGTTTATAGAACTTTTAAAGCTCTATAATATTAAAGCTGTAATTGATGTTCGTAGATTCCCCACCAGCAAGTGGGAACATTTCAAAAAGGAAAATTTACAAAAATTCCTTAAAGAAAAAAATATTCGCTATTTTTACCTTGGCAGGGAACTCGGAGGATATAGAAAAGGTGGTTATGAAGAATATACGCGGAGTGAACTTTTTAAAAAAGGGATAGAAAACCTGGAAAAAATATCTATTAAAGCAAATTCGGCTCTGGTATGTGCAGAGAAACTTCCCTGGAAATGTCATCGCCGCTTTATAGGAGAAAAATTGAAAGAAAAAGGATGGAGGGTGGTCCATATTATTGAGAGACAGAGATGCTGGGAGGTGTGAATTTTTTTCTTCTCAAGTAATATTTCAAATCCCGTAAGCTTATATCTATTCTGCTGATAAAGCGATGATAAAGGTTTTGGGTAATCTGTATCGCCCGGTATATGCTGTATAAAATTTTTACTCTCTTATCGGAAAAATGATAGTCAAAATCATAAAATGACCTCTCGATGAGTTTTCCCTCTTTTCTGAGAATTTCCTCAAGAGGAGTTCCGGCAACTACAGAAAGACGGGTGATGTTAAAAGCTGTAGGGCTTCCCATCTCATGCAGGAACTGTCCATTTTCCAGAAAATCTTCAAAGCTCATCCAGGGATCAGCAGGGATAAATCCAATGCGGCAATCTATATCTAAATTCTTTAAAATCCTGATAGCTTTTCTGTTATCCTCCACATCTGTATCTTTTTGATATCTGTCCAGTATTTTCTGAACACCTGATTCAACCCCCAATCTCACTTCATAAAGACCTGCTTTTTTCAATAGGGAAAAAAGCTCTTTTTCTACATTATCCACCCTACATTCAATACTGAATCTAAGAGGAAGATTTTCCTTTATTATACTCCTTGCAATATCTTCTACTCTCTTTCTACCTTTTTCTCCTGGCCCAAAGAAGTTATCATCCAGAAAATCAACAGTCTCTACCCCCCAGTTTTTATGCAAAAGTTTAAGCTCCTCCACAATATTTTCTGCGCTCCTTCCTCTCCATTTCCTGCCAGGAGACCTCTGGTAAAAAGCTCGTGGACCGCAGAAGATGCACCTTCCGTAACAACCCTTGCTGGTAATGGCCATGGCATTTCTTCCCCACCTTAAAACAAGAGGAAGAGTATCTCTTGCAGGAAAAGGTAAATTATCAAGGTTTTCTACCAGAGGTTGAGGAGGGTTTATTCTGATTTTATCTTCTTCTCTGTAGCCAATCCCCTTAATGTCCTTCCAGTTATCCTTCTCGAGGAGTTTTTTTACAAGAAGAGGAAAAGTGATATCCCCTTCCCCATATACCACAGAATCAATAAGAGAGCATTTTTCCAGTAAAACCTCGGTCTTTAAAGTTGGGAAATGTCCTCCTACGCAGATATGCGATTTTAATCCCTGCTCTCTTAAAAGTTTTACTATAAAAAGGGTATTCTTAATCGCAGGCTGCACAACAGAGATTCCAAGAATAGCCGGTTTTCTTTTTAAAATCTCTCGACAGGTCTTTCTTACAGACCAGCGCAAAAGTCCGGCATCCATTATCTCCACCTCATGTCCTTCCTGTCGAAGTTCGGCAGCAAGATACCCCAACCCAAGATGTTCACTGTGAGGCTCCCACACTCTTGACCCACAGGGCGGGTCAACCAGCAAAACACTCATCTCATTCCTCTTTTTTTACAATAATCAGAAAGCAGAAATTATTTGGCTATAATAGCTTAACCCTCAGCTAAATGTAGCTCAATGTAGCGTTTTGTCAAATTCATGACGGCATTTAAATTTAAATTGGACAACTTAAGAAAAAATATTAATATTTTTTACATTATCTCTGGTCAAAATAAATTCTCTTTTATGTCTGTAAAAAAAGTAGGAATTTTAGCAACACTGGGAGCAAGTATAGCATGGGCTTTTGAGCCCATTTTTGCCAAATTGTCTTATGCAAATACAGATTTTCTCAAAACTTCTGCCATCAGAGCGATGTTTGTTACGTTAGTTGCTTTAATTTACAGCCTTATTACTAACAGAGCTGATCTAAGGGTCAATAAAAAACAGCTTTCAATCCTCGTTTATATTGCATTTGCTGGAACGTTGTTTGCTGATTTAATGTATCTTTTCGCTCTAACTAAAGTCCCGGTAATAAATGCAGTCCTGATAGGACATATGCAGCCAATTTTTATTATCTTTATTGGATTTTTTTATTTAAAGGAAGATAAACTAACAAAATTTGATTACGCGGGGATTGGTTTTATGGTTATAGCAGGGTTATTGGTTACTACGAAAACCTTAAAAAATTTGTCCACATTAAAATTGGGAACTGTATATGACCTGTTTGTTCTGTTTGCAACGGTTGCCTGGGCAACCACAGGTGTGGTGGCAAGGAAGTACCTTAAGAATATGAATGCAGGCGTTGTTACATTTTACAGATTCCTTATCGCTTCAGCTATATTTATGACTTATCTGGTCTTAACCTCCTCAATAGTTGTCTCTAATATTTACCAGGTGCTAATAGGAATTACGGTTGGGGGAGGATATATACTCTACTATGAAGGGTTAAAACGTATTAAAGCTGCTCAATCTTCTGCACTTGAGCTTTCAACACCTTTTTTTGCTGCACTACTGGGCTTTTTTGTTCTGGGAGAATTGGTTACGGTTATGCAAGTTTTAGGTATTTTCTTGCTTTTTATAGGAGTCTATTTTCTGTCCGCAAAAGAAAAAGCTTACTCTTAAAAAACTATATCCCGACTTTTTGTATAGGGGCTATAACAGGTTAAACAATCTCCTGGCATTTTGTGAAGTAATCTGGCTTAATTTCCCTTCAGGAATTTCTCTTAAAGAAGCTATTTTCTCGATAATATACCTTACAAAGGAAGGTTCGTTTCTTCTTCCTCTTACAGGCTGGGGAGCAAGATAGGGAGAATCAGTTTCCACTAATAATCTCTCCATGGGGAGAAGACGTGCTATGGTTTGCAATTTTGAGGCTCTGGGAAAAGTTACAGGTCCTGCTAAAGATATATATAAACCCATATCAAGACAGATCCTCATATCATTTTCGGTTCCTGAAAAGCAGTGCATTACCCCCCGATGAATCTCCTCATCTTGAAGGATGCTTAAGGCATCTTTCATTGCCTCTCGACAGTGAACTATTACAGGAAGATTTTTTTGCTTGGCCAGGACAAGCTGGGACCTGAAAGCTTTCTTCTGAACATCTCGAGGTGAGTTTTCATAATAGTAATCAAGACCTATCTCTCCCAGGGCGACAATTTTATCCTGCATTAATGCTCTGTAAAGTTCTGGCTGTAACTCCCTGTATCTGGATGCATCATGGGGATGTATCCCCGCAGCTCCATAGATAAAATCGTATTCTTCAAGCAGCCGGCAGAACACATCGAGCTCTTCAAAGTCAGAACAAACACAGATAATCCCTGACACTCCTTTCTGCACAGCATTTTTAATAACCTGATCTCTATCTTCCTTAAAGCGAGAATCTGCAAGGTGTGCGTGTGTATCAAACATTATTCTTTCTCCCCTTTGTAAGCTTTTTATTTCCTGACGAAGTTTTATGACATCTTACAATCCCATCTACGATAAAAATTAGTTACACGTTTAGCACTCCTGTATAATCCAACCTGAAGCTATATTACACCATTTCGTATCTTTTTGTCAAACTATAGACTCCTGTTTTCCATGAGCACAACTTCTGACTTTAATGCGCGTTTTATTGACATTAGCCCCGGTTATGTATATTATAAAGTATCACAGGTAAGGTGAGACAAATGGCGAAAGAACTCGGTTATGTACTAATTAATCCTTATACTATTAGGAAATCACGTACAGGAGGAGTTATAAATCGCCTCCTTTCCTGGGGAAGGTTAAGTCTTGTCGCTGCTCGAATGTTTGCTCCAAGTGAACAGCTGGTAAAAGAATACGCTCAGATTCTTGTTTCATCTTGTAGAAAGGATGAAAAGAAAAGAAAAATAATAAAGGAAATCGAGAAGTACCTTTACGAAAATTATCTACCAAAAGATAAAAATGGATTTTACCCTCGAGTGATGCTTCTTCTCTTCGAGGGAGAAAACGCCATTGAAGAACTTAAAAGAGTAGTAGGTCATATCACCAGGGTATCCATAGGGGAAACCATAAGAGGCACTTATGGAGACTACATTGAGGAAAATGGCGAGATTAAATATTTCGAACCAGCAGTACTTATAGGAACCACTAAGGACGAGGTAGAAAAGGAACTGAAAGTATGGGCTAAGTATTCAGCAAGTGATGGAGGTCTTCTGAAAAATGTTATCTCCTACCCTCCTGGAACTATACCAGAGAGGACTCTGGTACTTATAAAACCAGATAGCTTTCAAGAGCTGAGTTCCAGGGCAGGAAATATAATAGATAGGTTCTCCCAGACCGGTCTTTTTATTGTAGGAGCAAGAGTTATCCATATGGGAATCAACCAGGCTGAAGAGTTTTATGCCCCTATAAAGGGAAGATTAGCAGAAAAGATGAAAAAGTCTTTAATTAAAGAAGTGCGAGCAGCTCTTGAGGAAAAGTTAGATTTTGAACTTCCGCCGGGAATAGAGGAAAAAATAGCCGAACAGTTAAAAATATTTAAGGCTGAACATGAATTTAATAAGATAGTTCACTTCATGACAGGAAAAGATCCACGCAGAGCAACTCTTGAGGAAAGAGAGGAACCCGGCCCGGAAAAATGCCTTGCTCTTGTTTATGAAGGAGAGGGAGCCATTGCAAAAATCAGAAGAGTTCTGGGGGAGACTAACCCTGCAGAAGCTGCCCCTGGAACGGTGAGGAAGGATTTCGGCCATGATGTGATAAAAAATGGAGCTCATGCTTCCGACTCACCGGAGTCAGCAGAAAGAGAGATGAGAATTATCAGGATAGAAGAGGATGACATAACCCCCTGGGTTAAAAAATACTACCCGAATTGAGGGAATGATACCCCTGTAGAGGATTTACAGAGATTTTTCCACTTTTCATAGCTCTAATCCCATCCACTGCAGCTCTTGCCCCTGGAATAGTGGTGATGATGGGAATTTGACGAATGGTTGCCTCCCGGCGAATCCTGTACTCGTCAAACTTTGGACCTTTTCCAATAGGAGTGTTAAGAATAAGGTCAATTTCTCTGTTTTTTATATAATCTTCAATGTTGGGACGTCCCTCAGCAATTTTCTTAACTATCTTAACTTTGATACCATTTTCTTTGAGAAAGGCACCTGTCCCTGAAGTTGCCACTAAATTAAATCCCATCTCCTGCAGTTGACGAGCAAGAGGAACAATAGATGGTTTGTGTTTATCTGCCACAGAAATAAAAACAGTTCCCTTCAAAGGTAAAGGAAGTCCTGCTCCCATTTGAGCCTTGGCAAAAGCAATACCAAAACTATCCGAGATACCCATAACCTCTCCTGTCGATCTCATCTCCGGTCCCAGAATGATGTCTACACCGGGAAACCGGATAAATGGAAAAACTGCCTCTTTCACCGCAATATGAGTTATTTCCTTTTCCCTGGTAAAACCTATCTCCTTTAATTTCTTCCCAACCATTACTTTAGCTGCTATCTTAGCCAGGGGAACTCCGGTTGCCTTTCCTACAAAAGGAACTGTTCTGGACGCTCTTGGATTAACCTCTAATATGTAAATTTCTTTATTTTTTATGGCAAACTGGATATTTAAAAGACCAACTACTTTTAACTCTTCAGCAAGAGCATAGGTTTGTCTTTTTAACTCCTGAATGATCTCTTTTGATAGTGTGTAAGGTGGAAGACTGCAAGAGCTATCTCCTGAGTGAACTCCTGCTTCCTCGATATGCTCCATAATTCCCCCAATAACGCATTTTTCTCCATCAGCTACAGCATCAACATCCACTTCAATTGCATCCTCTATGAATTTATCTATGAGAACTGGATGGGCGGGTGATACCTCTACAGCCTCGCGCATGTATTCCTCCAGAGACCTCTCATCATAAACTATCTCCATAGCTCTTCCCCCCAGCACATAAGAAGGCCTGACCAGAACAGGATAGCCTATTTTTCTGGCAGCATCTCTTGCTTCTGCAAAAGATTTACCTGTCCCGTTAGGGGGCTGTTTTAATTTTAACTTTTGAATAAGCTGAGAAAATTTTCCTCTGTCCTCTGCCCTGTCTATGCTCTCTGGAGAAGTGCCAATTATAGGAAGACCTTCTCTCGTTAAATCCCGGGCTATGTTTAAAGGAGTCTGTCCCCCAAATTGAACAATAACTCCTTGTGGTTTTTCGTTCTCATAGATATTCAGAACATCCTCAACGGTCAATGGCTCAAAGTATAACTTATCTGAGGTGTCGTAATCTGTGCTGACTGTTTCTGGATTACAGTTTACCATAATAACTGTATACCCTTCCTCTTTGAGAGCAAATGCTGCCTGAACACAACAGTAGTCAAATTCTATACCTTGTCCGATCCTGTTTGGTCCTCCACCGAGAATCATTATTTTTTTCTTACCCATCTTTAAAGTTTCCGCATCCTCTCTAATTCTTCGCTATAAACCAATTTTCCTTTAAAAATAGTAAGCTCCACCTTTGCAGGAAGGTTCCAACCAATAAAGGGTGAGTTTTTACTTAAAGAAAGAAAATCTTCCTCTTTTACCTCCCACACCCTGGATAGATCAACTATAGCCAGGTTAGCCATGCCTCCTTCCTTAATTTCGCCCCTGTCAATTCCCAGAATACGGGAAGGATTTATAGTTAACTTGGCAACTGCGTCCTTAAAGGTTAAAACCCCTGGTTCTACCAGCTCTTTGATCACCAGGCTGAGTGCTGTCTCAAGACCGATAATTCCACAGGGTGCATCCGGATACCCGAGTTCTTTTTCCTGCTGTGCATGAGGAGCATGGTCAGTGGCAATTACATCTATAATGCCTTCTTTTAACCCGATTTTTAAAGCCTGAATATCGCTTTTATCTCTTAAAGGGGGGTTTACTTTGGTATTAGTATCAAAACTTTTCACTGCCTCATCTGAGAGGGTAAGATGATGAGGTGTAACTTCTGAGGTTACCTTAAGATTGTCCTTCTTTGCTTTTTTAACCAGTTCCACCGCACCTCGTGTAGAAATGTGGGCTATATGGAGTTTGCAATTTGTAAGTTTGAGTAAGGTGAGGTCTCTGAAAACTGCTATTTCCTCAGCTTCTGCAGGTATTCCAGGAAGACCGAGAAGAGTGGAATAGTATCCCTCGTTCATCACCCCGCCTTTACTTAGGGAATGATCTTCGCAATGAGATATAACAGGTACATTCAGCATCTTTGTATATTCAAAAGCCCTGCGCATCAGGTGAGAGTCAACTACCCAGGATCCGTCGTCAGAAAACCCCACCACTCCTGCCTTTTTTAACCTACCCATCTCGGAAAGTCTCTCTCCTTTTCGACCAACAGTTATAGCACCCACAGGAAGAACCTCCACCACCCCCCACTTTTTTGCTTCACGATAAATATAATTCACAACAGCTGGTGTATCTACAGGTGGGTTGGTGTTGGGCATGCAGCATATAGTGGTAAACCCTCCCTTTGCCGCAGCCAGGCTACCAGTTCGGATAGTCTCTTCATCTTCCCTTCCTGGCTGACGAAGATGGGTATGCATATCCACAAGTCCCGGTATCACTACTTTCCCTTCCGCATCTATTAGCTTTGCGTTAGGAGATTTTATATTTTCATCGATTTTTTTTATACACTCTCCCTCTATAAGAATATCTAAAACCTCCTCACATCCAGATGCAGGATCTATAACTTTGCCTTTTTTAATTAATATTGACATACCCGTTTTCTTTGAAATTTTTTCTCAAGTTAATAAAAGATAGAGAATAGCCATTCTTACAGCTATTCCATTGGTCACCTGGTCTAAAATAATGCTCCGCTCAGAATCAGCCAGCTTTGCTGAAAGTTCCACTCCCCTGTTTACAGGTCCTGGATGCATAATCAAAGCATCGGGGTTTGCCAGTTTTAACTTTTCTTCATCCAGAGAAAAAAATTCACGATATTCCTGAATATCAGGTATGAGTGAAGTTTTTTGCCTCTCCTTTTGTATTCTTAACATAATTATTGCATCACAGTCTGATAAAGCTTCTTCCATAAAGTAGGTCACCTTGACTCCTAACTTTTCAATATCTCTTGGGATAAGAGTAGGTGGTCCGCAAACTTTTACCTTCGCTCCCATTTTGGTTAAGCCCCATATATCCGAGCGAGCCACGCGAGAGTGAGCTATATCACCTATAATAGCTACATTTAAACCGGCTATTCTGCCCTTCTTTTCTCTGATACTGTAGAGATCAAGAAGTCCCTGAGTGGGATGCTCATGAGCTCCATCCCCGGCATTAATCACACTAACCGGAAGCTTTTGAGCTAAAAAGTGGGCTGCTCCCGGAGAGGGGTGACGGATAATCAAAGCGTCTACCTTCATAGCCATAATATTTTTTGCAGTATCAAAAAGACTTTCACCCTTAAGGACGCTGCTTGTAGAAGAAGAAAAATTTATAAGATCAGCATTAAGTCTTTTAATTGAAAGCTCAAAAGATAATCTTGTCCTTGTGCTTGGTTCAAAGAAAAGATTTGCCACGGTTTTCCCTCTTAATGTGGGAACTTTTTTAATGGGACGTTCAAGCACTTCACGGAATGATTTTGCGGTATCTAAAATTAAATTAATCTCTTCTATAGATAGACTCTGCAAATCCAGAAGGTCTTTTCTTTCAAATCTCATCCTTTTTTCTCTCAAAAATTACAACTTCTTCTTTATCATCCATTTCCCTTAATCTAACCTCCACTATTTGATTGGGCAAGGCGATGATTTTTTTGCCCACATAATCTGCCTGAATTGGGAGTTCCCGACAATTCCTGTCGACAAGGACAAGAAGTTCTATTTTTTCGGGACGTCCAAGATCAAGCAATGCATCAAGAGCTGCTCTTACTGTTCTTCCCGTATATAGAACATCATCAACAAGAAGTATCCATTTATCATGTATGGAAAAGGGAATGCTGGTGTTTCTGAGAACGGGCTGGTAGGATATACGGGATAAATCATCCCGATACAGATTGATATCCAGAGTGCCCACAGGGATCACTTTCTTTTTAGAATCCCCAATAATTTTGCTTATTCTTTCGGCAAGAATTGCTCCTCTCCTTTGAATCCCAATCACTATTAATTTGTCAAGATTCTCATTCTTACTCAAAAATTTGCGGCACAGGTGCTTCAGGATTCTTTCAATTTCTTTTGAATCCATGATTTTCATGAAACTATCCATAAAAAAACCTCCTTGCCACTGCGCAAGAAGGACTTTTAAATTGTTCTCTCATTAAATCTGGCTTCTTTTTGGAAATTTTATTATAAGTATATCAGAATAATTTCTCCCCGTCAAATTTTAAGGGTCTATGTTAAAAAGTAAAAAATCAATGGGTATCAACAACGCTAACATTTTTTGAACCACACATACTATTATAGAAGCCTTATTAACTTGACGCAAAGGTAAAATTTTTTATAATTAAATTGTATAATTTATACTAATAAAATCTATTTCTTGATGTAAAACCAATAACGGAGGAGGAAAATGTATCTCCACACAGCTGTAGGAGTTGTTCCCTGGATAGGAATAGCAGGAATGATATTTGCCATACTTAGCTATGTATATGTTAAAAGATTCCCTCCAGGAAATACACTAATGGTAAAAATAGCAGAACACATCCACCGTGGAGCAATGGTGTTTTTAAAAAGAGAGTATCAAATAATAAGTATATTTATGGCTTGTATGTTCATCGTATTGGTTCGATTCCTTACTTTCTGGACCGGCATTGCTTTTCTATCCGGTGCTGCCTGTTCCATGCTGGCTGGATTTCTGGGAATGAAAGCTGCAACCCGTTCCTCTTCCAGAACCTGTCAGGGAGCAATTGATGGAGGCACCCCTCGGGCTTTAAGTATAGCTTTCCGCGGAGGATCGGTAATGGGAATTTCTGTGGCAAGTCTTGGAGTGGTTGGACTGGGAATATTTTATTACTTTACCAAAAATCCCATCATTATCAATGGATTTGCTATGGGAGCAAGTTCTATAGCTCTTTTTGCTCGTGTGGGTGGCGGGATTTATACAAAAAGTGCAGATATTGGAGCTGATCTTGTAGGTAAAGTAGAGGCTGGAATTCCCGAGGATGACCCTCGTAATCCAGGAGTGATAGCTGATAATGTCGGGGATAATGTAGGAGATACCGCAGGTATGGGGGCAGACCTTTTCGAATCGTATGTAGGGTCAGTTGTTGCCACCCTGGCCATTGGCGCAACTTTAACCAATCCTCTCACATGGATGTCTGTACCCATCCTTCTTATTACGATAGGTCTTGTATCTTCTATAATTGGTGTTTTTTCCATTGGTATCCTTAAAAAAATCTCTCCTCAGTCAGCTTTAAGGTACGCCACATATGTGAGTGCAATCTTATTCGTTATAGGAGCTTATTTCATCACCAAAGGAGTTTTAGGAAGAATTAATGAATTCTGGGCCATCCTGTGTGGACTTATTGGAGGAATTTTAATTGGACTGGAGAGTGAATACTTCACCTCCGGCCCTCCTATAAAAACAATTGCCAGAAGTAGTCAGTTTGGAGCTGCTCCTAACATAATAAGTGGGCTATCTATAGGATTTGCCAGTACAATATTACCTATAATTACTATCTGTGTTGCTATTTATCTTGCCTATCATTTTAGCGGCCTTTACGGAATCGCCATTTCTGCAGTAGGTATGCTCTCCACCATTGGAATAGTTATGTCTACAGACTCCTATGGCCCTATTGCTGACAATGCCGGAGGAATTGCCGAAATGTCTGGTGTAGGCGAAGACATAAGGAAAATTACTGACAGATTGGATGCTCTTGGAAATACCACTGCTGCTATAGGTAAAGGTTTTGCTATCGGGTCTGCTGCTCTTACCGCCCTTGCTCTTTTTTCTGCTTACCAAAAAACTGCAGGATTAAAAGCCATAGACCTTACCGCATCATCTACTGTAATTGGTCTTCTCATTGGAGCAGCTATGCCTTTTGCCATAGCGTATCTTACCCTGGGAGCAGTGGGAAAAATTGCCGGTAAAATGGTAGAGGAAATCAGAAGGCAGTTCAGAGAAATCCCGGGGCTTTTGGAAGGAAAAGCGGAAGCTGATTCTGAAAGGTGTGTGGATATCGTAACAAGGGGGGCGCTTAAACAAATGGTAATTCCGGGAGTAGCCGCCGTTAGTGTCCCCCTGGGCGTTGGCTTTTTTCTGGGGGCTGAGACTCTGGGAGGATTTTTAGCCGGGGCCACCGCCTGTGGAGTACTCCTTGGAATCATGATGGCAAATGGAGGTGCTGCTTGGGATAACGCTAAAAAATGGATAGAAGAAGGCAACCTGGGAGGTAAGGGTTCAGATGCTCATAAAGCAGCAGTTGTAGGTGATACTGTTGGGGATCCTTTAAAGGATACCACCGGCCCCTCAATGAATATCCTCATTAAATTAATGGCTGTTGTATCTCTTGTTTTTGCTCCTCTTATTATGGGAATAAAGTAAAGAAAAATCGGTTTTATCCTCCCGCAATTGGAGGGAAAATATGAAGAATATCTCCCTCTTTTAACTTTTTCGTATTTAAATTTTCCTTATTTACAATTTGCTCATTAACAAGGAAAACATAGTGGTCTTTTATTAAACCATCCTTCCCTAAAACCCATCTGGAGAAATTATCTCCTAACTTATATTTCAATGCATCAATTGCTTCTTTCGGATTATTTGCTTTTACAGCAACCTCGCTTTTTCCTATTTTTTCTTTTAATCCAGCATAGAATTTCACGAGAACTTCTGGCATTATCCCCTCCTTAACTCATTGATTTTTAAAAACTGCCAAAGCCCCGATTAGAATATCTTACCTGTTTGGTCAAATCTACCATAAGCTCAGCAATATCCTCTTTCCTTCTAACAGTCAGGACTACCGCTCCAAAGCTTTGCATATCTTTTCCTACCCCGGTTTCTTTTCCAATTTGAATAAAACAGGTATAGTGAGGTTGGATAATTTCCTCCATTTCGTTTTTAATCTTCCCCCAGTTATATATCTCACCATCGGAAAGTATAATAACCAGACAGGGGTCACGAAGAAGCTCTTTTCTTAAAACTTCGACATCGATTTCCGTTCCCCCAAACTGGGGAGTAAGTGCATGTTTTTTTAATTGAGAAATCTCATTATATGTTTTCCATCCACTGGCACGGGTAGTATCAGAAAAGTTTATAACATTCCAGAGTATAGAAGAGGCCACACCTTCGTTCTCTAAATACTTTACTATTCCGTATAATCCTAAAAGGGCGTAATGATAGCCACTTCTTTCCCCCCAGGGAATACTGGTGTGATATCCTCCATCCCGCATAGAGCCTGAGGTATCAAGAAGAAGGCAGATATCCGGAAAACTCCTCTTACCCATTCCACAGGGAACATTAATATAATGATGACACTGGGGAACCTGAAAATTAATAATCTTTCCCAATGCTTTTTTAAAAGGAGTGTCAGGATCAACTACCATTCTTTTAAAATTTACTCTATTTAGTGGATATTTTTCAGGATCATAATTTTCATATCTATAATCAACTACAGGGAGGCTAAGTCCTTTTCTGTTTAAGTGAGTACGAATATATATCCGGGGAGCTAAATCGCTGTAAATTGAATCCAGTCTCTCGTAGGAAGTACTACAGCTGTAAAAATGCGCCTTTCCAGCCCTGGTGGAAAGTATATAAAGTAAAGGTTTATCCGCATCCTGTGTTGAGCTCCGATAATAACGTTGCTGGATGATCCTTAAAATCTCCATTATTAATCTCTGATCAATTTTTCCTGAGTCCTGGTTGTACCCAAAAGCTCCTATCCGGTTAGATTGAGAAGTTTGGTTTTCAAATTTTAGTTTCTCCTTTCTATCTTTTTCTCTCTTAAGAGGCATTCTCCAGGGCAGTTTATTTAAAGGAATCCGAAAAAATCTCTTATATTTTCTCATTTCAGAGCTCTCATAAAAGGATACTTTTCAATAATTTCCCCATTCTTCAATTTTTCCAGAAGGCGAGGATATTTTTTCCCCAAGAGGTTAATCTCCTCAAGCAGGTCAATGAAAAAGCCCCATTCTTCTGTAAACCTTTCCTTTATTCCTTCATTTAATTTTCCCTTGAGGGCAAAATTTACCGCTACTTTGGCCTCTTCTTTTTTCTCCCGAAATTTATTGTCAATTCTTTTAATAATCTGATCAAGGGCAAGATTGGGATTGCTAAAATGAGAATTCCTTACCCATATAAGGTCCAGTATTCCAGCATAAGGTGCGACAAGACGAAAGGCCTCCAGTACTTCTTTATAAGTCACCACTCCATCTCCCTTACCTTTCTTTGCATCAGCAATAAGACGAAGAGCAGGGGCAAGAGCAGCTATAGCCTCTATCGTTCGCTCAGAAAGTGGTCGGATATAACCACAGTTTTCCTCTTTTAATCTTATACAATTTCTTTGTTTGCAAACCGTAGGAATGGTATAGGAAATTAATCTCTTGCTTTTTTTAATTATACAATAATCCAGCCCCCTTTTAAGATACAAAAGGGCTACATAAGCATCCAGGTCGAATTTCTCTTCTCTTATTGACTCCAGTTCCCTGCAAATCTGTTTTATCTGTTCAGTACAGTCTTTTACTTCACCTCTTGCAAGTTTGGGATTTTTGCCCCAGGGTGAAGTTATTATCTCCAGGTCATCTTTTACCTGGGTTGGGTAATGATCAATATTTATAACTAAGGAAAAGCGATCCAGAATAGCATCATCCATTTCAAAAGTGCCTCCATATCTTTCATTTTTGACATTTGCAGATGCTATTGTAACGTGAAAACCATCCCCTAAGGTTACAGGCCGGCCCTCATATTCTATATAACCGTCACACATATGAAAGAATTCGTTTTGAACTATAGGAGGGGTGCGGTTTATCTCATCAATCTGGGTAAGAGGAGCTTTAACTTCAACAGAAAGCTCCCTTTTAAGTGTCTTTATATTAAGCAGTTCATAAAGCTCTTTGGTTTTCATATCCGGTCTTGCTCTGATATAGGTTCCTCTTCCTCCAAAGAGAGAGGTATTTATGTCCTGCATCAGCTGAGTTTTCCCCTCTCCTCTTTCTCCCACAAGTAAAATATTCAGTTCGCTCCACAGGGCTGCCTTTACCACATCTTCCACGGTAAGACAAACCCCATCAATGGTAACTACAGGTGTAGAATTCCTGTATACAGGAAATTCTGGTAGCTCGTTGATCATTTTTAAAAGTTTTTTATACTTCATCTTCCTCTTCCAGAAAAGTTTTTATCTTCGCCTTTATTTTGCTATGGTGAGAACCTTCCCAGTAAATTTTGCCACACTCAGGACAACGATAAAAAGAAAAACAAGTTCGATAAGCATAGGAGGGAATTTTTTCTCTGAATTCCGAGATATTGTCAATTTTTTCTACAAGTTTGTTACAATACACACATCTGGAAAATAACCTTTTCCAGGGATTTAATTTCAAACTCTTTACCACCATTTTAATTTGCTGATAAGGGTCTGAGGAGGTGATATATATGAAATTACTCTCCTTATTTTTTCGTACCAATTCGCTATCTTTGGTAAGAATTATTCTTTTTTCCTCTTTTGCCTTTTTAACCAGATCCTCATCGGGTATTGAAGGGTAATAAAGTGTATCAAATCCCATTAATCTTAACCATCGGGCCAGCTTTCCAAGCATTGAGTCAGCAATAAACTTATGACTCATCAATAAAGAATCTTTTTCGCCCTTAAATACTCGGGCTCTCGTATTCTCTCGAGCTCTCTTTTTACAAAATTCAGCCCCACCACACATACATCAAAATTCTGAGCCAGTTTTCTGAAAAGGGGTACCTCCCGTCTATATTCGCTGCAATCAAACTGGGATACAATCCAGTAAGATTCTTTGCCCACACGAATATATTCTCGAAAGTGATCAATCCACATAACACCAGCTCTTTTTTTCAAACTCTCAGGGAACATTCCGGTGAAAAAAAGCGTATAATCTCCAATATGTTTGCGCACCTCTCTTTCTCTTTCCAGTGACCTGGCACGGGAGGCCTGATCAGATTCGGCCAGCATTTCTCCCACCTTCTCTAATTTTTTCCCCCGTGAATCTCTGAGTTTATAAAGGTTGTCTATATGAATAAATTCTATAAGGAGATCGGAGATGTAAAGAGTAATATCAGGGTCACAAAGTCCGATATACTCATAGAAACTACGCTCTGTTAAGGCGGTAAATAGCCTGCTTAAAGGATGCCTTTTGGGGATATCTTTTTTCATTTTCATCCCTCAAGCCACCCCCACTTATTTATCATAAAACCTTATTAATAAAAATCAAGGCCTTTTTATTAATTTTTTGTAATGGAATATGAGAAAACCACAGTAAAAAGAAGCCTCTAAACGGGAAAGATGGATTGGTTTTTATCTTCGTTAGCTGGATGTTCTTAGAGATTCCTCTATGAAGTGGGGATCTCTTGCTCTCATTAGAGCCTCTTCTCTGCTAATCAATTTTCTTTTGACCAGACTCACCAGAGATTGATCCATTGTTTGCATCCCTGCCTGGAAACTTGTCTGCATTATATTGTAAATCTGGTGAGGTTTGCCGGAACGAATTAGATTGGCAACAGCTGGCGTACCAATCAAAATTTCTACCGCTGGAACTCTTCCCCTCCCATCCTGCCTGGGAATTAAATTTTGAGCAATAACAGCTACCAGAGTTGCAGAAAGTTGTGTTCTTATCTGAGACTGTTGATAAGGAGGAAAAACGTCAATTATTCTATTTATTGCCTCCGGAGCATTAGGAGTATGGAGGGTAGCCAGAACCAGATGGCCGGTCTCTGCAGCGGTTATTGCTGTAGAGATCGTTTCCAGATCCCTCATCTCGCCTATCATTATCACATCAGGGTCCTGTCTCAAGCAATACTTAAGAGATGACGCAAAAGAAAGAGCATCTCCTCCTATTTCCCTTTGCTCTACTATACTTTTTCTGTGAGAATGAAGATATTCAATAGGGTCTTCTATAATTATGATATGTACAGCTTTGGTTCGATTAATAATATCAATCATGCAGGCAAGAGTGGTTGATTTACCGCTTCCTGTAGGTCCTGTAACCAGTATGAGTCCCTTATCTTTGAGACATAATTTTTTAATAACCATGGGGAGATTTAACTCTCTGAGAGATGGAACTTCATAAGGAATAAGTCTGACGGCTGCCGCTACAGAACCTCTCTGATAGTGAGCATTTATGCGGAATCTTCCCATTCCAGAGACACCAAAAGAAAAATCAAAATCTCTTTTTTTCTCAAACATGATTCGCTGGTTCTCGTCCAGCAGAGAATACACAAGAGATTTAACTGTTTCCGGGTCAAGAGGTTTATCCTCTTCAAATTTCACCTCTCCGTTTACCCGGAAGGCAGGCGGAACACCAGCTACAAGGTGCAAGTCAGATGCACCTATTTTCCTCATTTTTTCCAGTAGTGCCTTCATCTCCATTGCATTTTCTCCTTTTTTTAATCTTAAAAAGGTCAGCTCCTACCATATAATTCTGGATAAGTAAGAATATCCCTGCACCCATTACAATATCTCCTATACTTAATACCCGGGGTCTGGGATAGGGTGGAGGTAGAGGGATTATATCAGCCAAAAAATTTAGCCTTGTCTGAGGACCTGCCACTGTGTGAACCACATAATTTTTACTTTGGAGCAAGGGCAGCATATCCTCCATTCCTACCTTTTTTAGAGCTTCAACTAAAACAGGCATCTGTCCTTTATTAACAGCGATAACCAAAAAGTTAAGCAAAATCCCGACCCCGAATATCTCCATCTCTTTTATATGTCTGTTATACCATATTCCAGCCAAAAGAATAATATATGAAAATAAATGCAGATAAATTCCCCACTGCCCAAACCAGCTAATTCCTCTTTCCCCTCCTACAACAAGTATATACTGAAGGACAAAGGGGATAATTATTAGCTCAATTTTATGAAGCTCCATTTTAGCTAATTTTATTAATTTACCACCTCGCAAAAAGGCAATGATAAGAGAAATTACCAGAACATCAAGTAGCATCTCTTTCTAACACCCTGAGAAAAGCTTCCACAACCTTTTTATCAAACTGTGTTCCCGCACATTTTTTAAGTTCTGCAATAGCCTCTTCTTCTGAAAGCGCTTCTCTGTAGGGTCTGCGTGAGGTCATAGCATCATAAGCATCAACAACGGCAATGATTCTGCTACCCAGAGGTATATTTTCTCCTCTCAACCCATCAGGATAACCTTTCCCGTTGTATCTTTCATGATGATGATAAATCAGTTTTGAGGCATCAACAAAGGAATTTATCTGACCGATTATTTCTGCTCCAATAATCGAATGCTTCTTAATCTGATCCCACTCCTCTTTGGTGAGAGAGTTGCTTTTGGAAAGGATTCTGTCAGAGACACCTATTTTGCCTATATCATGTAAAATAGCAGCATATCTTATAATTTCTGCAGAATAAATGGAAAGCCCCAGCTCTCTTGCTATTGCCATGGCATATCTCGCCATTCTTTCAGAGTGCTTTTCAGTATAGGGATCTCTTGCTTCTACTGCAGCTGCCAGAGCCTGAATTATATTCAAATGTTCTTTCCTCATTTCCATATAGAGTCTATAAACCCGGTAGGCAATAAAAAGAGGAAACATCATGAAGACCACAGCCCACCAGCTTATCAAACGATAAATTAGGGCCATCAGGAAACCAAGAGGGGTTTGAGCAAGATAGTTCGGGACAGCCCAGCGAAAATTGTGCGACCACATATCAAATGCGGAAGTATTTCTTTGTAAAGCCAGCACAGTGGATACCAAAAATGAGTTAAGCACAAAATAAGCCAGGGCAGCAAGACCAAGAGACATAATATTGGCAGAAGCTACATTTTTTATAATAACTCCCCCTGTATGTGTATAAACCAACCAGGCACCTGATGTGGAAATAGCGAATTGCCCGCAGTTAAATAAAATTTTGATTATATCAGCATTTTTGCCTTTTTTAAGCTCGGTCAAACTTCCACAACTGGCTACCCACACACCTACAACAGGTCCCTGGGTTAAAAGAGTAGCATAAATGATAGGAAAACCTAAGGTAACATAACCTCCATACGGGAGGGAGACAGAGAAGAGTTCAGCAATAAGAACTAAACTTCCCCAAAAAATGAAATTCTTCCCTGTCTCCCAGTTCAGATCCGCCTGTAGCGTCCAGGTAAAAAAGAGTATCAGACCGGCTATTGTTACAAAATAAACGTATATCTCAACTTTCTTATTTATAGCCTTCAACTACATCTCCTGTAAAAC
>CBFDTW010000002.1:0-31121 GCA_965613085.1 uncultured bacterium | reverse complement strand
TTTCAAGCAGAAGACGGCATACGAGATCATGCCTAGTCTCGTGGGCTCGGAGATGTGTATAAGAGACAGGAGTTAAGAAAAGAGCCATTGACTGGAAATTGGGTTATTATCTCTACCGAGCGGGGAAAAAGACCTCTCGAGTTTACTGGTGAGGAAACTATTAAAAAAGGTGGAGAAAAATGTCCTTTTTGTGAGGGAAATGAGTCTCTAACTCCCCCTGAAATTTTTTCTTATCGAAAAAAAGGTACAAAGCCTGACACTCCTGGTTGGTGGATAAGAGTAGTTCCCAATAAGTATCCTGCCCTGCAATCGAAAGGCAGATTAAATAAAAGAAAAAAAGGAATATACGAGGTGATGAACGGGATTGGTGCCCATGAGGTGATAATTGAAGCTCCCCAGCATGTGGAGGATATTTTTTTTCTTGGAAAAAAAGTTATAGAGAAGGTAATCCGGGCATACCGTGAAAGAATGATAGATCTTATGAGAGATTCCCGCTTTAAATACATTTTGATTTTTAAAAACAAAGGCAGGGCAGCAGGAGCTTCTCTCAACCACTCCCATTCTCAACTGATTGCCACTCCAATAGTTCCCAAATGTGTAGAGGAGGAGCTGAAGGCTGCCAGGAGATATTTTGATTTTAAGAAAAGTTGCATTTTCTGTGACATTATTGGTCAGGAAAAAAATTTAAAGGAGAGAGTCTTGTGGGAGGATGAAAATTTTTTAAGTTTTTGCCCCTTTGCCTCAAGATTCCCTTACGAGATGTGGATTTTGCCCAAGAGGCACTCTTCTGATTTTGAAGAAATTAACCAAAGCGAGGTAGAAAGTCTGGCCGGGATACTAAAAAAATGTATTAGCTCACTTACCAGAATTTCCCCCCACCTTCCTTACAATTACGTTATTCATACATCGCCTTGCGATAGGCCAGATTCAAAGTATTATCACTGGCACCTGGAGATTATACCCCGTCTTACCGTAGTTGCTGGATTTGAATGGGGAGCCGGTTTTTATATAAATTATATCCCACCTGAAAAAGCAGCAAGAGAGTTGAAACAGAAAGGATAACCGAAAAGAAAAAAGCCAAAAATAGCCGAAAGAGAACTTTAGATTTAAACCCCGGATAAAGAAAGGTTCTCTCGTTTAGAAATGGTGACCTGGGGAAAGGGAATGGTAATATTCTGTTTTTTGAATTCCTCAACTATTGTCTGAATAATTTTTCCTCTCAGAGTTATCCAGGGCACTCCTGCATCGTAACTGTACCAGAAAAGCACTTTGAAATTGATAGAAGAGTTGCCAAGTGTATCAAGGGCAACAATTGGCTCAGGGTCTCTTAAAATTGGCATATCTTCTCTGCTTAAAGCCCGGTTTATTGCTCTTTGAACTTTATCAAGATCGCTACCATAGTCTACCCCAATCACCACTTCAAGTCTTCTGCAGTTATATCTTGTGTAATTTTTTACGACTCCAGAGTAAACTTTGCTATTCGGGATAACCACAAATACACCGTCCCAGGTTTTAATCTTTGTTGATCTTAAGCCGATGTCAAGGACTTGTCCACCCACATCTCTCATAACTACGGCGTCTCCAATTTTAAAAGGTCTGTCAAAGAAAAGAATGATACCTGCGAGTAAATCAGAGAGAATTTCTCTTACAGCAAGTCCTATAACAATTCCTGCAATTCCTACTCCAGCAAGAATCCCGACCAATGTTCCTCTGAGTCCCCATATCCAAAGGAGAATAAATAGGGCAACAAGATAAATTATAACCGCAAAGAATTTTTTCACAGGATTTACTATATGCATCTCCAGTTTTAATCTTTGAGCAATACTGAATATAATCTTATCCGAAATCATCCGCTTCACAAACCATGCACCCACTATAACAGCCAGAGAATAAATTAAAGAAAAAAAGTAGTTAGGCATATATCCCCCCTTTTTATTATATTTTTATATTCCAACCTCTAACTCTGTTCTTGGATACCTAAATGAAGAAGATTTTGTCCATCAATGAAAGCCATAGCTTCCTTTTGTTTGCTGTTTTTGACCCATTCGCTTAACAGACCTCTTTTAGTCAAAAAGCTTTCTTTATTATACCCTCTGGTAAATAATTGTCCAAGCCCATAAGACTTTTCTACTTTTTCGCCATAAGCTCTCTACTTATACCTAACCATAAAATCTTTCCGGAAATTTGACATTGTAACAGATAAATATTATTTTAAAAAACAGAGAGAAAAGCGATGGAGATAATAAAAGAGACTACTTATAAGGCTATAGCTGAGGCATCTCCTTTGGCTTTTGTTGTCTGGACACCTGATTTTAAAATTATTGACTGGAACAGGAGCGCTGAACGTATCTTTGGCTGGAAGAGGGAGGAGGTGATCGAAAAAAATTTCTTTGATTTTCTTATTCCCAAAAGTGCAGAAGCTAAGGTCAGGCAGGTAGTGGAGAAATTGAAGATCGGAGGGCTTCCGAGCCATAGCATAAATGATAATCTCACCAAAGATGGAAAAGTAATAAAATGTGAGTGGCACAACACTGTTTTAAAAGATAAAAAGGGAAAAACAATTGTAATCTCCATGGCACAGGATATCACTGAAGGTGAAAGGTTAAAAGAGCATTTACGAAAAGAGCACAGCCTCTTGCAAACACTTATGGATAATATTCCAGATTCTATCTACTTTAAGGATAATAAAAATAGATTCGTCAGGGTAAATAAGGCAAAGGCTGAACATTCAAATGTAGCTCCTGATGATATGGTCGGTAAAACTGATTTTGATTTTTTCCCGGAAGAGCAGGCCAGGGAAACTTTTGCAGACGATAATCGTGTAATGAAATCTGGTAAGCCCCTCATTGACAAGGTGGAAAAAATAACTCATTTAAACGGGAAAAAGCATTGGGTATCTGTTACTAAAGTACCCTGGTATAATGATAAGGGAGAAATAATTGGAACAATGGGAATATCCAGGGACATAACAAAAAGAAAGGAAGAGCAGGATCGAATTAAAAATCTTGGTAAGCTGTACAGACTTATTGGAAGATCAATTAACAGGTCCAAAACTATTAAACAATTATCCTCCAGTATTCTAAAAGGTCTTCATAAAGTAATTGATTTTGACTTTGGAGAGATATTAATTTACGATCCAGAAAAAAATACACTCTCCTGCTCAACTCAGATAGGTTACCCGAAGAGTTTGAAAAAGAGAATCATTCATCAGAAACTCGAAAAAGATAAACAAGATGTAGCAATAAAAGCAGCTATTTGTAAAGAACCTGTTTATATTACAAGTCCAAAGGATAGCGAACTCACCACTAACATCTCATCTTTTTATGAGAAGCATAATTTAAAGCTACAGGAGGTTTACGCAGTTCCCTTGATAACCAGAGGAAACCTGCATGGAGTGCTTCAGATTATTCGAAAACAAGGTAAAACTTTAACCGAGAAAGATAGAAGAATAATTAAAAGTATATCAGAGGAGATAGCAGCAGGTATTGCTAAAATTAAGGCTGAGGAAAATCTGCGTGAGCTTGTTAGAAAAGACCCCTTAACAGGACTTTTTAACTACAGGTACTTTTATCAAAGGCTCCAGGAGCAAAAAGATAGGCTTAAAAGGTACGGGGAGGTATACTCTTTGCTGTATATAGATATAGACAACTTTAAAAAATGCAATGATACCTATGGGCATTTAGAAGGAGATAGGGTACTGAAGATCCTTAGTAAAATTCTTAAAGATAATCTGCGCAAAACAGATTCTGCTTATAGAGTAGGAGGAGAAGAATTTGTGGTGCTTCTTCCCCATACATCAAAAGAAAAAGCTAAAAAAGCGGCCGAAAGAATACAAAGGGAAGTTCGAGACAAACTCTATCCTCAATATAAAATTACGGTAAGCATAGGGGTAGCCAATTCAAAAGATGACGAGGATGTGGTTAGAAGAGCTGATGATGCTATGTATGAGGCTAAAAGAAAAGGTAAAGATAGAATATGGGTGGCCACCGGGAAGAAGCGCCCTTCTGATTGAAAATTAACTTTTTGACAAATTTATCTAATATTGCTATTCTGGAAATAAGATTAGGCATAGGAGGTAGAGATTAGAAAATAGTATAGATTAGAGTTCTGTAAAGTGTTAGGAGAATAAGGTGCTCTCTCTCTCTCTCTCTCTCTCTCTCTGAGAGTATTTTTTTGTTTTAGATGGAAAGATTTGAAGGACAGACTCGAAACCAAAAATACGAGTTTGTCCTTTTTATTTTGATACCAGGCAGGCAAATATGATATCAAATCTCAGCTTGATTTTAGCTTTAATTTGCCTTGTAGCTTATCTTTTCCTTAGCTTAAAGAAAAAACAAAAAATAGCCGAATCTGAAGCTTACTACAGGAGCCTTTTTGAAAACCAGGCTCAGGCAGTTATAATTGAGGAGGAAGATACAACTTTATCCCTGGTAAATAAAAAGTTTGAAGAGCTGAGCGGTTACTCTAAAGTAGAAGTTGAGGGAAAGATGAAATCCGCCGATTTTCATCCCCCGGAGGAGAAAGAAAGGATTTTAAATTATCATCGAGCAAGAATGGATAAGAATCTTCCCCCACCTCCCAGCCTCTACGAGGCTAAATTTCTTACCAGAGACGGAAAAATAAAGTATGTGCAGGTATATGCTGATCTTATACCAGAAACTAAAAAGACCATAGCTATCTTAAGTGATATTACCCAGGCAAAAAAGGCACAAGAAGAACTCCAGACGATGAGGGATTATCTTAACAAGCTTATTACATATACCAATTCCCCCATCCTTGTAGTTGATCCTGAAATGAGAATTGTTCTCTTTAATCAGGCTTCTGAAAGGATATCTGGCTATAAGGCAGAGGAAGTTATAGGAAAAAATATCAACATTCTTTCTGGGGGCAAAATAAAAGAGTCAGACCAGCTTAGGAAAAGAATACTTCGTGGTGAAAACCTGAGATTGATTGAGAGCCCTATGGTAACCAAAAAAGGTGAGGTTAGAACTATTTTATGGAACAGTGCCTGCATTTTTGATGATGAAGGAAAACTTGAGGGTGTAATTTTCCAGGGGCAGGATATAACAGAGATAAAAAAAGCTCGAGAGGAGCTTCAAAGAGCCTACGAGCTTAACCTTCGTGCATTAACTACTGCTCTTGAGGCAAGGGAGCATGGAACAGAGCGCCACTGTAAAAGAGTAGCCAGGTACGCAACAGTTTTAGCTCACAGGATGGGGGTAGATAAGGATTATATAAAGGATATAAGATATGGAGCTCTTCTTCATGATATAGGTAAAATAGGAATAAGTGATTCTCTTTTACTTAAGCCTGGCAGGCTTACCCCAGAGGAGATGGAAGAGATTAAAAAGCATCCCCTTATTGGAGCGAATATCTTAAAAGGCATAGACTACTTTACCCGGGCAATAGAGATTGTGTTATACCATCATGAACGCTGGGATGGGACCGGTTATCCTGTGGGCCTTACTGGAGATAAAATTCCCCTTTCGGCAAGAATCTTTGCGGTGGTAGATGCCTTTGATGCTATGACTACTCACCGTCCTTACCGTAAGAAAATGTCTATGGAAGCTGCCCTGAAGGAAATAAAAAAAGCTGCTGGAACGCAATTCGACCCCCAGGTAGTGAAAGCTTTTTTAAGTATTTCACCTGGAATATTACGCAGCATCCGGAAAAACTGAGGTAAGTTGAAAGTTATTTTAACCTAACTTCCCGAATGGAAATTGGAGATTGGTATCAGGAAAGAGTTTGAATTTTTGTTATATATATAGATGAGCAGTGAATATTGACCCCTTATTGCCACTGAAAATTGACCCCCTTGAATAAAATGTTATCTTCCCAGAAATAAAAATTCTGGGAGGTGAAAGGGGGATGATAGGAATGGAAAAATGGGTAACAATAAGGCAGTTAGACAAGAGGGGCTATGGTAAAAGGACTATAGCAAGGATGCTGGGTGTATCAAGAAATACTGTGAAAAGAGCTTTAAAAGAGGAAGATATACCAAAGTATGAGCGCAAGAAACTTCCGGAAAGGAAAATAGATCCTTTCAAGGAAACTATAAAGAAGATGCTCTGGGAGAAAAAGTTCATTGGGACAAGAATCTTAACCGAGATTAGAAAAGAAGGTTACACCGGGTCTTGTGACGGATAAGCGAATATTTCCTCCTATTGTAAAAGCGAATAGTTCCGCTTTCTTCTGTTTTTTTACCCGAAAACGAGGTTATTTCTGGATTTGAACACCACGTAAAAGCGAATAGTCCCTATCCGGGATGAGGAAACTCTTGAATAAACTCATCCTTGTAAAAGGCTCTTATCTTTATGCCAGGATGAATGTGTAGCTCTATTTTCGCTTTAGGAGTAATGGTCCTTCTATTTTTACTTAGCGTATATGTTGTTCCTTTGTAGCTGAAGGTATTATCCTTCTTGAGATACCTTTTCTCTGTAAGGCAGAATATATCATCAAGATTTACATCTTTAGGTAAGGGGCGAAATCTTGTCCTTCTCTCATCCAGTGCTCTTTGAAACCCCTGGTTGGGAGTCTCACCTATACCTTCATGGAATCTTTGGTTGTAGAAGCTGATAAATTCCTGAAATTTCTCATCAAGCTCTTTGAGGGAAAGATTCTCAAACTGGTTTTCCTGACAGAACCAGGACTGGAAAAATTGAAACCACTTCTCTATTTTTCCAGTTGCCCTTGCATTTCCTGGAAGATGAGTGAGGAGTGTTGAATGAATCTTGAGGAGAACATATTTTACCTGGGTTATGACCTCATCTGGAGCAGTTACTACCTGCTGCCACATAGAAGGCTTTCTGGAACTGAATTTGAATTTACTGTCACAATCAGTATAGGCAAGCTCAAAGATGCCGTATTTTTCTATCACTTCCCTTAGAACAAGCAAATTGTTGTATACATCATCACTGGTAAATAAATGGCCAGCAAGGATCTTGCGAGAATGATCATCAAGGCAAACTATGGCACATATAAGCTCTTTTCCGAAATGAAAAAACCAGCTTCTTGAGGATGAGGTATCCAATTGCACCAACTCTCCTATATTTTCCATTTCAAACCTCTTTGCCGGACGGAACCTTATAACTGCAGGCCTATAGTCAGGGAGCTCCAGAAGGATATTTCTCACCGTAGCTCGTGAAAGCTTCACAAGAATTCCCGTCTCCTTTAGCTCTCTTTCAGCAACATGGGCAATGTATTGGTAAAATTAGGATGCTTTCTCTTAATCTCTTTCACCTTTTCTCTTATCACTGTATTTACTTTATTCCAGGGCTGTCCTGATTTAGTATGGATTAAGGATTTTAGAGAGTGGTTTCCTTCTTTATATTTTTCCAGAAGGTTTCGTACCTGTCTTGTAGATTTTAATCCCATTTCCTTAGCTGCCTGAGATTGAGTTATCTTCTTTTTGATAAGTAGATCCAAAATTTTACCCCGATGAATGACCTTTTCAGAGTAGACAAACTCTTTTTCTTTTTTTATCCGCTTCATCGTTCCTCCTTTGAGAAGTTTTTCTACCATTATACGTCTCAAAGGAAAAAGCGGAACTAATTGCTTTTACAAAAAGCGGAAATTTTGGCTTTTACGTAACACTAATTTGACAAATTTAAATTTTGTATTATAATCTGAAATGAAATGAATACAAACATGGAAAAAATAAAAAGTTTGCTGAAGAAAAAAGATGTAAAGCTTACTTATCAAAGAATTAAAATTTTAGATTATATAAAAAACAGAAAAAAGCATCCAACATTTGAAATGATTTATAACGATCTTGTAAAAGAGATACCGACAATATCAAAGACAACAATTTACAATACGCTCCATGTGTTTATTGAAAAAGGACTTGTCACACCTGTCAGCATTCCGGGAAAGGATGTAAGATTTGATGGGAATTCTTCCTGGCATCATCATTTCGTTTGTGAGAGATGTGGGAGGATAATAGATCTTGATATAAGATGTGAATACCTTGAAAAAGGCGAAGTGGAAGGACACAGGATAAAAGAGTTTTATGGCTATTTTAAAGGGATATGCAGGGATTGTCTTGAGAGGGAAAAAATTTAAGGAGGTGTAAAAATGGAAGGTAGAATGCCCCTTATTGGGGAAAGATTTCCATCAGTTGAGGTCCAGACGACACAGGGAAAAGTTGAACTCCCTGATGTCTATTCTGGAAAATGGTTTGTCTTCTTTTCTCATCCTGCGGATTTTACGCCTGTTTGCACAACCGAGTTTGTAGCATTCCAAAAAAGGTATGATGATTTTAAAAAGTTGGGCTGTGAGCTAATTGGGCTCAGCATTGATCAGGTGTTCTCACATATTAAGTGGGTAGAGTGGATTAAGGATAATTTGAAAGTTGAGATCAAATTTCCCATAATTGCCGATACTGGTAAAGTTGCCAATCTTTTAGGATTAATTCATCCGGGTAAAGGCACAAACACGGTAAGGGCAGTGTTTGTAGTAGATCCCAATGCGACTATAAGGGCTATTCTGTATTATCCTCAAGAACTTGGAAGAAATATGGATGAGATTTTAAGGATGGTTAAAGGGTTTCAAATTTCAGACAGAGAGAAAGTAGGAATACCTGCGAACTGGCCTGAGAATGAGCTTATAAAAGATGAGGTCATAATTCCACCACCTACTGATGAGAAAAGTGCAAAAGAGAGAAAAGACCAATATGAATGTTTTGATTGGTGGTTCTGTCACAGAAAACTTTAATCCATTAAAGTAAATTTTAAAAGAGGTGAGAACGTGGGAGAAAAGGGGAAAGAGATTTTTGGGATGGAAGTGGAAAAACTTCTGGGATATCTTAACCGGGCGCTTGCAGATGAGTGGCTTGTCTGTTATCAGTACTGTTTATGCTTGACCGCCAGCTTGGGGAAAGATAGCTCTTTAACATCTTGAAACTATGGATTTTATTTACGGGCAAAGTCCCCCACTACAGGCTCTTATTGCTACAATATTTACCTGGGGAATGACTGCTCTTGGTGCATCACTCGTTTTTGTCACAAAAAAGCCAAGTGAGAGGCTGCTGAAAAGTATGTTAGGATTTGCTGGGGGAGTAATGATAGCAGCAAGTTACTGGTCGCTACTTGCTCCCAGTATAGAGATGTCCGAGGGCAAAAGTATAGTCTCGTGGTTTCCGGCAGCCCTCGGTTTCCTTGGTGGGAGTTTTTTTGTACTCGCCATTGACAGGATAGTTCCCCACCTTCATCTTGGCTTTCCCTTGGAAGAAAAAGAAGGAATTGAAACCCATCTCTCTCGCACCAGCCTTCTTATTCTTGCTATAACTTTGCATAACATTCCGGAGGGGATGGCTGTTGGTGTTGCTTTTGGTGCCTTATCCAGCGATTTATCGTATGCCACTTTTTTAAATGCAGTTGCTCTTACCATTGGAATTGGGATCCAGAATTTCCCTGAAGGTCTTGCTGTTTCCATGCCTTTAAGAGGAGAAGGTATCTCTCGCTTAAAAAGTCTGTGGTACGGTCAGCTATCAGGAGTTGTTGAACCTATTGCTGCTGTTGTTGGAGCTTTGGCAGTAACTATTTTCAGACCAATTTTGCCCTATGCGCTTTCTTTTGCAGCTGGAGCGATGATTTTCGTAGTTATAGAGGAGGTTATACCCGAGTCTCAGCTTGGCCATAATACAGATTTAGCCACAGTCAGTGCACTACTTGGTTTTGTGTTGATGATGGTCCTTGACGTTGCTCTTGGATAGCTTTTTGGAGTATTGACATAGAATAATTAAACCAGCTTTTTCGGGAAAGGAAAATATGAAAGCTTTAATCATAAGTGCAGATAACTTTGAGGCTTCAGAACTTTTGTGGTCCCCTACTACAGATTAAAAGAAGAAGGACTCCAGGTAGATTATATATGAAAAAAAGAAACAATAGAGGGCAAACAATCAGATCAAGGTTGACAAAACCCTCGATGGGGTCGACCCAGACGGATACGCCATTCTTTTGCTGCCAGGTGGCAGGGTACCTGAGAGGATAAGAAAAGAGAAAAATAACTTCAAGACAACCTTCTGACCTCTCTGCCTTTTTGAGAGAGACTATAAAAATGCTTAAGCTAAGAAAGAAAAAGGTGGGAGATAGGTAGAAGGAATATTTGTTGATGGAATAAATTAAGAATCAAAAATTAAAAAGGAGGTTTTATCATGGCTAAGGTAACAAGAGAGGTGGTGGAAAAAGCAGGGATTAATGTTGATGAGCTTGTGGAGTTTCTTATCAAAAACGCTGCAGCAGAGCTAACAACCTATTACTATTATACCATATTAAGGTGCAATTTGATTGGACTTAGTGGAGAGGGAATAAAGGAGATAGCAGAGATCGCACGCATTGAGGATAGAAACCATTTTGAGGCTCTGGTTCCTCGTATCTATGAACTTGGTGGTGGACTTCCACAAAATATGAAAGAGTTCCATGATGTATCTGGTTGCCCACAGCATATTTACCTCGGGACTTGAGAGATGTAAATGAAATACTCAAAGTTTTGGTGGAAGCAGAGCGGTGTGCAGTCCGTCAGTATACTTATATCTGCAACCTAACAGCTGGTAAAGACCATCGGACCTATGATTTATCACTTTCTATTTTGCATGAGGAAATAGAGCATGAATCCTGGTTTTCTGAATTCTTAGGCGAGGGTCCATCCGGACATTTTCTAAGAAGAGGAGAAACCTCTCCCTTTGTGTCTAAATTTTTAAGGTAGATGAGGCCTTGTCAGGTTCATTATAACTCAGCAAAAAATTCTTGTTTGTATGATTTTTATCTGTGAAAGCTCCAGAGTCTGTGGATGTTGAAACGCTGGAGGAATAAAAGATAAAAATGAAAAAGGAGGTTGCTATAAAATGGAAAGCTTGAGACAGGTTATAAACGCGGCTATTAAAATGGAGAAAGATGGAATAGATTTTTACAGAAAAGCTGCAGATAAAAGTTCACATCCTTTTGGTAAAGAGATGTTCCTGTCCTTTATGAAAGATGAGGAAAGACATTTAAATGCCTTTAAAGAAACACTAACCAATCTTGGTTTTTCTGATTTTGAAAAGTATTTTGATAAGACTCCTCGAGAGGAAATTAAAACAGTGTTTAATCAAATAAGGAATAAGATAAAAAAGAAGGTTGCTGCAAGCCCAGATGAACTGGAGGTTCTTAAGATTGGAATGAAAATGGAAGATGAAAGTGTTCATTTTTATCAAAATTGGCTGGGGGAAACTTCTGACGAGAGAGCAGAAAAACTGCTGGAGAGATTGGTGCTGGAGGAAAAGGAGCATTACAAGATTTTAGAAAATACCTATTCGCTCCTTAAGGATTCCGGAAAATGGTTTCTGTGGGAAGAAAAAGCCCTTATTAACGGAGGGTAGATGTCTATAAAAGGAGGAAAAGATGGACAAAAAAGTTTTGTATAAAATAAGCTACGGAATATACGTTATAAGTTCGAAAAATAAAGGGAAGTTTAATGGACAGATTGCCAACACTCTCTTCCAGATAACCTCGTCTCCTCCCACAGTTGCTGTAAGTATAAACAAGGGTAATCTAACCCATGAATTTATAAAAGAAAGCAGGCTCTTTGGGGCATCCATTCTTTCAAATAAAACTCCTCTTAGATTTATAGGTCTTTTTGGGTTCAAGTCTGGAAGAGATGTAGATAAATTTGCAAATGTTGACTATAAAATTGGAAAAAGAGATGTCCCTATCGTTACAGAAAACAGTATAGGGTATATTGAAGTTGAGGTGAAAAAAAGTCTTGATGTTGGAACTCACACTATTTTTGTGGGTGAGGTTGTGGAGGGTGAGGTTCTTAAAGAAGAGGAACCACTTACCTATGCTTACTACCATGAGATAAAAAGAGGGGTAACACCAAAGGCAGCTCCAACTTATAGAGGAGAGGAAAAAGAAGAGAAGATGAAAAAATACAGGTGCACTGTTTGTGGGTATATCTATGATCCTCAGAAAGGCGACCCTGAGTCAGATATAAAGCCAGGGACACCCTTTGAGAAACTGCCAGATGACTGGATCTGCCCTATTTGTGGAGCAGGAAAGGATATGTTTGAAGAATTTAGATAGGGCTTCACAAAATTAAAAATTCTGGAAAAAACTTTTGACGAATCAAATTTTATCTTGCTTTTTTCACACCCGGAGCGGAATCTTAACTTTATCGTTCCTCCCGAATTTTGTGAAAGGCACAAGAAAGAATTTAAGGAGGTATAAAAATGGCTGCAAGAGAAATAAGACCAGGTGTATACTCCACAGGTGCAATAGACTGGGATAGAAGAATTTTTGATGAAATCCTTCCCTTACCAGATGGAACAACTTACAATGCATATCTCATAAAGGGAGATAAGAAAACAGCATTAATAGATACCGTTGACCCTACTAAGGAAAGTGAACTCATAGATAATCTTAAGGAACTACGGATAGACAGGATAGATTATGTGATTGCGAACCATGCAGAGCAGGATCATTCTGGCGCTATTCCCGGAGTTCTCAATGCCTATCCAAATGCAAAGGTTGTTACAAATGAAAAGTGTAAAAAGTTTTTAATGGACCTGTTATGCATTCCGGAGGATAAGTTTAAAGTGATTGAGGATGGTGAGGAGATTTTACTTGGTGATAAAACTTTGAGGTTTATCTTTACTCCATGGGTTCACTGGCCAGAAACTATGGTTACATACCTTGCCCAAGACAAAATACTTTTCAGCTGTGACTTTTTCGGTTCGCATCTTGCAACATCATCCCTCTTTGCAGAAGAGGGAGAAAAACTGCTGGAAAGTGCAAAGACATATTATGCTGGGATAATGATGCCTTTCAAAACAAGTATTAAAAAGAACATAGAGAAAATATCGCAACTGGATATAGAAATTATATCGCCCAGTCATGGGCCAGTATACAAAAATCCAGAGTTTATCCTCAATGCGTATAAAGAATGGATCGATGATAAGGTGAAGAACGAGGTTGTCATACCTTATGTATCTATGCATGGAAGTACAGAGAAAATGGCGAGGTACCTTACAGGCCTTCTTATTAAAAAAGGTATAACAGTCCAACCGTTTAACCTGAGAAAAAGCGATATAGATAAACTTGCTGTGGCACTTGTTGATGCGGCCACTGTGGTTATAGGATCGCCCATGGTTCTTACAGGACCCCATCCTCTGGTGTTTTACGCGGCATATCTTGTAAATATCCTCCGTCCAAAAACAAAGTTTGTTTCAATTATAGGTTCCTATGGATGGGGAGGTAAGTTTGTAGAGGATATAAAAGGCCTTTTGACCAATGTAAAGGCGGAAATTCTTGAACCAGTAATAGCTAAAGGATATCCAAAAGAGGAAGATTTTAGAGCCTTAGAAAGGCTGGCAGATGAAATTCTTAGAAAACATAAGGATATTGCCGTGATACCATAGGCGTAAAATGATAAACGAATATAAAAGTGTAAAAAGCGAAAAGCTGCCCGAGAAGTTTGCTGAGACAATGTTGAGAGCCTACCTATGAGGGATTGAAAGAAAACCTGGATATTAAATTAAAAAAGTAACCTGCCCCCTTTCCCCCTTTTCCTTTTATTAGGTTGACAGATATTTCTAATTTAGGTAAAAATATACTCAAAACAAAAAGGAGAGAGAAAGTGAGGAAAAAAGCAAAAATAGTGGTTATGGTAGTTTTTCTGGGTCTTGTTGTCTGCAGCGGATTTTCTCTGGCAGAAAAACCTACCTATATAGTTGCCTCTGATATTTCCTGGCCTCCTTTTGAATGGGTAGATGAGCAGGGAAACTATGTGGGATTTGACCTTGATGTCATGCGGGAGATTGCCAAACTGGAAGGTTACAAAATTAAAATAGTTGATGTAGCCTTTGATTCCATCATTCCTGGAATTGTTGCGGGTAAGTACGATATAGGAGCCTCTGGATTTACCATAACTGCAGAGAGGGAAAAAGTTGTGGATTTCTCAAAGCCTTACTGGAGTTCGGATCAGGCTATTATAATTCGCAAGGATTCCGGCCTCAATATAATAACAGCTCTTTCTGGAGGAAGGACTGTGGGAGCACAGAGAGGAACCACTGGGGCTTCCTGGATTAAGGAAAACCTGATTGAAAAAGGAGTAAATGTAAAATTAAAATTATACGAAACTTATCCTTTAGCTGTGCTTGATCTTGTGAATGGCAATATAGACGCTGTTATTCAGGATGAACCTGCATCTAAAGCCTCGGTGGCCAAGGAGAAAAGCATTTATATAGCAGGAATTATTATTACAGGCGAACAATTTGGATTTCTGGTAAAAGAGGGAGATCCTAAAGGAATTCTCCCCAGGATCAACGAAGGTATGGCTAAGTTAAAAGCCTCCGGCAAGTGGGATGAACTTGTAGCTAAATACTTTGGTGAATAATAAAATAGTAAAATAACAAGGAGATAACATTCAATTGAAAAGATAGTTCTCATATGGACAAGCCTCCCTCCTCTACTGAGGGGGGCAATAGTAACGGTAGAATTAACCGGGCTTCTTCTGGCAATCGGCCTTATAATAGGGATATTTTTGGGTCTTGGTCAGGTATATGGACCTGCGCCTCTTTCTTTCTTGATAACTGTATATGAGAGATTTTTCAGGTCTATTCCTGCCCTGGTCCTTCTTTTTCTTTTTTTCTTTGGTTCATCTTATTTTGGTTTTAGCCTCTCCCCTTTTCTCTCCGCAATACTCGCTTTGGGTTTTCGTTCCTCTGCCTATCAATCCCAGATTTTCCGGGGAGCAATTCAGTCCATTGATGAGGGCCAGATGATGGCAGCACGGGCCATTGGAATGAGTAAATTTAAAGCTATCCGGCATATTATCCTCCCCCAGGCACTTCGCCTGTCAATTCCTCCCTGGTCCAATGAGTACTCCAGTGTTCTGAAGGATACCTCACTTGCCTATGCAGTTGGGGTCATTGAACTGGTGAGACAGGGAAGATACATTATTGCGAGAACTTTTGAGCCCATGCTGATCTATATAATAATTGCTTTTATCTATTTCCTGCTTACCTATGCTGGCAATCGACTACTCGGCTTGCTGGAGGAAAAAGTAGCTATTCCCGGGTATGAAAGAAGATTAACCAGGAGGGTCTGAGGTGGTGATGGAGAAGAATGAGTTACTTCTAAAAGTGGAGAATCTACACAAATCTTATGGGAAAGAAAGTGTTTTGAGAGGTGTTTCCTTTGAGTTAAAAAAGGGTGAAACAAAAGTAATTATAGGACCTTCGGGAACAGGAAAAACCACTCTTCTTCGTTGTATAAATGGTCTTACCAGACCGGATAAAGGTTGTGTGTGGCTTGACGGGGTAGAGGTTACTCATCCCGGAGTGAAAATAGATCATGTTCGTCAAACTATAGGAATGGTTTTTCAGAATTTTAATTTATTTACCCATCTTACTGCCCTTGATAATGTTCGCATTGGTTTAACAAAGGTAAAAAAGTTTCCCAAAAAGACGGCAACTGAGATAGCCATGGCCATGCTGGAGAAGGTTGGTCTGGCAGAAAAGGCTCATTGTTATCCAGCTCAACTTTCTGGTGGACAGCAGCAAAGAGTCAGTATTGCCAGGGCACTGGCTATGAACCCCAAACTTATTCTTTTTGACGAACCTACCTCGGCTCTTGATCCCGAACTGATAGGAGAAGTTCTCCAGGTAATGAGGAATCTGGCTGAAAGTGGGATGACCATGCTGGTGGTATCTCATGAGATGGGTTTTGCCCGCTCGGTCTGTGATGAAATAATATTTTTGGAAAAGGGCGTTATTGTTGAACAGGGTCCTCCGGAAGTTATATTTATCTGTCCTCGAAATCCAAGAACACGGGAGTTTTTATATAAAATATCCGAGCTTTACGGAGAGTAAGAGAATAGATGGGCTTTTTTAAGCTAACCGAAGAAATCATGCCTTATCTTCTTGAAGGAACGGTGGTAACCCTACAACTGACTGCTATTGCTATTTCGATAGGATTTGTTATAGGAATATCTCTTGCTCTTGGCCGTTTATACGGAAATTCACCTATTCGTGCATTTTGCAGGGGATATATTCAGTTTTTCCGCGGTACGCCACTTCTGGTTCAGCTATTTATTGTTTATTATGGACTGCCCAGGTATGGTATAAAAATTTCCTCTTTTTTAGCTGCTTTAATTGGTCTGGGGCTGAATAGTGCCGCTTATCAGGCTGAGTATTTCCGGGGAGCAATTCAGTCCATTGATGAAGGTCAGATGATGGCAGCACGAGCCATTGGAATGAGTAAATTCAAAGCTATCCTGAACATAATTATTCCTCAGGCTTTGAGAATAGTGATTCCCTCCTGGTCTAATGAGCTCATTTATACACTCAAGTATTCATCTGTAGCTTATATGATAGGAGCACCCGAATTAATGGCTCAGGCTAAATTTGTAGCAGCAGAGAACTTTCGTTATTTTGAAGTGTTCCTCGTAACAGCCTTTATATATCTGGTAATAGTTGTTATACTCTCACGTTTACTGGACCTTCTGGAAAAAAAGGCAAAAATTCCTGGATTGCAGTTTTTCCAAGGATAAAAAATTAATAATGAAAAAAGATGATGCAGCATGAGTGAGAAAGGTAGAAAGGTAGGATTATTTATCGGGATAAGCTTTTTCATTAGCTGGTCTATAGCAGCTCTTTTCATAGCTCTTGGTGGAAGGTGGAACACCTCAGGTGCTATAATAGTGGCAACAGCATATATGTTTGGCCCCATGATATCAGCAATTTTCGTTCAGAAGTTTATCTATAAAGAAGCATTGAAAAAACCTTTGGGAGTTTCGTTTAAGTTAAATCGATGGTTCCTGGTAGCCTGGCTGCTTCCACCTGCCATCGCTTTAGTTACATTAGGAGTCAGTCTTATTTTTCCTGGAGTGGAGTATTCTCCAGAAATGACAGGGTTACTTGAAAGATTTAAGGGAGTTTTGCCTCCTGATAGGCTGCAGCGAATGAAAGACCAGGTTACTACTTTTCCTGTTCATCCCTTCTGGATTGCTTTAATTCAGGGACTTATTGTCGGACCTACTGTAAATGCAGTTGCAGGATTTGGAGAAGAGGTGGGCTGGAGAGGTTTTCTTCAGAGGGAGCTTGGTTACATGGGATTCTGGAGGTCATCGGCCCTTATCGGACTTATCTGGGGAATATGGCATATACCAATTATTCTCCAGGGTCACAACTACCCCCAACATCCAGTACAAGGGGTATTTATGATGATTATCTTTTGTCTCCTTCTTGCCCCTGTATTTAGCTATATCAGAATCAAAGCAAATTCCGTTATTGCCTCTGCTATTGCTCATGGTTCACTTAATGCTACTGCAGGAGTGGCTATTATGGTGATTAAAGGAGGAAATGATTTGCTTGTTGGTGTTACAGGACTATCCGGATTTATCACTCTTGTACTTGTAAACATTGGTCTTTTTCTGTATGAGCGTAGCTTAACCAGGAAACCTGTTATGGTGAGATGAAAAGAGGAAAGGTGAAATTACAAGATGCAGATTACTGGACGAGAAGTTAAGGCTGTCTATCTTAAAAATGCTGATTTGTTTTATGTTGAACTATTACTGAGAAAAGGTGACTGTCCGGAAAAAAGAGAATTTATAGATGTCGAGCTTTGTCCCGGGGACTGTCAGGGTACTTATCTAAGTGCATTAATTAAGGATGACATAATAAGGATTGTCGGCAGTATTTATCCCAGGCCCCACATTATGTATAATGAAGAATTTGTGAAAAAGCGCAACTTGCAAAGGGAGCAGGTTGAGGAATACGTGAGAGATTATTTAAAAAATAACCGCTACACTGTTAAATCTTTTATGAGTGGTAGAAAAAAGAGAATTTATGTTAAAGGAGAACATGTGGGAACCTTTTTTGAAGGATGTGTGTTTCGATTGGCAGAAGGTGAATTTGTCAGTTTCTTGGCAAAGCTCCGGGAAAAAGACCTTGAAAAAATTGCCCAGAATTTAGATAAGATAAAAAAGATAGCTGTTCCTGTCACAATCCAGGAGTTTGGTAAACTCACCAGATCTCAAAAATATTAAAGTAATTCCCTCAGAGACCACTACTTTATTTTTATTCTGCGATGATTCAAACTTTATAACCGGTGAAATCCTGGATGTGAATGGAGGTCTGTTAATGGATTAGTACTATGCTTCTGATTATTTGACATTTACTTTTCCCCGTTTATAATATTTTTTCAGGAGGTTCAGGAGGAGCAAATGGAGTTAAATGAAGAATTGAAAGTTTTCACAGGTCGAGCTAATCCTCAACTTGCTCAAAGGATTACCGAATATCTGGGGATAAAGTTGGGTGATATGGAAATAAGTTCTTTCAGCGATGGGGAAACTTATGTGAAAATTAACGAGAATATAAGGGGAAGGGATGTTTTTCTTATACAACCTACCCATCCCCCGGTTAACGAAAATTTAATGGAACTTTTAATTATGATTGATGCCTGTCTGAGAGCTTCAGCTAAAAGGATAACCGCTGTTGTGCCTTATTATGGTTATGCCCGTCAGGATAGAAAAGATAGACCCAGGGTTCCAATTACTGCTAAACTTGTTGCTAATTTGATAACAACGGCAGGGGCTGATCGTATTCTCACCCTGGACCTTCATGTGGATCAGATCCAGGGTTTCTTTGATATAAAAGTGGATCACCTTTTTGCAGCACCTGTAATTGTTGATTATTTCCGAAAAAAAGAACTTGATAACCTGGTTGTTTTATCTCCTGATGTCGGGGGTCTTAGAAGAGCTCGAACTTACGCCAAAGTACTGCGAGTACCTTTAGCTATAGTGGATAAGAGAAGGCCCATTGCCAATGAGGCTGAAGTTATTCATATTGTGGGTGAGGTGAGGGGCAGGCAGGTGCTTATCATTGATGATATAGTAGATACAGGGGGAACGTTATTAGCAGCTGTGGATATTCTACTTAAAAATGGTGCTGATACAATTTATGCTGCCTGCACTCATCCGGTACTCTCTGGAGATGCCTTTGAGAAACTTAAAGCCTCGCCCCTGAAGGAAATAGTGGTAACCGATACCATCCCTCTTAACCTGAAAGGAGATGAGGATAAAGTTAAGGTTCTTTCGGTTGCTCCTCTGCTGGGAGAGGCTATTAAACGTATTCATCAAAACAGGTCTGTAAGTTCACTTTTTAATATTTGAATTTTTGAAGGGAGTAAAAATATGGGAAAATCGATGTTAAAGGTAAGGATAAGAGAAAAAACTGGTAAAGCAGAAGCCAGAAGGTTGAGAAGAAAAGGTTTTATTCCAGGGGTTCTTTACGGGCCTCACCTTGAGAAGGGTCTACCTCTGGAGATAGAGATATCGCAGTTAAAGAATTTTTTATCTTTACTTTCTGAAGGGGAAAGGATTATCACTCTTCAACTTTTAAATAAAGAGGGAGAGGAGAAAAGAGAGGTTATAATCAAGGATACTCAGTACAACTGGATTAAAGGAAGGATAGAGCATCTGGATTTTTATGAAATTACACGAGGAGAAAAAATTTCCACTGAGGTGCCTTTGCGCCTTGTAGGAGAGGAAGCTGTTACCAAAAAGGGTGGTGTTATCGAGCAAATGGTGAGAGAAGTTGAGGTAGAATGTTTACCTGAGAATATTCCATCTTATATTGATGTGAATTTAAAGGATCTTGAGATAGGCGATTCCATAAAGGTGAAGGATCTACAGGTTTCTTCTGAAGTTAAGATTCTGACCAATCCTGAAGAAATCGTTCTTTCTATTCTTTCTCCTATTAGTGAGGCAGAACTTGAGAAGCTGGAAGAAGAAAAAGGAGTGATGGCTGAGGAGGTGGAGGTTATAGAGAAGGAAAGAAAAGAAGAGCCCAAGGAGGAAAAGGAGTCTGCGAAAAAAGGGGAATAAAAGTTGTGTTTGGTCTTGGTAACCCGGGTGAAAAATACGAGAAAACACGCCACAATGCAGGTTTTCTGGTTATTGATGCTTTTGCTAAAAGGCACAGGATAGAGGTTAAGCAGTATCGATACGAGTCTTTATTGGGAAGGGTAAAAATAAAGGAGAGAGAAGTTTTGCTTGTTAAACCCCTCACCTACATGAATCTTGCGGGTGTTGCAATAAAACAGATTCTCCACAGTTGCAGAATAGGAGTAGAAGATATTCTTGTAATAAATGATGATGCGGACCTGGAGCTGGGGAGAATAAAAATCTCCAGGAAAGGAGGAGATGCGGGACATCTGGGGGTAAGGTCGGTCATCGAGGCTCTGGGAAGCAGAGATTTTCCACGCCTGCGAGTTGGTATTGGAAGGCCTGATGAGGGAATATCCTTGAGAGAATACGTTCTTGAAGAGTTTACTCCCGAGGAGTGGGAAGTTATGCAAAAAGTTTTTCCCAGGGCTGCCGAGGCAGTGGAAACTATCATCCTTGAGGGGATAGAAAGGGCAATGTCCAGCTTTAACTGAAGTTTATAAAAAATAAAAAGGACAGATATGGTAAGAAAAGCAGCAGTAGCTGGGACATTTTATCCAGGGAGCAGGGATTCTTTAAAGAAAGAAATAGAGGAGTGTTTCCTTCACCCTCTTGGTCCGGGAAAAATACCTGTTGCCCCAAAGGAAAGCGAAGGAAAGATTGTAGCTCTTATAAGTCCTCATGCCGGTTATGCGTACTCCGGTCCGGTAGCAGCCTGGGGTTTTGCCAGGGTTATTGAAAGAGAAAGACCTGAAACGGTGATGATTCTGGGACCAAATCACCGGGGATTTGGTTCTCCTGTGGCCATAATGACTCAAGGAGAATGGGAAACGCCCCTTGGGAGAATTTCTATAGATGAGGGTCTGGCAAAGGAGCTTTTAGAGAGCGCCTCCTCCTTAATTGAAGAGGACGAGAAAGCTCATCAGAGAGAACATTCACTGGAGGTTCAAATTCCTTTTCTTCAGTATGGCTATAACGGGGAGTTTAAAATCGTTCCTCTTTGTCTTGCAGATCAAACTCTTGCTACCAGCATCAGTCTTGGTGATGCTATTTTCAAAGTAGTTAAAGACCGCTCAGGTGTGCTTCTTCTGGCCAGCACAGATTTAACTCATTACCAGCCCCGATCGATTGCAGAAAAAGAAGACAGAGAAATTCTTGAGGCTATCAAAACCGGTGATCCCGAAAATCTGGGAAAAGTTCTATCTTCCGGCGATTTTTCCATGTGTGGCTATGGGCCGGTTCTTGCAGTGATGAGGGTGACCTTCTGTCTGGGTCAGGTTAAAGTGAAGCTTTTAAAATATGGCACCTCGGGTGATATAACCGGGGACTACAGTGCAGTTGTCGGTTATGCCTCTTTATCTTTAGAAAAATAGCCTGCCTCTTGGGAATTCCTCAATGTTTAATAAGATTTTTTATATTATATTTATTGACCTTTTATAGTTGGAGGTTAAAATTAAAAGGCGATAGTTTTAGAGCAAAGAAAAATGAGCAAAGATAAGATAGTTATTAAAGGGGCAAAAGAACATAATTTAAAGAATATAGATGTTGAGATTCCCCGCAATAAGCTGGTGGTAATTACGGGTTTATCAGGATCGGGTAAATCTTCTCTTGCCTTTGACACCCTTTATGCTGAGGGACAGCGGCGCTACGTCGAGTCCCTGTCTAACTATGCTCGTCAGTTTCTGCAACAAATGTCCAAGCCAAATGTAGATTATATTGAGGGTCTTTCCCCTGCCATATCTATTGAGCAGAGAAAAGCCTCCAGCAACCCTCGCTCAACTGTGGCAACTCTCACCGAGATTTATGATTATTTTCGTCTCCTCTTTGCCCATATAGGTGAACCTTATTGTTATAAGTGTGGCCGCAAGATTTCCTCACAGAGCATAGAGCAAATCACAAAACAGGTGATGAAATTTCCATCTGGATCCGCTATTCAGATTCTTGCTCCTGTTGTAAGAGGAAGGAAAGGGGAATATAGAGAACTTTTTCAGGAAATAAGAAGAGAAGGGTTTCTCAGGGTAAGGGTGGATGGCAAGATAATGTCGCTTGATGAGGAGATATTCCTGGACAAGAATAAAAAACACTCCATAGAGGTAGTGGTAGACAGGTTGAAGATTAAAGAGGGAATTGAGTCAAGACTTGCTGATTCACTGGAGCTTGCAAGTGAGCGGGGCAATGGACTAATTCTTGTCACGGTGAAGGAAAAGGATGGGGAGAAAGAGTATCCATTTTCTCTTCGTTTTGCCTGTCCTCAATGCGGAATAAGCTATGAAGAGATTTCCCCTCGCATGTTCTCTTTTAACTCTCCTTATGGAGCATGTCCTGCCTGCAATGGTCTTGGGACTCAGCAAAGTATTGATCCGGAGCTGGTTGTTCCCGAGCCGGAAAAATCTATCAGGGAAGGAGCCATTGTTCCCTGGGAAGAAGGGGTGGGATTTTATCGCTGGGCAAGAACTGCCTCCCGTTATTATTTTCGTCAACTTGCCTCCGTAGCCAGGCACTATAAATTTTCTCTGGATACACCTTTTAAGGACTTGCCACCTTCTATTCAACAGGTTATTCTTTACGGTTCAAATTCTGAGGAAATTGAGTTTACCGAATACCGAGGTGGCGATTATTATACCTACAGGGCTCCTTTTGAAGGAGTTATTCCAAATCTTGAGAGAAGATACAGGGAAACCGACTCAACCTATGTAAAAGAGGAAATCCAAAAATATATAAGGGAGACTCCCTGTTCTGTGTGTAAAGGAGCAAGGTTACGTCCGGAGAGCCTGGCAGTTAAAATCAGGGGTAAGAATATATATGATGTTGTGAGGATGAGTGTTAAGGAATGTCAGAGATTTTTCTCCTCTCTTCGACCTACACAAAGGGAAAAGTTAATTGCCGGTGAGGTTTTGAAGGAGATAATAAAACGTCTGGGGTTTATGGTAAATGTGGGATTGGACTATTTAACTCTGGACAGACGAATAGGGACTTTGTCAGGTGGAGAAGCTGAAAGGATACGTCTTGCTACTCAGATTGGTTCCGGATTGGTGGGAGTGATTTATATTCTGGATGAGCCAAGTATTGGCTTGCATCAGAGGGACATTAAACGTCTGCTTGATACACTGAAAGAGCTGCGGGACCTGGGAAATACCATAATTGTGGTGGAACATGACAGAAGTGCCATAGAGGCTGCAGACCATATTATTGATCTTGGCCCTGGAGCCGGGGAACATGGAGGAAAAATAGTATTTCAGGGCAGTGTCTCCGGTATAAAAAATTGCCCTCAGAGTTTAACCGGAAAATATCTCAAAGGGGAGTTGAAAATACCTCTTCCTCTCAGACGCCGCCACGCCACAGATGGCAGGTATCTTAAGGTAATAGGGGCTAAGGAGCATAATCTCAAAAGCATAAATGTAGAGATTCCCATAGGAACTTTTACCTGCATTACAGGAGTTTCCGGTTCAGGTAAAAGCACTCTGGTGGAGGATATTCTATATAAGGCACTGGCACAGCATTTTTACAGGAGCAGGGTTAAACCTGGCAAATATGAAAGGATAGAGGGCCTTGAACATATAGATAAAGTGGTTGTTATTGATCAGTCTCCAATTGGTAGAACTCCGAGATCCAACCCTGCAACTTATACAGGACTTTTTACCCCCATCCGTCAGATTTTTGCCAGGGTAGAGGAGGCCCGGATGAGAGGATACTCACAGGGAAGATTCAGTTTTAATGTTCGCAAAGGGAGATGTTATCAGTGTAAAGGCGAGGGAATGATAAAGATTGAAATGCAATTTCTACCCGATGTTTATGTTCCCTGCGATGTTTGCAAGGGGAAAAGGTATAATAGAGAGACTCTCCAGATTAAGTATAAGGGCAAAAATATTGCCGATGTTCTGGAGATGACTGTTGAGGAAGCACTTGAGTTTTTCCATAATATTCCTCAGGTAAAAAGGAAACTGAAGACCCTTTACGATGTAGGCCTTGGTTATATTCAGCTGGGTCAGCCTGCTCCCACCCTCTCAGGAGGTGAAGCTCAGAGGGTCAAGCTTGCCAGGGAGCTTTCCAAAATAGGAACGGGAAAAACCCTCTACATCCTTGATGAGCCCACAACAGGACTTCATTTTGCTGATATTGAGAAGCTCCTGAGTGTTTTAAACAGGCTGGTGGACAAAGGTAACACTGTTCTGGTAATAGAGCATAACCCTGATGTTATTAAAGTAGCCGATTATATCATTGATCTTGGACCGGAGGGAGGAGATGAGGGTGGGCAGGTAGTTGCCTGTGGTGCTCCCGAGCAAATAGCCCAAAATCCTAAAAGTCATACAGGACAGGTTTTAAGAGAAGTTCTAAACCAAGGTTAAATTACCCGCCAGGGATGAGTGTAAATGTTCATTCTCTTTCCCCGGAGGAAACCTATAACAGTTATATTTAATCTGTCAGCCAGAGATACGGCAAGGTTGGTAGGGGCAGAAGGAGAGGCAAGTACTGGAATAGACCCCTTAAAAGCCTTGGTTAAAATTTCCCAGGATATTCTTCCACTGACAAGAAGGAGCCTCTCCTCTGTTTCAATCTCCCGCAAGAAGCATTCACCAAGTACTTTATCCACTGCATTATGCCTGCCGATATCCTCAGCGAAAACTTCCAGTTTTTCTCTGTTGTATAAAGCAGCGCTGTGATTTCCTCCCGTGGTTTTAAAAAGGCTTGATTTTTTCTCAAACTCCTCCATAACCTCAAAAAGAAGCTTTCTTTCTATCTTGAAAGAGGAGTTTATCCTTTCCGAATTATCTGATTGTTCTGATGGATAAAAAGAACAGACTCCACAGGAGGATAAATACAGGTTTTTTGAGAGGGATATCTTTTTGATATCCTTGCCAGGTTTGTCCATTTTCACCTGAATAAAACTTTTCACAGGGTTAAAATAAATATCTTTTATCTTTTCTGTTTTTTGTATCATTCCCTGGGTAAAAAGAAATCCCACAGCAAGGCAGTCTACTTTGGAAGGAGTGCAAAGCAAACATCCCACCTGCGTACTATTAAGAAAAATAGTAAGGGGAATCTCTCTTATTACCTTGTCCTTAATTTTTATTCTACTTTTCCCCTTCAAACAGGTAATCTCTATATCTTGAGTGGAGGGTAAATTCATTTTTCCTTCAAAACCTCATTCATACTACCAGTTCTGTATCCTTCAAGGTCTACTGTTATGTAAGTATAACTCAGTTTTTTGAATTTTTTTACAATCTTTTCCCTGGTTTTGCCCTCTGTCAATTTCGGTATATCTTCCGGCAAAACTTCAATCCTGGCTGTGTCTTTATAGTGCCTCACTCTTACCTGAGAGACTCCCAGGTTCCTTATAAAACGCTCTGCCTCATCTACCCTTTCAAGGTCTTCTTTATTTATCCTCATTCCATAGGGAAAGCGGGAGGAAAGACAGGCAAAGGAAGGTTTGTTCCAGGTAGGAAGACCCATTTTCCTGGATAAGGTGCGGATTTCATTTTTGGTTAATCCTGCTTCCATTAAGGGCGATCTTATTCCAGACTCTTTTGCAGCTTGCAGTCCGGGTCTGAAATCTTTCACATCATCTGAATTTGAGGCCTCTATTACTTGCTCAATATTATTTTCCGTTGCCAGTTTTTTTAATACAGAAAAAAGTTCCCTCTTACAGTAATAACATCTGTTTGGAGAATTATTGGCAAATTCAGGGTTTTCAAACTCCTTTGTTTTCACCAGTATATGTTTTACCTTTAACATCCTGGCCAGTTTTTTTGCCTCTTCAAGCTCTTCCTTAGGATAGGTTAGTGATGTGGCAGTTACAGCTATGACATTATCTTTTAGAATGTCTTTGGAAAATTTTAAAAGGAGAGTGCTATCTACTCCCCCTGAGTAGGCAACCATAACACTTCCCATCTTTTTGAGTATATTCTTAAGCTTTTGAACTTTCTCTTCCATTTAATTCAGGCCTGTTGCCTTTTTGTCTTTGCCAATTATAGAAAATTGCCTCCCCAAGTCAATCAAATTTTCTTGACAGAGATTCTGGTTGCTTTAAAATTAAAAGGTAGAATTTTTTGCGGAGGTATGATGTGATAGATGTAGGAGAAAAGCCTGTTTTTAAAAGAGAGGCAAAAGCTGCAGGAAAGGTTAATATGTCAGCCTCAACCGTTGATTTGATAAAAGAAAATAAGATTCCCAAAGGAGATGTGATAGAAAATGCCCGGGTAGCTGCCCTTCTTGCCTTAAAAAAGGTGCCACATCTTATTCCTCTATGCCATCCTGTGAGGATAACCTGGGCCAATATCCAGTTTAGCTTTGAAAGAGAAACTGTAAATATAGAATCAACGGTTAGGGGAATTGACAGAACCGGCGTTGAGATGGAGGCTATTACTGCAGTAGCTGTAGCCGCCCTTACCATTTATGATATGTGTAAAACAGTGGATAAAAATATAACTATAAGCAATATCAAACTGATAGAAAAGAAAAAAAAGGAGATGGGATAAATTGGGAGAGATTTTTTCTGTAAACATTTCCTCCCGAAAAGGTACTTCCAAATCCCCAATAGAAAAGGCTTATATAGCAAAAGATTTTGGTGTTAAAGGAGATGCTCATTTTGGTTTTTCTCACCGGCAGGTAAGTCTTTTATCCTGGGAAGATATTGAAGAGCAAAATTGTTATATCAAGGAAGGTAAATTTGATATTAAAGAGCTCAAACCTGGAGATTTTGCAGAAAATATCACTACCAGGGGAATAGATCTTTCCTGCCTTAAAATAGGAGATAAAATTAAAATGGGACGGGAAGTTGTCTTAGAGGTTACTCAGATTGGCAAAAAATGTCACGATTTATGCGAGATTTCCAAAAAGATTGGAAAGTGTATTATGCCAAAGCAGGGCATATTTGCCAGGGTATTGAGGGGAGGATGGGTTAGAAAAGGCGATCCGATTTTTGTGGTGAAGGATGAAAATAGGCATAATAACGGTAAGTGATAGCTGTTTTGAGGGAAAAAGAGAGGATAAAAGTGGTAAGACTGTCCAGCAGATGGTCGCTTCTCTGGGCAGGATAGTTGAGTACAGAATAGTTCCAGATGAGAAGAAGCCTCTGCGCTTAGCTTTGCTTGATTTAATAGACAAAAAGCAGGTAGATCTTCTGCTCACAACAGGAGGAACAGGTATTTCTCCACGAGATATAACTCCTGATGTGACGGAGGAACTCATAGAGAAAAGGATACCGGGTTTGGGCGAGTTGATGAGGATGAAAACCTTTTCTTTTTCCCGTACCTCGGTTCTTTCCAGAGCTATTGCGGGGGTAAGAGGAAAAACTCTTGTGGTTAATCTTCCCGGAAGCCCCCGGGGGGCAAAGGAATGTCTCGGTATCTTACTTCCCATTTTATCTCATGCAGTTGATATGATCCGGGGACTTCCCCACGATGAGCAGGATTGAGATAACTTTCCTGGGTACCAGTGCGGGTATTCCAACGCGAAAAAGGTCCCATCCAGCTATATATCTCAGTTACATAAGAGAAAAAGAGTTTTGTTATCTTTTTGATTGTGGGGAGGGAACGCAGAGACAGATGCTTTTTGCCGGCTTAAATTTTATGAAAATAAACCAGATTTTCATAACTCACTGGCATGGGGACCATTATCTTGGCCTACCTGGACTGATAGATACAATGAGTTTTGAGGGAAGAGTGAGACCTTTAACTATTTATTCAACAGAGCCTGGGAGGACTAAAAATTTTATAAGTGAGGGTTGTACATCGCTTTCGTTTGAGGTTATATTTAAGAGTGTTCCGGTAAAAGGTGAGCAGGTAAAAAATTTGCTGGAGACAGATGATTTTGAAATTGTATCAGTACCTGTCAGGCATACTATTCCCGCTGTAGCCTATGCTATTATAGAAAAAGATAGAGTTAAAATTGATAGGGAAAAGTTAAAAAGCGCAGGATTGCCAGCTAAGGGAGAAATTTACGGAGAGATTAAGAAAAAAGGTAAAGTAGTAGTTGAGGGAAAAGAAGTTAAACTGAAAGATATTTGCCTGTTACAAAAAGGGAAAAAAGTTGTTTACTCTGGTGATACCAAAGTATGTGATAATCTAATGAAAATTGCCCAGGGTGCCGATTTATTAATACAGGATTGCACTTATTTTGATGGTGAGAATTTTGAGGAATACGAACATGCCTCAGTTGGTGATGTTGTAAATCTACTGAACGAAATAGATGTAAAAAGAGTGATTTTAACACACATTAGTAGAAGATACAAGGATCAGGAGGAGCTCCGAAAAAAGGTTGAAGACTACCCCAACGTTGAAATTGCAGAGGATTTTATGAAGGTTACAATTTAGAAAGGACAGTAAAATGGAAGAAAGTTCTCCAGATGTTATTTCCGGGGAAGGTATGGAGAAAAAATACAATCTTGTGATAGAAAATTCCCCGGATCTTATTGCCGTGGTAAGTGAGGATGGCAAGTTTTTGAATGTTAACTCTAAAATGGCTCAAAGCTTTGGCTTGGATAAAGAAAAACTTACAGGTAGGTATTTGTTTGAGGTTGTACCCGAAAAATTTGCAAAAGAGCAACTCAGGATGGGGAAAAAAGCTATTGAAGAGGGAAAATCTCAGATTTTTGAAAGTTCCAGAGGCGGAAGGTATTTTCACAATATTATATTTTCTATTCCAGGAGAAAAAGCCTTTGTGATTGTTGCCAGAGATATTACCGAGATTAGAGAAGCAGGATGCATCTTAAAAGAGAGTGAGGAAAAATACAGGACAATTGTGGAAAACTCCACCACAGGTATTTACATTTACCAGGATAAAAAATTTATTTTTGTAAATAAAACCATGGAGAAGCTAACAGGGTATACAAAAAAGGAATTTCTTTCAATGAATTATTTGAAGCTGGTGCACCCAGACCACAGGGAAAAGATGGAGAAAGTGTTAAATAAGCTTCTTGCAGAAAATGTTAAAGATATCTCTTTCCGGTCTCAATTTATAGTTATCAGGAAAGATGGGGAGAATGTATGGATGGAGGATAAACCTGCAGTTATCAGATATAGAGGAAAAGCTGCTATTCTTGGCAGTTGGGTGGATGTAACCGAACACAAAAGGATAAGGGAAAAAGTTGAAAATCTCGGTATTCTTTATCGGGAGATTGGAAAGGCAGTAAATGCATCAAGCAGTTTGGATTTTTTGTGTAAAAAGATTCTGAGTGTTTTAAAAAGCATACTTAACTATGATATGGCTGACATTTTGGTTTATAATGCGGATAAAAATACCCTTAATCTGGGTGCTCAGATAGGATATCCAGATGATTTGAAGAAGAAAACCATCAAAGAGCAGAAAATTGATGAGAAAAACTTGAGGGCAGAAGTCTTTTGCTTTTTACAGAAAAAGCCAATCTATATTACCGATGTACAAAAAAGCCCTCTTACAGAATATGCCCGATATCTATATAAAACATACGATGTGAGTCAGATATATGTACTTCCTTTGGTAAGCAGAGCAACGTTAGAAGGTATAATGCAGGTTCTTGTTTGCTCGGGAAAAACATTATCCAAGGAAGACAGAGAATTGCTTGATATTGCTTCAGAAGAAATAGCTGCAGGTATTGCTAAAATCAAAGCCGAAGAGAAACTGAGGGAGCTTGCTGAAAAGGATTTTCTTACAGGTCTTTATAACATTCAGCGTCTGTGGCAGGAAATCAAAGAGCAGGAAAATAGGAATGAAAGATACGGTGAGGATTATTCCATAATTTATCTTGATATAGATAACTTCAAAGCCTGTAATGATACCTATGGGCATCTTGAAGGAGATAAGGTTTTAAAAACCATGGGAGAGATTCTCAGGGATTCTTTACGTAAGGCTGACTCTGCTTATAGGTATGGAGGCGAGGAATTTGCGGTGCTCCTTCCTCATACCTGCAAAGAGGAGGCAAGAAAAGTGGCAGAGAGGATACGAGAGGGGGTGCGTCGCAGGCTTTACCCTGAGCGTAAGATTACAGTGAGCATAGGAGTAAGTGACTCAAAAACAGATAAGGACGTGATAAGAGCAGCTGATAGGGCAATGTATGAGGCTAAAAGAGAAGGTAAAGATAAAATAAAAGTAATTTAGTGGCAATAGTTTTTTATTATTCTCCAAATTTATTTCTGTGAAGAATATCCTTGAGCGGTCTTTTGGGAACGTGCAAGGTCCCCTTCTCATCCCTCCAGTATTTTATAGAGCCATCCCTGGTCTTTAGTTCTTCGCAGACAGGTTTTTCAGCAGGATAACCCAGGGCTATTAAGAGGTGAATGGTGTATTCTGGAGGTATATTCAAAATATTTCTCACCTTTTCCTCTTGAAAACTTCTTATAAGACAGCTGCCCACCCCCTCTTCCAGAGACGTCAGAACTATGTTCTCTGCAGCAAGACCAACATCGTATTTAGTGTTGACCTTTTCCTCTCTTGCAAGAATTACTATATAGGCTCTTGGCATCTCTTCTGGCCCGGGATTCCAGTCAAGATATCCTGCAAAGCGGACCAGAGGAAATATCTGCTGGAGAAGCTCATCATTATCAACGATAATATACTCTAAGGGTTGAAGATTTGCTGCAGAGGGGGCAACTCTTCCTGCATTTACACATTTTTCCAGAAGCTGATAGGGAATTTTTTGAGGTTTGAATCTTCTTATGCTTCTTCTTTCCATTACAGTCTGGTAAACATTATCCGCCATCTTTAACCTCTATTTGTATATTTTTGGGAATCAACCAGGTTATCCTTTAATATAGTGGCTTTTAGAAAACTGTCAAATTATGATGTTTGTTCTCTCTTGCAGGCTCTGATGGCTTTTTTAACCACAAGTTTGGTTATATTTGCTGATTGGTGGAGAAGAGAATCTTTACCTGCATCTATTTTCCCTGAAGCCAAACAGGGGTAGTAGTGATGAAAAAGCCCTGCTTTTTCTTCTGCCTCTTCAACTTTTACTCCCGTAAGTTTTTCTGCAATGAAACGGCTGCAGCCACAGGGAGCCTCTCTTTTAAGTATGAGTCTGGTAACTTTACCTTTATTACAATTTAGGATAATCTGTGGTTTCCCAAAGTATCTGGCAAATAACTTTATATATTCATTCTCGCTAAAATTTTCAGTTAGAGAGCAAAAAGGTGAAGGAAAAGCACAACTTATACCTCTGTCTCTTATACACATCTGACGCTGCCGACGAAGGCTTAGGTGTAGATCTCGGTGGTCGCCGTATCATT
>CBFDTW010000001.1:0-40552 GCA_965613085.1 uncultured bacterium | reverse complement strand
TTTCAAGCAGAAGACGGCATACGAGATCATGCCTAGTCTCGTGGGCTCGGAGATGTGTATAAGAGACAGAATCACCACTTTCCCCTTTTAAGGTAAACAGGGCTTTAAAATTTGCCCGTCAAAGGTCCTTTGATGTCTGCTGGTATCCAGGAATTAAGCCAGATGAGGTTAACAAATTTAATATTTTGCCTCAGCCTTATTTTTACCAGGCAGCAAGCCAGATTTTCTCTGCCAATCGTCAAAAATTCTACCAGAACTACCTTTTTGATATAACTCCCACGACTGATAATTCTCCTTACTTTTTCCACTTTTTCAAGTGGAAGTCCCTGCCTTACCTTTTGCAAAAACTGGGAAAGGAGTGGATTCCTTTTCTGGAGTGGGGATATATTATCCTCATCGCCACCCTTATACAGGCTGGTATAGCAGGTGCAGTCCTTGTAATTTTTCCTCTTTTTTTCCTTGCCTCAACCTCATCCCCTGGAAGATTTTTCTCAACCTACCCTCGAAGGGTACTTTTATATTTTCTTTGTCTTGGAATCGGTTATATGTTTCTGGAAATATCCTTTATCCAGCGGTTTATTTTATTTTTGCACTATCCAATCTACACAGTGGCAGTAGTAATAACCGGATTTTTAATTTTTTCAGGGCTGGGAAGTTATTTTTCCCCTCATTTCACCTCCTGGAAAAAACAAACAGTGGTTTTTGCCGGGATAGTATCTTTTACCTTTATATATCTTCTCTGGCTAAGGAAACTCTTTCTCCAGATGGTGGGCCTGCCTGACCTGATAAAAATAATCATCTCCTTAGGACTAATAGCACCTGTTGCCTTCTTTATGGGAATGCCTTTTCCTCTTGGACTTGGGAGGCTCACCAGGAAAAAATCAGACCTTGTACCCTGGGCCTGGGGAATAAATGGATGTGCATCTGTTATAAGCAGTGTTCTTGCTACAGTTATTGCCGTATCCTGGGGATTTACCGTGGTTGGACTGCTTGCCATACTTCTTTACACTCTTGCCTGTCTAAGCTATCCCTCTTAGTCTCTACCACTCACAGTTATACTAATACAGCTGTAGTCTGACCTCCGGAAGGAAAACTTTCCCTGAGCGCAAACTCGCCAGCGAGAGCGGTCAAGAAGTAAAGGAAAAGCCTGATTTTTTGACTTTCTATTCAAAATGCTATATATTTTTAGTTACCCGGAGGTAAAATATGAAAATTCCATTACTTGACCTCAAAGAGCAGTATAAATTAATCCAGGACGAGATAAAAAGCGCTGTAGAAAAAGTGTTAAAAAGTGGCAACTACATCCTGGGACCCAATGTAGAGGCACTGGAAAAAGAAATATCTACTTATTGTGGCACATCCTGCGCAGTAGGAGTTGCATCAGGTACCGATGCCTTGCGCCTTTCCCTGCTTGCTCTTGGAATTGGAAAAGGCGATGAGGTGATAACCACACCCTTTACCTTTATATCCACAGCTACAGTGATAAGCCAGACAGGAGCAACCCCGGTTTTTGTAGATATCGAGGAGAACACCTTCAACATAGACGTGGATAAGATTGAGGAGGCTATAACCCCAAAGACCAGGGCTGTTATTCCTGTTCATATTTTTGGTCATAGTGTAAACATGGGGAAGTTATTAAAAATAGCTAAGAAATATAACCTGTTTGTAATAGAGGATGCTGCACAGTCCTTTGGTGGGGAGTGCAATATAGCTGTGGACAGACCCCGGGCTCAATGGAGAAAAGTCGGGTCAATGGGAGATGCAGGATGCTTCAGTTTCTTTCCCACAAAGAATCTGGGAGGATTTGGGGATGGAGGAATGGTGGTAACCAATTCCAGGGAAATTGCTGAAAAAATAAGACTTCTTAGAGTTCACGGAGGAGACTCCGGGACCTACTCTTACCATATGCTGGGATATAACTCCAGATTGGATGAGCTACAAGCCACCATCCTTAGAGTTAAACTTAAGTATGTTGATAAGTGGATAAAAATGCGGGAAGAAAAGGCTCTTTTATACAACAAGCTCTTATCAGGTACCCCCGTTAAAACTCCTCATTGTGAGCCTTATACCCGACACACCTTCTGTGTCTACACCATAAAAGCCCCCTGCAGGGATAAACTTAGAGAATACCTTAAAAAGTCTGGAATAAGCACAAAGGTGTACTATCCCATTCCTGTTCATCTGCAGGGAGTATACAAAAAGCTGGGTTATGATGAGCTTCACTTTCCTTCTGTCAGGAAGGCATCTCAGCAGGTACTCTCACTTCCTATATATCCGGAACTGGAAGAGGAAAAAATCTTTTACATAGCAGAAAAAATTGCCAGATTTTTTGAAAAATAATGCTAAAGCAGGTTTCTACATCAGAGTTTTTAAAAGAAGGGGCAAAAAAATTTGGCATTTCTCTTTCTCCAGAACAAATAGAAAAATTCCTCTTATACCTTGAAGAGTTAAAAAGCTGGAACAAAAAAATTAATCTGACAGCACTGAGAAAGGATGAAGAAATAGTAATAAAACATTTTCTGGATTCCCTCTCCTGCTATCTGCTGATGAAAAAAACTCCTGAAAGGCTGGTAGATATTGGACCGGGAGCAGGTTTTCCTTCTTTACCCCTGAAAATACTTCTACCGCAGATAAAATGCACTTTAATTGAAGCCAGAGAAAAGAAAATCGTTTTTTTGCAGCATTTAATAAAAAAACTTAACTTGCATAATGTAACACTGATTAAAGCAAGGGCAGAAGAGGCAGCAAAAGGAGAAAAAAGAGAAAGTTTTGATATGGCTGTAGGAAGAGCAGTAGCCAGGTTAAACATTCTTCTGGAATATGCTCTACCTTACCTCAAAATAGGAGGATATTTAATTGCCCAGAAAGGGAATATCGGGGAAATAGAAAAAGCACAAAATGCCTTATCAATACTTGGTGGTAGAATAGTAGAGGTAAAAAATATAAAACTCCCTTTTTTAGACCAGTCTCGGAGTTTAATCCTGATTCAGAAGATCAGAACTACTCCTTCGAGATACCCGCGCCGACCGGGTATCCCTCAAAAAAGACCTCTTTAATTGTAAAATTATGAAAGGTAACAGCACCCTCTCCGGAAAAAATTTTGGTATACTTTATGTTGTAGGAACTCCCATAGGAAATCTGGAAGATGTAAGTTTCAGAGCCCTGCGTATTTTAAAAGAAGTAGACCTGATAGCTGCTGAAGACACACGCCATACCCGCAAATTGTTATCTCACTATAACATTCACACCAGCCTGACCAGTTTTTATGAGCACAATGAAGTTAAAAAGACAGACTACCTTATAAAAAAAATTAAAGAAGGGGCAAATGTTGCTCTGGTTAGCAAGGCAGGAATACCCGGCATATCTGATCCGGGCTGTTACCTTATTAAAAGGGCAGTGGAAAACCAGATAAAAATAGTTCCCATTCCTGGTCCCTGTGCTCTTGTACTTGCACTGGTTGTATCAGGTCTTCCTACGAAAAGGTTTGTTTTCGAAGGATTCCTGGGTAGAACCAGAAAAGAACGCATAAATAAATTAAACGAGCTGTCCTGCGAGAAAAGGACCATAATTATCTATGAGGCTCCTCACAGGATTCAAAAGATCCTCCCGGAGATCAAACAGATTCTTGGAGATCGTCAGATAGCTGTGACAAGAGAGTTAACCAAAAAATTTGAAGAGGTAATCCGGGGCAGGGTAAGCGAGGTGGAAAAAGTATTTGCCCGGAAAAAACCCCGCGGTGAATTTACCCTGATAATTGAAGGTGCAGGTTAGTTTTCTATAATTAAAGCAGAGAAAATTGAGGTAAAAAAATGGGGATAAAAGAGAACGTAATATCTTTACTAAAGGAAATTCCTGAAGGTGTCATTTTGGTTGCTGCAGCAAAAAACAGAACCCCTCAAGAAGTTCAGGAAGCAGTTGATGCAGGTATTAAAGTAATTGGTGAAAATTACGTCCAGGAGGCTGAAAAAGTCTTCTCAGTTGTAGGTAAAAAAGTCAAGTGGCACTTTATAGGACACCTGCAGAAAAATAAAGTAAAAAAGGCGATAAAGATATTTGATTTAATTGAAACTGTTGATTCTGTTGAACTTGCAAGGGAAATAGATAAAAGATGTGCCCAGATGGGAAAATTTATGCCTGTTCTGTGTGAGGTAAATATAGCAAGAGAAAAAACCAAGTCAGGGGTTTATCCGGAAGAGGTTGAAGAGCTTATAAGGGAAATATCATCTCTGGAGCATCTAAAGGTTATGGGGCTCATGACTATGGGGCCTTTTTTTGAAAACCCGGAGAAGCTAAGACCTTATTTTAGAGAAACAAAACAGATTTTCCAGGAAATAAAGAGAAAATCAATTCCAAATGTAGAAATGAGGTATCTTTCCATGGGAATGAGCACCTCTTACAAAATTGCTATTGAAGAAGGGGCAAATATTGTCCGCATAGGAACAAAGATCTTTGGGCCACGTGATTAATATGGTATCTGGTTCACGAAAAAGATCTTTAAAAATTTTATCTTTGTCCTGAAGCCTTCGGGAAACCGGAAAGTAAAAACTTGACACCGGGATAAGATAATATAGGATAAAACCGGCGAGATAAAAATGAGGGTATTTATTGCAGTGGAGCTCCCGGAGGCGGTAAAAAAAGAAATTGCCCGAATTCAAAATAAAATAATGAACACCCCGGGCAGGATAAGATGGGTTAAGCCTTCCTCTTTGCATATTACCCTTAAATTTCTGGGAGAGATAGAGAAAGAAAAACTAAACAGAGTGTTTGAGGTCACTCAAAAGATAGCAGATAAGTTTAAGCCCTTTTTCTTTGAAATTAAAGGAGTAGGAATTTTTCCCGAGACTGGAAGTCCTCGCATAATCTGGATAGGAATTGAAAAAGGGCACCTTGAACTTGGTCGGATGGCAAAAGAGCTGGAAGATAGACTTTTTGAGCAAGGTTTTCCCAGGGAAAGAAAAAAATGGACACCTCATATTACCCTTGGCAGAGTTAAAAGGTTAAATAATCAAGAAATTATAAGAAAATTAATTAATCAGGAAAAACAAACAACAGGGGGATGGGTGAAAGCAGAAACTATCTCTTTAATGCAAAGCCATCTTACCCCGCAAGGAGCGATATATACACCCCTGGAGCGTTTTCCTTTAAAAGGAGAATAAAATGGAAAAGGAAAAATTAAAAGCATTAGAGATTGCCAGGCGCCAGATAGAACATCAATTCGGTAAAGGAGCCATAATGCGCCTGGGAGAAAGAGCAGCCCGCATGGATGTGGAGGTAATCCCCACCGGGAGTCTTGCTCTTGATGCTGCACTGGGAATAGGAGGTCTTCCCAGAGGGAGAGTAGTAGAAATTTTTGGCCCTGAAGGCTCAGGTAAAACTACCCTTGCTTTACATGTAGCTGCCGAAGCTCAAAAAAAGGGAGGAATAGTAGCATTTATTGATGCTGAGCATGCCCTTGACCCGGCATATGCTGAAAAATTGGGAGTAGACACTGAAAGTATATTCATCTCCCAACCTGACTCAGGTGAGGATGCTTTAGAAATAGCCGAAGTTCTGGTCCGTAGCAATGCCGTAGACCTAATTATTATTGATTCAGTAGCTGCACTTGTTCCCCGAGCAGAGCTGGAAGGAGAAATGGGAGATGCCCATATAGGACTCCAGGCAAGATTGATGTCCCAGGCTCTGCGAAAGCTCACAGCTTCAATCAGCCGTTCCAAAACCTGTACTATTTTCATTAATCAATTAAGGATGAAAATTGGTATATTATTTGGCAACCCGGAAACTACTCCTGGAGGAAGGGCTCTTAAGTTTTACTCGTCGGTTAGAATAGATATTAGAAAAAAATCTTCCATTACCAGAGGGGATGAGCAGGTGGGAAATCGTGTTAAGGTGACTGTGGTTAAAAACAAATTAGCCCCACCTTTTAGAAAGGCTGAGTTTGACATTATCTTTGGAGAGGGGATTTCTCGTGAAGGGTCTATTCTGGACTTAGGTACAGATACCGGAATAATCATAAAGTCCGGGGCATGGTATTCCTATGGAGATGTTCAACTCGGGCAGGGAAAAGAAAAGGCTCGCGAGTTTTTGAAAGATCCAAATAATAGATCTTTACGGGAGGAAATTGAGCAAAAAATAAGAGAAAAACTGGGTTTTGTTAAAGAGAGGCCCGAGGAGAAAGACGTAAAGTAAAGTCTAACTTTTTAAAATAACAAAGATTGGGGGAGAGAAGGCAGGAAAACGATTAAAGGATGGATAGATGAGATTTGCTGTTGGGGTAGTTTTTTTCCTTATCACTTTAGTGACCCAGGTATCTCAGGCTGGGGAGCTATCTATAGATAAAGTAAAAATAACCTCGGAGCCTGCCCATACCAGGATATTCATCCCTGTACCAGAAGGTACCGGATATGTGGCAAAAGATATAGATGCTCCTCCAAGACTTGTGTTGAATCTTTTTCCGGTCAGAATAAACTTTACCTGCAAGGAGATCCGGGTTGAGGATAGATTCATCCAGAAAATCTGTCTCTTAAAAGATTCTGAAAATGTGGTTAAAGCTGCAGTAGATTTAAATACTTCTGAATATATTTTTGACATCTCCTCTCAGAGCCAGCCCAGTGCTGTAATCATTCAAATAAGACCACCCGGAAAAGACATCATCCCGGCTCTTTTAGGACTGGAAAGCATAGAAACTGAAGAAAATCCTCCATCTTTTGGTCCCTGGCAAAAGATACCGAAGAAAAAAGTAGGAAACTACAGGATCGTTATTGATCCTGGCCATGGAGGAAAAGACCCAGGAGCAATTGGTCCTTCTGGAACAAGAGAAAAAGACATAACTCTGGCAATAGCCCGTAAGGTAGCAGAGCTTTTAAACCAGAACTCAGAATTTCAGGTTTATCTTACCCGGGAAGGTGACGAGTTTATTCCACTTGACAGAAGAACAGAAATAGCAAATCTTTTAGGGGGAGATCTCTTTGTCAGTATCCATACCAATGCTACCTGGAGTTCCCGGGCAAAGGGAATAGAAACATTTTACAACTCTCGTTATCCCTATGGAGAAGGTGCCAAAGAAGTAGCAATGCGTGAAAATGCAGTTTTTGGCTCAGGTGACCTTCCCTCTACTGTAAAAAACATCATATGGGACCTGATTCAAAATCAATACCGTCAGGAAAGCAAAGAACTTGCTCGCATTGTTCAGGAGAAAATAGTCCGGGCATCTAACACCTCAAACAGAGGAGTTAAATCTGCCCCTTTCTATGTCCTGCGAGGAGCCAACATGCCAGCCATTTTAGTAGAGGTTGGTTTTATTTCCAATCCCTGGGAAGAACGCAAATTGAAAAATGCAAAGTTTCAGGAGCTCATTGCCCGGGGAATTTACCAGGGAATTGTCACATATATTAATTCTCTGGACAAGAAAAAAACAGAAAACCCATGAGAAAAAAACTTCTCATTTTTATTGTTCTTATGGTAGGCGCCTTCATTGCTGGAATAGTATTTGCTCCCTTACTACAGGAAAAAACTTACCACCTTAAAGAATGGATAAAAAGACCCGTCTCTCTACCACCTGTAAGTAAAGTGGTCACCCTTTATTTCTCCACCCCGGAGGACGAGCTTCTCGTGCCAGTGGAAAGAAAAATAATTATTAATGACACCCGGAACATCAATGACCAAATCAGAAAAATTATTCAGGAATTGATCAAAGGTCCGCAAACTTCTTCTTTTCTTTCCACTCTTCCTCCCCAGACAAAGCTGAGAGCCGTCTATACTCGTGAAGACGTTATTTATGTAGATTTTTCCTCATCTTTAATAGAAAATCATCCCGGGGGAACCTCGGCAGAACTTGTAAGTATATACTCAATTGTAAATACTCTTCTGGAAAATTTTCCCTCCTATTCCCGGGTTCAGATCCTGATAGAAGGAAAACCCCACTCTACCTTAGCCGGTCATATTGATATAAGGCAGCCTTTTAGAAAGAACACAAAAATAATTAAAACCACGGAATAAAACCTCTCCTTTTATGGAAAAATGGCTACTTTCATAGCCTTCCCTGCCTCGGCCAAATGAATCCCATCAAGTAAATTCTCCAGAGATAGCCTGTGGGTGATGAGCTCTTTCACTCTTATTTGGCCACTGGATAAAAGATTTAAAGCCAGCTCATTATGGTGAGGTGCCGAACCATGAGTTCCCACTACATAAAATTCTCTGTAATGTACCAGATTTGAATCAAATTTAATATAAGGTCTATCTTTGGGCAACCCTCCAAAGAAGTTAACTACTCCCCTGGGACTTACCATCTTAAGTGAGTCTTCCTGAGCTTTTCCACTGGAACAGGCTACGATGACCTTATCTGCACCACGTCCACTGGTTTCCTCCATTATCTTTTGTACAACATCCTCCCTGGATGGATTTATTATAATATCTGGGGAGACAAAACCTCTGGCAAAATCTATTCGGGAGGCAGAGACTTCTACCAGTATCACTTTCTTTGCTCCTTTTGCCCTGGCAAGTTGTATATGTATACATCCTAAAGGACCTGCTCCTATTACAACCACTGTGTCTCCCAGGCCAGTTCTGGATAATTCCTGTCCATTTATGGCACAGGCAAGTGGCTCCGCCAGAGCCGCTTCTTCAAAGGATAAATTATCTGGAATAAGACTCACACATCCACTTTTAATAGCAATCTCCGGGACCAGCATAAACTCAGCAAATCCTCCATTAAAGTGATAACCAATGGCTCTAAAATTCAAACACATACTCTGCATCCCTCTGCGACAGTAATAACAGTTCCCACAGGGAATATGTGGAGCTATGGTTACTCTTTGACCTACTTTATAGCCCTTAACTTTTTTCCCCACCTGTACAATTTCTCCAGACAGCTCGTGACCGGTGATTCGAGGAAAGCTAATGTTTTTGTGCCCATAATGGTAAATCCGCACATCCGTACCACATATAGTGCACACTTTTACCCTGATTAAAAACTCTTTCTCTGAAAAATCAGGAACAGGAACATCCTCGATCTTCAAATTCTCAACCCCGTATAAGATACCGGCTTTCATGGCAACTCTCCTTATCCATTGGATACTTAGACAGAACTTGAAAACTGGTCAACACCAGTTTCCTGTAAGTAATAGTTTAAAGAATTTTGTATGAAAAATCAACAGTTACCTTCTCAGGAATCTCCCTTGACAATGGTGGATGTTCTCCTAAAATTTACAAATACAGAAAGACAAAGTAAAAATTAGTTTTCTCCGGGAAATCTCAAGAATAGGAAGTTAAAAGGAGTTTAAAAAATGATTAAAAGAATAATAATGCCCAAATTGGGAGAAACCATGGAAGAAGGGGAAATAATAAAGTGGCTGAAAAAAGAGGGAGAAGAAGTAAAAAAGGGAGAACCTCTTCTGGAGATAGCTACTGACAAAGCCAACATGGAGGTTGAGGCTAATGCCTCGGGATACCTCAGAAAGATCCTGGCAAGGGAAGGGGAAAAGATCTCCGTAACAAAAACAATTGCTTACCTGGCCGATTCTATGGAAGAGGAAGTTCCCTTAGAGGAAAATGTAAAAGCCGACCTCCCCCTTAAAGAAAAGGAAGAAAAAGGAAAGGAAAAGCCCCTTTTTGAAGAAAAGATAATTAAAGCCTCACCTCTTGCTAAAAAACTGGCCCGGGAAAAGGGAGTGAATCTTTCAAAAATAAAGGGAACAGGACCAGGAGGCAGAATAATAAAAGAAGATGTGCTCAAAGCTGCCGAAAAAATAGCTGCAAAAGAGAAAGAGGTAGAAAAGATATGGGCTGAGGAAAAAGAAATAATCCTTTCCCGGGTAGAGAAAATAATGGCAGATAGAATGCAACAGAGTAAAAAAGAGATTCCTCACTTTTACATCACAAGTGAAGTTGATTTTTCCGATGCAATAAAATTAAGGCAGGATTTGCTGGAAGAATTTGAAGAAGAAAAAAAAGTGCACTTATCTCATACTGACCTTATAATTAAAGCCTGTGCCAGAGCTCTAAGTAAATTCCCCAGGATAAACTCTCATTACAGGGAGGGTAGAATAATTTCTTTTTCCAGAGTAAATATAGGCCTGGCAATAGCAAGAGAGAAGGGACTGGTAGTTCCAGTGATAAAAGATGCTGATCAGAAAGATTTATTTGAAATCGCCAGAGAAAGAGAGGACCTGCTCAAAAAAGCTATGGAGGATAAGCTATCTCTTGAAGATATAGAGGGAGGAACTTTTACCTTATCCAATCTGGGGATGATGCAGATTAAAAGCTTCTGTGCCATTATAAATCCACCCCAGGTCTGTCTGCTTGCCACTGGAGAAATAAAGGAAAAAGTTGTAGCCGTCGAGGGAGAGATTGTTATAGCTCCTTTTATGGAAATGACTTTATCCTGCGATCATCGAGCGGTTGATGGGTATCTTGGTTCAAAGTTTCTCCAGGAGGTAAGGAAGGGTTTAGAAAAACCGGCACTACTTCTGGTATAAACCAGCAGATAACCCTGCGAGGATAAAAATAATAAGTAAAAATATGTTTACCGGAATAGTAGAGGAAACAGGTAAAGTCTCCAGAATTATCTCCTCACCCATTTTTCAGCTTACTGTGGAGGCTGAAAAGGTAATAAAAACCCTTAAAATTTCTGACAGTATCTGCATAAACGGGGCTTGTCTTACGGTTGTTCGGAAAAGGGATAAAAGCTTTGAAGTTCAGGTAATGCCTCAAACTTTAAAAAAAACAAACCTGAGGTTCTTAAAACCGGAAGATAAAGTTAATCTGGAAAGAGCTCTTTTACCCACTTCCTTTATGGGAGGACATTTTGTAACCGGAGATGTAGATGGACTGGCAAAGCTGGAGAAAATCGAGCGCCAGCCCAGCCAGTGGACTTTAACTTTAAAAGCTCCTCCAGGGTTGGGAAAATATATTGTACCTCAGGGAAGAATAACTCTTGAAGGAGTAAGTCTTACCATAGCGGATAAAAAGGAGGAAAATTTCCAGGTGTGTCTTATACCTTATACTCTCAAACATACAACTTTAAAAGATCATCAGGAAGGTGACCTTTTAAACCTGGAGGTAGATATTCTGGCAAAATATGTAGATGGGATTTTAAAAGCCAGGGAGAAGAAAAAAAGTAACATAACTTTTGAGTTTCTGCAACAAGCAGGATATTAAAAGCATCCTGCTAATAATTTTGATACTTATGAGGCGCAAGATGAAAAATATAAGCAATTTGAATACCATAGAAGAAGTTCTGAAAGATCTCAAAAAAGGAAAAATGGCCATTGTGATTGATGAGAAGGATAAGGAAAGTGAAGGAGATCTCGTAATCCCTGCCTCCTGCATCACCCCGGAGATTATAAACTTTATGAGTAAATATGGACGAGGACTTATCTGTGTAGCTATTACTCCACAACGGGCAAAACAGCTGGATCTTCCCCCTATGGTGAACGAAAATACCTCTCTCAAAGGAACTGTTTTTACTGTGTCTGTAGATGCAAAGAAAAATACAGCTGCTGGCATCTCTGCTTATGATCGTGCCCAAACCATCAAAGCAATAATTGATCCGGATACCAGAAGTGAGGACCTGGTAAGACCCGGGCATGTTTTTCCTCTTATTACTCGAGAAGGAGGAGTCCTTGTTAAAGCAGCACATCCGGAAGCAGCTGTTGATCTGGCAAGACTTGCCGGATTTTATCCGGCAGGGGTTATCTGTGAGATAATAAACGAAAACGGTCATGTGGCAAAACTTCCCGAACTTAAAGAATTTTCTCGACGTCATGGTATAAAAATATGTACAGTAGCTGATCTTATAAACTACAGATGGAAAAAGGAAAAACTGATAAAAAAGGAAGTAGTTACCTCTTTGCCCACCGTTTTTGGAGAATTTACCCTTATAGGCTACAGAAGCTTAGTGGAGAATAGAATTCATCTGGCACTGGTAAAGGGAGAGGTGAAAGGCAAAGAAAATGTGGTTGTCAGAGTACACTCTCAGTGTTTAACCGGAGATGTTTTTAAATCCCTCCGTTGCGACTGTGGCGCACAACTCGAGGCTGCTTTAAGGATAATCTCCAGGGAAAACTGTGGAGTTCTTTTATACCTGAATCAAGAAGGAAGAGGAATTGGGCTTTTAAATAAGCTTCGGGCATACCAGCTCCAGGATGAAGGTATGGATACGGTAGAGGCAAATGAAAGACTTGGTTTTCCTCCTGATCTTAGAAATTATGGAATTGGAGCTCAAATTCTTGCTGATCTGGGACTACATCGAATAAGGCTTCTAACCAATAATCCCCGCAAGATTATAGGTTTAAAAGGTTATGGACTGGAAGTAGTGGAAAGAGTTCCCCTGGAGATAAAACCCAACCATGTCAACAGATCCTATCTTGAGACCAAGCAGAAAAAACTGGGACATATGTTAAATTTACCTCAATCATAATTAAATAAAGGAGAGGAAAGGTGAATATCTACAAGGGAAAAATTACCGGAGAAGGACTTAAATTCGGAATAGTGGTCTCTCGCTATAACGAGCTTATCACTAAAAAATTGCTTGAGGGTGCTCTGGATGCTCTTGCAAGACATGGTACAAAAGAAGAAGATATTGAAATAGTCTGGGTTCCCGGTGGTTTTGAGATTCCCGCTACAGCTTCTCAACTACTCAAAAAGGACAAATTTCACGCCATTATTTGCCTGGGAGCAGTGTTGAGGGGAGATACCCCTCATTATGAATTAATCTCCGGGCAGATTGCAAGAGGCATAGCCACCTTAGGGATGCAGTCAGATATTCCCATAATATTTGGTGTAGTCACCGCAGATACCCTGGAACAGGCAATTGAAAGAGCCGGAACCAAAGCTGGAAACAGGGGATGGGATGCTGCCATTTCAGCCATGGAAATGGCTAATCTTTACTCCCGGATAAAGTGAACTTTAGATGGGAGAAAAAAAGGAGAGCATAAAAGATCTTATAAGATGGGCAAGGCATTATTTAAACTCAAAAAAGATAAATAACCCTCAACTAACAGCAGAAATTATTGCTGAAAATATCACAGGAAAAGAAAAAATCAATCTCTACCTGGATAGAGATACAGAACTCAGCAAAGAGCAAAAGGCTCTTTTTAAGAAAAATATAAGAAGATGCGCACGGAAAATTCCACTTGCCTATATTACTGGCGAACAGTATTTTATGGGATACAGGTTTCTTATTCGCCCGGGAATTTTTATTCCTCGCCCGGAAACTGAAATCCTGGTGGAAAAGGCCATACAGTTTCTCGAGGAGATAAAGAAAAACCATCCTGCACGGGATATAATAGTGGTAGACATAGGAACAGGAAGTGGAAATATTGCTATTAGCATAGCTAAAAAGATAAAAAATGCCTTTATCTACGCTGTTGATGTATCTTCCCTTGCTCTAAAAGTAGCAAAAAATAACGCTAAAGCGCACAGAGTCCATCATCAAATAGACTTTCTTTTAGGTGACCTCTTTTCTCCTCTAAAAGAAAAAGGCCTTGAAGGGAGAGCTGATCTGATAGTTTCCAATCCTCCTTATGTTGAGGAAGAGAAAATAAGAAGCTTACCCGAGGAGGTAAAAAAAGAACCAACCTTCAGCCTGAACGGAGGCAGGGAAGGTGTAACCTTTTATAAAAAAATAATCCCCACCTCTCCCCGATGGTTGAAAAAAGGGGGAGTTTTAATGTTAGAGATAGGTTATAATCAGCTTGAAAAAGTTGCAAAAATAATATATGAAGTTCAAGAATTTGTGGATATACCTCAAATTTTTTACGATTTAGAAGGTATTGCCCGGGTAATATCTGTCCGGAAAAAATAAACCGGTACTTTTTTAAAAAGTGTCCATTAACTACAGACTGATTACAAAAACAAACCTCAAGTACGAGCAAAGAGTAAAAATTATAGCGGGAATTATTTTTTTTGCTTTCACTCTTATTTTAATAAGAGTAGGATGGTTGCAAATATTGCACGGGGAAAGATTCTTGCAGCTATCTCAGACCTCTCGCCTGCGCCTTATACCTGTGCCCAATCCCCGGGGCCTGATTGTGGACAGGAAAGGAAGGATAGTTGCCGACAATACAGCTTCTTTTTCGGTAGGAGTGATTCCTGAAAGTCTCACCCAGCCAGAAAAAGTTTTTTATAAGTTAAAAAAAGTTCTACCCCGGCTTAATGTAGAGCTTAGCAGAGAAAAAGTCGAAAAAGCTACCAATCCTTTCCGTCCCGTCGTGCTTCAGGAGAATATAAACCTGTCCAGAGTAACTTATCTTATGGAAAGGGAACAGGAATTTCCCTCTGTGGTAATACTTGCCCAACCTGTGAGGAATTATCCTCAGGGTAAACTTCTGGGGAACGTGGTAGGTTATCTTGGAGAAGTTAATAAAAAAGAGCTGAAAAGATTTTCCATACTCGGAGTGGAGGCAGGGGACCTTGTAGGAAAAACAGGTATTGAAAAAATGTATAATACCTATCTTCAAGGAGAAAAGGGAGGAAGACAGGTAGAGGTTGATGTTTATGGCAGAGCTTCAAAGATTATCTCTGAAAAAGACCCCTTACCCGGTAACACTCTTTATCTAACCATAGACCTTGATATGCAGAAAATAGCAAGGGAGGAAATGGGAGAAAGAAAAGGAGTAGTCCTTATAGCCGATCCTTTCACTGGAGAGATATTAACACTGCTCAGCCTCCCCTCTTTTGATCCCAACCTTTTTTCCAGGGGAATATCGGGGGAAAAATGGGAAAAGCTCTCCCGACATCCTGGAGACCCTCTGGAAAATAGAGCCATAAGAGGAGAGTATCCTCCTGGATCAACTTTTAAGCTAATAGTTGCGGCAGCGGCTCTTGAAGAAAAAAAGATAACCCCCTCTACTACCCTCAACTGTCCTGGCTCTTATAAGGTGGGTAACAGATTATTCAAATGCTGGAGGGAAGAAGGGCACGGGAAGGTAGATCTTAAGGAAGCAATAATTCACTCCTGTGATGTTTATTTTTACCAGTTAGGATTAAAAATAGGAGTGGAAGACATCATCCGATATGCCAGACTATTTGGGCTGGGAAAAGCTACAGGAGTTGATTTTCCCCTGGAAAAAAGGGGACTTCTTCCCACTCCTGCCTGGAAAAACCAGAACTATAAAGAACCCTGGTATCCAGGGGATACAGCAAACCTGTCAATAGGGCAGGGATACATTCTGGTGACCCCCATCCAGATGTTAAAGATGATAAATGCTGTTGCTAATGGAGGTTATCTTGTTCGGCCTCATCTGGTGAAAAAAATTGTCAATATTGATGAAGAGGTCGTTTTTCAATCTTTTATTGAAAAAGATAAAGTTCCCATCTCGGATACAACATTAAATCTCCTGCGTCAGGCTTTAGAGGGAGTGGTAAAAGAGGGTACCGGGTGGAGAGCAAAAAATAAAGTAGTTGAGATAGCCGGAAAAACAGGCACCGTGGAAATAGAAGGTAACGAGAATCCTCACAACTGGTTTGTAGGGTATGCCCCGGCAGAAAATCCTTTTTTATCAATAGTAGTTCTGGTTGAAAATCGGGAGGAAGAGATTTCTATTGCTCCTCAGATAGCAGGGAAAATACTTTCAAGAATATTTGAAAGAGAGCAAAATGTATCCTCTTACCAGAAGAAAAATAGATAAGTATCTGTTGGTAGCAACTCTTGTTCTCACATTCTGGAGTATATTCCATCTTTATACAATTTCTGCTGAAGGTAGCTGGTATTACTTCCAGCGACAGCTTATCTGGATAAGCTGCGGGATTTTTTTTCTTTTTCTATTTTGTTATCTGCCAACACAGATATGGTCAAGGTCAGCTTATTTTATCTATCTGGTAGCAGCTGTTTTGCTGATAGTGGTGATACTCAAAGGAGAGCCTGTTCATGGTGCAAGAAGATGGTTAGAGGTAGGCCTTCTTAGATTCCAGCCCTCAGAGGTTGCTAAAATAGCTCTTATTTTATCTTTAAGTAAGATGCTGGCCACTCAAGATGAGATAAAGTGGAAAACAATACTTCTATCTTTTCTTTTAACCATTATCTTTTCTTTTTTGATTGCAATTCAACCGGATCTTGGAACATCTCTAATTCTCTTTTCCATATGGCTGGTGCTCCTTTTTGTTGGTGGTATATCTCTTAGAAAATTTTTCATTTTAACAGGAGCAATAATTACTCTTTTCCCCATCTTTTACTCCTTTCTGCGTCCTTATCAAAAAATGCGAATCCTGACCTACCTTAACCCTCAGAAGGATCCCCTGGGTGCAGGATGGAGTTCCCTCCAATCCAAAATAACTCTTGGTTCAGGGAGACTCCTGGGTAAAGGAATAGGGGGTGCGACTCACACAAAACTCAAATACTTGCCACAACCTCTTACTGATTTCATTTTTTCCAGCATGGGTGAGGAATGGGGGTTTGTAGGGATAACACTAATTATAACCGCTTATCTGATCATAATTTCCCGGGGAGTATATCTTGCTCTAAGGAAAAGCAACAGCTTTTCTGGATTATTTGCTGCTGGATTTACTGTTCTGATTGCTCTACAAGCTTTTATAAACATGGGTATGGCATCTGGAATTATGCCCGTTACTGGAGTTCCTCTGCCTCTTATAAGTTACGGAGGAAGCTCAATTTTACTTTTCTTATCAGGCATAGGAATTCTCCTTGCTATCAGTCGGGAGACCTGATCAGGGAGTATTTGACATAAGAGGTTTCCTAAAGTATATTTTAAAAACCCACTTTTTAGCAAAAGATAATAAAAAAAATGAATTTCAGGGAACTCCTTAAAGAAAAAAAAGTTGTCTTTTTTGATGGAGCGATGGGTACTTCCCTTCAATCTTACCTTTCTCCCGGTTCACCTCCAGAGAAACTTAACTTAACGCTCCCTCAGAAGGTAAAAGAAGTACATCTATCCTACGCAAGAGAGGGAGTTGATGTAATAGAGACCAATACTTTTGGGGCAAATCGTGTTAAGCTGGAAAAGTATGGCTTAGCTTCCCGTACTAAGGATATAAATTACAGGGCTGTCAAAATAGCAAAAGAAGCTGCATCCTCTCAGCTTGTGGGAGCGTCTATTGGCCCTCTTGGAGATTTAATCCAGCCCTGGGGAGAAATTACAACCTCTCAGGCTCTTCAGGTCTTCAGGGAACAAATTGAATCAATAGCTGAGGCAGGTGCTGACCTCATAGTCATAGAGACCATGGCATCTCTTAAGGAAGCCAGGATAGCAGCAGTAGCAGCAAGAGAGGTTTGTGACCTACCGGTGGTTTGTCAGCTTACCTTCGGGGAACAGGGTAAAACCTTAATCGGTATCGATGCCCGGACAGGAGTTTTTGCCCTGGAAGCTCTGGATTTAGATGTAGTGGGAGCAAATTGTAGTATTGGACCCAGAGAGATGTTTCCGGTAGTCAAAACCATGGTATCCTGTGCTAAAAAACCTCTTATCTTCCAGCCCAATGCAGGAAAACCTGTTCTGGAAAAAGGGAAAACCCTATTTCCTGTAACACCTGAAGAGTTCTCCTGGTGGACGAAAAAATTTGTGGAATGTGGAGCTAAGATTATTGGAGGCTGCTGTGGCACAACTTCCGAGCATATTGCAGCTATGGTAACCAAGACAAGGAATATCTGTGTACCTTCAAAAAAGACCCCTCCAATAAAGGGGTTTTCTTCGCGTACAAAAATCTACTCCTTTAAAGAAGAGACTCCTCTACTGGTAGGGATAAACCTTTCTCGTGAGTTTATTGAGGGAGAAAGCCTGGATAAAATTTCAGAGCTACTGGCCTTTGCTGAGGAAAAACAATGCTCTTTTTTAAACCTCGGTTTTAGAAAAAGGAGTAAAGGTTTTGGAATTGGTTCATTTATAAATTTTCTTCAGCAAAACACCAATCTTGGCATATGTATAGATACAGAAGGAAAATCCTTTCTGGATGAAGCATTGGGAGAGCTGGAGGGAAAGGGTCTTGTCTTTCTGAACCCGGATGATGAGGAAGCTCTAAAAATAACTAAAAAATGGGGGGCAACTGTTGGATTTAATATTTACCTTCATAAAAAAACCGATATAGGAGGAGAATTTAACAGGATTTTGGAAAAATGCAGGCAAATTAGTGTAAATCCGGAGGAAGTGGTATTGAAAATCACCATGCCTCCCTTCGGCAGATACAACTTTTCTTTTAAGGATAAAATCACTGAAATTAAGAAGGCAAAACTATGTATCCCGGTAAGTGTAATTCTGGAATTAAACGAGTTCTCCAGAAAAGCTATCGGATCTAATTTTCTGAAAGGGTTCCTGTTAGGAATTGCAAGCTGGTATGGAATAGAAGGAGCCCTCCTGGAGCCTGCACAGATAGAATCATCTCTTTCCATCCTTAAAGCTGCAGAGGCTCTTTCCAGTAAGGATATAAAAGGGAAAAAATTTGCAAAATTTATTGGAGGGAAAAATGCGAGTTTCTAACCGTGTAGCCAGTTTAACACCCTCTGCTACTTTAGCTATCTCTGCAAAAGCCAAACAAATGAGAAAGGAAGGTAAAAGGATTATTGATTTCTCGGCAGGGGAACCGGACTTCAACACCCCCGAACCAGTCCAAAAAGCTGCAATAAAAGCAATACAGGAAAATTACACCAGATATACTCCAGTAGCTGGTAGTGGAGAGTTGATCCAGGCCATAAGTAAAAAATTCAGGGAGGATAACAACTTGGACTACTCTCCATCCCAGATTGTTGTTGGAAATGGAGCCAAACAAATTATCTTCAACGCTCTGCAGGTAGTATGTAATCCCGGCGATGAGGTTATTGTTCCTATGCCCTACTGGGTCTCCTACCCTGAACAGATAAGACTGGCGGGTGCAACTCCTGTATATATCTATCTGGAATTTGAAAAAGAGCTTAAAATAGATACGGAAGAGCTTAAAAGAGTTATTCATCCCGAAAAAACAAAAGCTATCATCCTCAATACCCCCCACAATCCTACAGGAGGGGTATTAAGTAGAGGGGAACTGGAGAAAATAGCTGCGATAGTTGAGGATCTTCCTATACTGGTGATTTCAGATGAAATATACGAGGAGTTTATCTACGAGGTACCTCATGTGAGTTTTGCCTCACTTGGAGAAAATCTATACAGAAAAACTCTTACCGTAAACGGTGTATCCAAAACTTATGGCATGACGGGATGGAGAATAGGCTATGCTGGAGGGCCTGAGGAAATTATCCAGGCCATGATAAGGCTTCAGAGTCACTCTACTTCCTGTGCAAGCTCTATATCCCAGATGGCAGCTCTTGCTGCACTTAACCTGCACAAACAGGAAGTTAAAAAAAGAATCGAAGAGTTCTCTTATCGAAGGAAACTGGTTAAAGAAGGTTTAAAGAAAATCAGAGGAATTAAAGTTAACAAACCCCTGGGGGCTTTTTATATATTTCCCGATTTCACCAATTTTCTGGGAACTTCTTATGGAAAAAGACAAATTAAAAATTCACTGGATCTGGCAAATTACCTGCTGGATGAAGCAGGTGTAGCAGTAGTCCCTGGTTCAGCTTTTGGACTGGAGGGTTACCTGCGGATCTCTTATGCAGTTGCAATTGACCAGATCAAGGAAGGATTGGAAAAAATAAAAAAGGCTCTTGATAAGCTAAGGAGTTAAGTATGGGAATGACCATATCTGAAAAAATACTGGCGGCTCATGCAGGAAAAGATGAAGTAAAACCAGGTGAGTTCATTCTGGCCAGAGTGGATTTAGCTTTTGCCAATGACATCACCGCTCCTCTTGCCATAGAAAAATTAAAACAATGGGGCATAAAAAAAGTTTTCGATAAGGAAAAAATAGTGTTTATTCCTGACCACTTTACTCCCAACAGAGATGTAAAAGCTGCTCACCAGTGTCTTTTAATGAGAAAATTTGCCCTGGAATATGGAATAAAGAATTATTTTGAAGTGGGAGTATGTGGAATAGAACATGTCTTTCTCCCGGAACAAGGATTTATTGTTCCTGGAGATCTTGTTATTGGAGCCGACTCTCACACCTGTACTCACGGGGCTCTGGGGGCATTTGCCTGTGGAGTGGGAAGCACAGATTTCGCAGCAGCGATGGCTACAGGTGAGATCTGGCTTAAAGTTCCCTCCAGTATTAAACTCGTATACAAAGGGGAACTTCCCTTCTGGACCACAGGGAAGGATCTTATTCTTTATACCATAGGTGATATTGGAGTAGATGGTGCATCTTACATGGCAATGGAGTTTACAGGCCCTGTTATCTCAAAACTTTCTATTTCCGAAAGGCTAACAATGTGTAACATGGCTGTAGAGGCGGGAGCAAAAAACGGCATAATAGCTCCCGATGAGGTTACCCTTAATTATCTAAAGAAAAGAGTTAAAAAACCTTATAAGCTTTATAAAAGTGATCCAGAGGCTACTTTTGTGGATGTAAGGGAATATGATGTAGAAGAAATTGAGCCTCAAGTAGCCTGTCCTCCTCTTCCTTCTAACACCAGATCCGTTTCTCAGGTTGAGGATGTGAAAATAGATCAAGTCGTGATTGGTTCCTGTACCAATGGCCACCTGGAAGACCTAAAACTTGCTGCCACCGTGCTTCAAGGAAAAAAGATACATCCCGAAGTAAGAACTATTATAATTCCAGCTACTCCCCGGATTTATCTGCAAGCTCTTAAACAGGGTATTATTGAAACCTTTATTGAAGCGGGGGCTGTGGTAGGACCCCCTACCTGTGGTCCCTGTCTGGGTGGTCACATGGGTGTTTTAGCAGAAGGAGAAAGAGCTATAGCCACAACGAATCGTAACTTTATTGGTAGAATGGGGCATCCAAAAAGCGAAGTTTATCTGGCAAATCCTGCTGTTGCTGCAGCCTCTGCTGTTAAAGGTAAAATAACTCATCCTCGGCAGATTATCAAGCAAGAACTTTTGAGAAACCCGACCCCTGGTCACTAACCATTCCTTGACAGTGACAGAAGGGTATGTTAAAATTGGCAAGGGAAAAAGAAGGAGGTAAAAGTTTCCCGGAAAGTCAGCCGAGATAATTTTAAAGCCAGGTGAAAGGAGGTGGAAAAAGAGGAAAACTTTTTAAAAACATAAAGGAGGGGGATAGAGATGTTTAGACACAGAAAAAAAGAGGAGCTCTCACCAAAAAGGCTGATAGTATGTGTAAGTTTGATGGTCCTGTTGATGGGAGCACTGCCAGCTCTGGCCCAGGAAAAGCCCCTGGAGAAGCAATTGGAAGAAGCAAAAGCTACCATTGCTGACCAGGCTAAAATAATCGAGGAGCTGAGAGAAAATTTTTTCAAAGCTGTTGGAGAGTTAGGTGAAGAGGTGAGGAATTTACAGGCGGAAATTAAAGCTCTCAAACCCAAACTTCAGGAAAAAATCGAGCTTACTGAAAGACTTTCTAAAAAAATAAAGGTCCTCTCAGCGGAGATTGCAAACCTGATGTCCAGGAAAGCTGAACTGGAGACCTTAAGTGAGGAACGGCAAAAAGAAATTCAGAAGCTTAATGAGGAGATTTTTGCTCTCAATGCACAAATTGAGGAGCTGAAAAAGAAGAATGCGGAGCAGAAAAGGACTATCGATGAGATAACTGACAACTACTTTGAAGTGACAGGGAAGCTCAATGCACAAATTGAGGAGCTGAAAAAGAAGAATGCGGACCTGGAGGCTAAATTAACCAGGTATACCAAAACGATCAAGAACTATGCTGAAACCATTCAGGATTATCACCAGAAAACAGAGAAGCTAACTGAAGAAGTTGACTCTCTTAAAGCTGCTAATGAAAAGCTACAGGCAGACAAACAGCGACTTGAGAGTTCCAATAATACTTTAAAACTGTTGGCCGGTTTACTTCTTGTAGCAGTTTTTGCATTCTGAGGAGGGATGTAATATAATTCACCGACACTCGGTGAATACCAACATAAGGGGGTGAAAAGATGTTGAAGAAGCTAATAAAAAGTATGTTAATTTTTCTGGTGACATTTACTATTGCGGTACCCTTTGCTTTTGCTCAAGAATCATCCCTCCCTAACCTGGAACAGCTTACACAGCAAATACAGCTCTTGCGTACAGAAATTTCCCGGATTAAAGAAGCTACCAGTGAAGCCCGGGAAATTGCCGTTCACAGTCGGCTTGAAGCTGAAAAGTTTAAAGAGGAGACTCTCTACAGACTGGGATTGTGGCGGAGTAGGTTGGGGGAAGGGATGATGATGAGCATATCTGCACAGGACGCCGCTAAGAGAGCAGAAAAATTAGCTAAAACAGCAAATGAGCAAGTTAACCTTGTATTAAAGAGAATAGGAGAAACAGAGAAATGGATTGATACTCTCTGTGCCCAGTTAACAGAGGAATCTCAGCTAAGGACAAAACTCCAGAGCGATGTGGAGAGCCTTAAAATGGACGTATCCTTAGCTAAAGAAATGGCGGCTACGGCAAAAGCACAGGTAGATGAGGCAGTGAAAAAGCTGGATAGAAGAATAGATACATTGAGTGGGAATGTAGAAGCTCTCAAAACAGAGGTCTTTTTAGCTAAAGAAATGGCGGCTACGGCAAAAGCAGAAGTAGATGAGGCACGAGAAGAGATTCGAGGACTGGCCGGAGAGGTCAGGAAAAATAGAGAACTTTTCTTGAGTAAAATAGAAAAAACCTTAGAAGAGATGAAAAAACGGGAGGAAAAATTCAAGTCTGAAAAAATGGAACTTAAAGCTCCTCCAGGTGCTTTTGTTTACAGGGTAAAGAAGGGAGACAGTTTATGGCGAATCTCTGGATATCCGGACATTTACAACGACCCTGCTCAATGGAAAAAAATATTTGAGGCTAACAAAGACAGGATAACCGACCCCAACCTCATTTATCCTGGTCAGAAATTGCTTATTCCTCAAGGATAAATATATAAAAAGGGGCCCGCCTGCGGGTCCCTTTTTATGTCAGTTAATATCAAACCTTACTTTCCGTATTTTTTACGAAATCTTTCGATGCGTCCTTCGCTATCTATAAACCTCTGTTGAGCAGCGCCGGTAAAAAATGGATGACAGCGAGAGCAGACTTCAACGTGTATATTCTGCTTGGTTGACTTTGTTTTAAACTCGGCACCACAGGCGCACCTTACAACTGTCTCTTTATATTCAGGATGAATCCCTTCCTTCATTTTCTCCTCCCTGAATTTTACAAATCAAACCCTGAGTTTTTCTCAAGGTGAGAAATAATCTCCAAAAATTGCTGATTATTTTCTGTTTTCTTCATAACTTCAATAATGGCCTCGACAGGCTCCTTTACATTCTGCCGATTTAGATAATCTCTGAGAGTCCATATAGCCTTTAGCTCCTTCTCATCCAGCAAAAGTTCCTCTTTTCTGGTACCGGATCTGTTGATATCAATAGCAGGAAATATTCTCCTTTCAGCAAGTTCCCTGGTAAGTCTCAGCTCCATATTTCCTGTTCCTTTAAACTCCTCAAAAATGACCTCATCCATTTTACTTCCTGTTTCCACCAGTGCCGTAGCCAGAATAGTAAGGCTCCCTCCCTCCTCCACTTTTCTTGCTGCACCAAAAAAGTGCTTGGGGTGATGCAGGGTATTTGCATCTATCCCTCCAGAAAGGACCTTTCCACTTGTCGGCATAAGCAAATTATAGGCCCTTGCCAGTCTTGTTATGCTGTCCAGAAGAATGGTAACATCCCTGCCCTGTTCTACCAATCTTTTGGCTTTTTCAATAACCAATTCTGCTACCTTTATCTGGTTTTTAGCCGGTTCATCAAAAGTAGAATAAGCTACCTCACCCTTTACCGAGCGTTGCATGTCGGTAACTTCTTCCGGCCGCTCATCTATGAGCAGTACTATCAATTCAATTTCAGGATGATTCTCGGTAATAGCATTGGCGATCTTCTGCAAAAGAATAGTTTTCCCTGTCTTGGGCGGAGCAACTATAAGCCCTCTCTGTCCCTTTCCTATGGGAGCTATCAGATCAATCAGTCTTGTAGAGATTTCATCTTTAGTAGTTTCCAGTCTGATTCTTTCATGGGGATAAAGAGGGGTAAGATTTTCAAAAACGGTTCTGTTCCTGGCTTTCTCAGGGTCTTCCCCATTAACCTTTTCTACCTTAAGCAGGGCAAAATAGTTTTCATTTTCCTTAGGGGGTCTTATCTGACCGCTAACAGTATCGCCCTCTCTCAGGTCAAAACGTTTAATTTGCGAGGGAGAAACATATATATCATCTGGCCCTGACAGATAATTACTTCTAAGAAAGCCATATCCTTCTGGAAGTATATCCAGCACACCAGAACCGTATACTATATTTTCTTTATCTATCTCATCCTGAATAATCCTGAAAATCAAGTCCTGCTTCTTTAAATGCTTGTAATCAGTGATGTTTCTCCTGGCTGCTTCCTGGTGCAACTCGGTAATGGTTTTTTTCTGTAGTTCAGTGATATTCATTACTTAAACTCCTTATAGCAGAAATTAAATTTTTTATTATATCCCCCGCAGCTAATAAAGTAAGCCCACCTTGCTCTTTAACAGCTAAATCTGCTGCCAGGCCATGAAGATAAACCCCCAGTTTAGCAGAAGTCAAAATATCTATTCCCTGGGCTAAGAAACCACCAATTATTCCGGTTAAAACATCTCCAGTTCCTCCGGAGGCCATACCCGGGTTTCCTGTAGTATTCACCCAGCATGAACCTTCTGGTTCAGCGATTACTGTAGCTGCTCCTTTTAATACAACTATTTTCCCTGTAGTACTGGCAAGATCAACAGCTGCTTTAATTCTGTCTTTTTGAATATCCGGAACAGAAACCCCTTTTAACCGGGAAAGTTCTCCGGGATGAGGGGTCAAAACTAAAGGGCCCTCATAACTGGAGATAATTTCCACCTTTCCGGCCAGGGCATTTATCCCATCCGCATCTAACACCAGGGGAAGCTTTAAATTCTTTAAAATTTCTCTCACCAGTTTTTGAGTTTCAGGATTACGTGATAGTCCCGGGCCAAGCACAAGAGCCTGACATCTATCACTAAACCCAATAATTTCCTCTAAAGCTTCACAGGATAAAGTTCCCTGTTTTGTTTCAGGAAGAGGTAAAGTCATAACCTCGGTTAGTTTTACCTCTAAAATGGGATTGAGACTGGCTGGAGTTCCGAGTGTAATAAGTCCTGTACCTGCTCTCAGGGCAGCCATACAGGCAAGAGTGGCTGCACCGGTCATTCCTGGAGAGCCTGCCAGTACAAAAAGGTGACCAAAGTTACCCTTGTGAGAAGCTGGAGGCCGATAAAAAAGCCGAGGAGAAAAATCCTCCCGAAGTAAAAGATTTGCCGGTATATTTAAATTTTCCTTTTCCAGAATATCGGAGGGAATACCAATATCCACTATCTTTACCTTCCCGACATAATTAATCCCAGGATAAAGATAAATGCCCCTTTTGGGATAAGCAAAAGTTATTGTATAATCTGCTTTTACCGCTTCTCCTGCTACCTGTCCTGTATCAGCATCCACACCAGTGGGAAGATCCACCGCTATCTTGATCCCCTTACATCTGTTAATAAAACTAACCATTTCTTTCAAAATACCTCTTGGAGCTCCTTTTGCTCCTGTACCCAAAAGAGCATCAACTAAAAGCATACATTCTTCATTATCCAGCTTTTCCCTTTCAGAGGTAAGATGTGCAGCAGATACAATTTGCCTGATATTAATTCCCATATTGAATGCTATATTTAAATTTACCTGTGCATCCCCTTTTAGTTTTTCTTTAGCACCCACCAGAAAAACCTTAACCTGGTAGCCCCTGTTATAAAGGTGTCTTGCTATAACCAGACCATCACCTCCATTGTTACCGGGACCACAAAAAAGGTATACCTTCCAGTGAGAAGGCCACCTCTCAGTGATAAAATCGGCTACAGCTCTGCCGGCATTTTCCATCAAAACAGTTCCGGGAATGCCAACTTTCTCAATACTTATCCTGTCCAACAGTCGCATCTCCTCTGATGTAAGCAACTTCATGAAAGCTCCTTTTTATACTTATAGAATTTATCCCGGGTTAAGTTAATCTGGAATGATAACTTGGATTGGCTATCCTATGGCTACTGCTTGAGCTAAGGCATACTTTTTGCAGTGAGAAATACTCACCAGCACCCTTTTTACGTTTTTTTCAGTATTATCCAGAACATCGGAAGATAAACTAACCACAGGCTCGCCTTTTTTGCCTGTTAAAATAAGTACCTTATGCCAGCAAGGATTAATCCCCAGAGATTTAAAAATAGCCTCTTTTGCTGCAAATCTTCCTGCCAGGAAAACCGCCTTTTGAAGAAGGTCTTTCTTTGGACTTATTTCCTGGGGAGACAATATCCTTTTTTCAAAATTTGAACCCCATCTTTCCAGGGCCTTTCTGACTCTATCTATCTCTATCACATCTACTCCTACACCTTCTATCTTCATCTTTGCATCAATTTGAGCATCTCTTGAACCGCCTCCTTCATTCCAACCAGAGATGCTCTGGCAATAATAGCATAACCTATACTTAATTCATCTATTTCCTGAATAAGGGCAACTTCACGCACATTTTCGTAATTCAATCCATGACCGGCATTAACTCCCAATTCTAACTTTTTAGCCAGCATTGCCGCTCCTGCTATTTTTTCTACCTCCTCTGAAGCCTCCTGGATACTTTTTGCCTCGGCATATAAACCTGTGTGGATTTCCACAAAATCTGCATTTAGCCTGTGAGCCTTTCTCACACTGTTTGGAGCAGGATTTATAAACAAAGAGACCATGATACCAGCCTCATGCAAAAGGGATATAACCTCAGATAACCGTTCACCAGATCTGGAAAGATCAAGCCCCCCTTCAGTCGTAATCTCCCCTGGTCTTTCAGGAACAATTGTAGCCATATCCGGCCGAACTTTAAGAGCGAATTTTACCACTGACTCGGATAATCCCATCTCCAGATTTAACTTAGTTGTCACGGTTTGCCTTAAAATTTCGACATCTCTTTCTTTTATATGGCGGCGATCTTCTCTCAGATGAACAGTGATACCACTTGCTCCGGCAAGCTCAGCTAAAATGGCTGCGGCAACTGGATCAGGATAGGTGGATTTTCTGGCTTCACGTAAAGTAGCAATATGATCAACATTTACCGACAGCTTTAACATTCCTGCCTTTTACCTCCGGTTTTCCAGAAATTTTAATGATGCTCTGGTATCCGGTGGTTTCTGTCTTTTTGAGTTTTATCTTTGCCCCGAAACTTCCAGGAAACTGGAGTCTATGAGTTAACTTTCTCTAACCTATCCAGGGCTTCTTTTAATCTTTCTTCATCCACGGTGAGGGCAACTCTGATGTATCCTTCACCAGAAGGACCAAATCCAACACCTGGAGTAACTACTATTCCACATTTTTCAAGAAGAGTCCGGGCAAAGTCAAAAGATGAGCCATTTTCAGGCACCTTAATCCACAGATAAAAGGTAGCCCGGGGGAGTGAGACTTCCCATCCCAGATCTTTCAACCCCTGCACAAAAAAATCCCTGCGTCTACGGTATATTTCTCTAATCCTGGAAATTAACTCCTCACCCATTCTCAGAGCTTCTTCTCCGGCCTCTTGTACTGCCTGAAATACCCCAGAGTCGATATTGGTCTTAACTCCCTTTAAGGCACCAAGAAGGTCCTTATTGCCTACAGCAAATCCTATTCTCCATCCTGTCATACAGAAACTTTTGGAAAGAGAGTGAAACTCCACTGCTATTTCCTTGGCACCTTCTACCTGGAGTAAACTTGGTGCACGATATCCATCGTAAGAAAGTTCAGAATAGGCAAGATCATGACAGAGAACAATATTATACCTGCGAGCAAATTCTACCACCTCTCGAAAAAAATCAACATCCACAGTTGCTGCAGTTGGATTATTGGGATAATTAATCCACATGAGCTTGGCCTGCAGGGCAACTTCCGGGTTTATATCCCCCAGAGAAGGCAAAAATCCATTATCCTCCAGAAGGGGCATGTAATAAGGCTGGGCACCGGCAAAAATAACTCCTGCCTGGTATACCGGATAAGCCGGTTCCGGCACCAGAGCCAGATCACCAGGGTCCAGTAAACCAAGACAGATATGAGCTATTCCTTCTTTTGATCCGATCAAAGTCATAACTTCTTTTTCCGGATCAAGAGAAACCCCGAATCGACGCAAATACCACCTCGCAACTTCTTCCCGGAAAGAGAGAAGTCCCTCATAGGGAGGATACCTGTGATTTTGAGGGTCCTTTGCCGCTTTAACTAACCTGTCAATAATAGGAGAGGGAGTTGGAACATCCGGGTCTCCTACTCCTAAATCTATAACATCAACACCTTTTTCTTCAAGCTTTCTTTTAGCCTCATCAAGCTGGGCAAAAAGATAAACAGGTAGTTTTTCCAGACGTTGTGCTTTTTTAAAACCCGAGCTTTCCTTTCTCATTTCTTAATTCCCAGAGCGTCCTGAAGATCATATAAACCGGGCTCTTTATCTGCAATAAACTTTGCCGCAAGCAGGGCACCCCGGGCAAATATCTTGCGGGATTCAGCCCTATGGGTTATCTCCAGCCTTTCTCCTTCACCTGCAAAAATTACGGTATGATCTCCAACTATGCTTCCACCTCTAATTGAATGAATTCCAATCTCATTCCTTTTTCTCCTGCCTACCATTCCTTTTCTTCCATGTACAGCAAGCTGAGACAGATCTTTCCCTTCCACCTCGGCCAGAATTTGGGCAATTCTATAGGCTGTTCCGCTGGGAGCATCCTTTTTTAAATTATGGTGAGCTTCCACTATTTCTTTGTCAAAATCTGGCAAGATTCTGGCTATCTTTTCAACCAGAGCAAAAAGAAGATTTATCCCTCTTCCCATATTTGGAGAAAGAAGGATAGGAATACTGCAGGAGGCCTTTTTTATCTCCTCTATTTCCGAGTTTTTAAATCCGGTTGTTCCAATGACACAGGGAATATGATTTTCTCTGGCAACTCGCACATGTTCCAGAGTTGCCGAGGGAGTTGTAAACTCTATTATTACTGCATCTTTTTGAAGCACATCCTGGAGAGAAGAGGTTACTCTTAATCCTTTGCAAATCTCCACTCCAATCTCAGGGTGTGCAGGTGACTCAACAGCACCAATTAGTTGCCACCCCTTCTCCTTCAGAATCATAGAAACCACTTCCTGACCCATTCTTCCCCGAGCACCACAAACAATTACTTTTATCTCATCCATTGGGCAACATCTCAAACTCTCAAAAAGGGAGGAACCTCTCTGGAAGGGAAATGGTGGAGGTGGAGGGAATCGAACCCTCGTCCAGAGACAAGAAAACCAGAATATCTACACACTTAGCCTGTCTTTTAATTTCCCCGCCTTCTCTCCGACAGGCAGGATAGAAAACGGGTTAGCAAAGTTTGTTTTTTCACCTTACTCTCCTTTGCTAAGAGTAAGGCTATCCCTGTTTTCTCACACCTCAGTCACTTTCCAGGGAAAAAAGTGACCAGGCGTTAGCTGCTTTAAGCAGCTAAAGGCAACGCTTCGTTGGCGCTTAATTTTTCCCGGGTGGTTTTGCAAGGGACCCGGACCTTGGTGTGCAATTCTGACCCTCTTATCTCTGTCGAATCCTCGTCACCCCCGTTTAGCTTAACTAAAATCTACCCCTTTCTTTTATCTCCCTTCTCATTTCTCGCTCTATATCCTTCCTTCTCAACTTTTCCCTTTTCTCGTACTTCCTTTTTCCTCTGGCCAGTCCCAGCTCCACTTTAGCTTTACTTTTCTTAAAGTATATCCGTAATGGCACCAATGTCAACCCCTTTTGAGACAATATACCACTCAGCCTCTTTATCTGGCGCTTGTGAAGAAGAAGCTTCCTGTCTCTTTTAGGATCATATTCCTTAGCTCCTGGAGTGCAGGAAGCTATGTGAAGATTGCAAAGCCATAGTTCCCCATCTTTTATCCGGGCAAAACTATCGGTGAAGCTTACCCTCCCTTCTCGAATGGACTTGACCTCACATCCTTTGAGTACAATTCCTGCCTCTTCCGTCTCAAGAATCTCATACTCGTGAGCTATTTTTTTGTTAACAATCATATAATTTAATTTCTTTTAAATTAAGTGGACCGGCGAGAAAATTTATTTATTAATCCAATAAGGACACCAAGAGTTAAGAAGGCTCCAGGAGGAAGGATCATGATCACCCAGGGATGAAAGTAGTCTCCCAGAATCTGATAACCAAAAACTGAACCAGAGCCAAAAAACTCCCTTATGCTACCAAGAATAACCAGAGCCAGGGTAAATCCCATTCCCATACCCAGAGCATCAGCAATTGAGGGCAGAAGGGGATTTTTGGAGGTGAAAGCCTCCTGTCTTCCCAGAATTATACAATTTACCACAATCAAGGGAACATAAGGTCCCAGAGCTTTGCTTATCTCGGGCACCTTTGCCTTAAACAAAAAATCAATTACCGTTACAAAACTGGCAATAATTATGACAAAAATAGGGATTCTTACCTCTGACGGAACAAATTTCCTGATAGAAGATATCACAATCCCCGAACAAAGCAGAACAAAAATCACAGCTAATCCCATCGAAAAACCATTTATAGCAGAGTTAGTTACCGCCAGAGTGGGACACATACCCAGAAGCTGAAAAAATACGGGATTTTGCCTCCACAATCCTTTCACAAATTCTAAGTAAACTCGATACGACCTCATCTATCCAGCCTTTATTGGATCTGCAACAACTTTGATATAAATTTAACAAAAACAGCCAAAAAGTCAACCCGAAAGAGTGGCAACAATTCTTACCTTACTTTTTCTTCCGGCTAATTTTTTATCATAAAGGTGAAGAAGAAAAAAAGTAAAAGCCAAAAAAGCAGCACCAAGAAGAAAAGAAAAAACTATCCCCTCCATAAACATCTGGCCTATAGCTGCTCCTATAAGGAAGGAAAAAGCAGGAAGTAAAAATAACAAAGTTGTCCCCCTTAAAAGATATCCTCCTTCAATTTCCACCTTAACTTTATCACCTACCCGGGTGGAGGGCGTTTTCTCCGCTTCTATATATCTTTCCCCCTTTCCCACCAGCTCACAGAAATCAGCCATGGAACAGTTGCTACAGTTCTTTTTTAACTCCAGTTTTATTCTGGCTATATTTCCCTTAACCTCAACCACTTCTCCTACTTCAATCATAAATTTTTACTCCCGCTTTGTTAAGATTACAAAATTTAGCCATAAAGTCAAACAAATATAAACAATCTAACCAAACCTGACAAGCCCGGATCATTCCGTAATAAATGAACTTTCCTATTGACAATCTCCTCCTTTTTGATAAATTAGCAAAAGTTTAAAACCTTATTTGAAAAGGAGATAAATAATGCGAAGGTTCAGTCGATGGATACTCCTGTTTGTCGTGGTTCTGATTGCTCTTTCCATCTGGGCTGTATATCCACCGGCAGAAAAAATAAACCTTGGACTTGACCTTAAGGGAGGTATGCACCTTGTATTAGAAGCGGATACAGAAAGAGTTCCTCCGGGCGAAACTGTAAAGGATGTTGTTGATAGAGCTCTGGAGATTATTCGTAACAGAATAGACCAGTTTGGGGTCAGAGAACCCACCATTGCAAGACAGGGACAGACAAGGATTATAGTTGACCTTCCCGGGATAGAGGACCCCCAGAGAGCTATTGACCTTATAGGAAAAACAGCCCTTCTTGAGTTTAAACTGCTTGATGAAAAGGCGGATTTAAAGGAGGCTCTGAGGGGAAATGTTCCTCCTGATGATGAGCTGCTCTACGATTCTGAAGGAAAAGCATATCTTGTGAAAAAAGAGGCACTTTTAACAGGAGCAGCTATAAAAGATGCCCGGGTGGAAATAGGTCAATGGGGACAACCCTATGTAGCTCTTGATTTTACTGCTGAAGGAGGAGAAAAATTTGCTGATATTACCGGAAAACATGTGGGGGAAAGGCTGGCTATAATTCTGGACAATGTAGTAAAATCAGCTCCAGTAATAAAAACTCGCATTACAGGAGGAAAAGCAGTAATAGAAGGAAACTTCAGCATGGAAGAGGCTACCGAGCTGAGGATTGTTTTAAAATCAGGTGCTCTTCCTGTTCCCCTTAATATAATTCAGAATACCACTATTGGCCCTTCCCTGGGCAAAGACTCTATCAGAAAAGGTTTGATTTCTGGATTAATTGGACTTTTTGCCGTCCTCATCTTCATGGGGGTTTATTATAAAAAAGCGGGATTAATTGCCAATGCAGCCCTTATCTTAAATCTTCTCTTCTTGATGGCAGCACTTGCTGCTTTAAAAGCTACCCTTACTCTCCCGGGTATAGCAGGAATAATTCTCACCATTGGAATGAGTATAGATGCAAACGTTATTATTTTTGAGCGGATCCGGGAGGAGCTAAGAAAAGAAAGGGCTCCCCGCTCTGCTGTAGATGTTGGATATAACAGAGCCCTCAGAACAATACTTGATGCCAACATCACTACACTGATTACCGCCCTTATCCTGTTCCAATTTGGTACAGGTCCGGTAAAAGGATTTGCCACTACACTTTCCATAGGTATACTTGCCAGTTTATTTACAGCGGTAGTGGTAACAAGAGCCATATTTAACCTGCTCCTGGAGGAAAGACCCGTACAGAAACTCAGCATATAAAAAGAGGTGAAAATGCAGCTCATAGGTGAAACCAGTATAGATTTTATTAAGTGGAGAAGGATAGCTTTTATAATCTCAGGTGCCCTTATCGCTGTCAGCATACTCTCCCTGGTGATAAAAGGAGGACCAAAACTTGGACTTGATTTTACAGGAGGAATTGAGACCCATCTTAAGTTTGAGAAGCCTTTTCAGATAGGTGAGATAAGATCCGCTCTTGTTGGAATTGGCCTTGGAACAGCTGTTATTCAACGCTATGGAAGTGAGAGGGAAAATACTATTCTTATAAGATACCACCTGGAAAAAATTTCGGAACAGATAGCCTCAAATATAATAGATTACCGCAAGAAAAAAGGTGGATTTACCAGTCTGGACCAGTTAAAAGAAATTCCCGGGGTAGAAGAGGTCGGGTATGAAACCTTAACAACTCTCCTCACTATTGACCAGACTCAAACCGACAAAATTAATTTAAACAGGGTCTCAAAAGAAACTCTTACGACAGCTATAAGGAACATTTATTCCCGTCAGATGGCATCAAGAATAAAACAGGCAATAAGAAAAAAATTTGGGGAAAGGAACCCTTTTGAACTTCTCAGTGTGAACTTAATAGGACCAAAGGTAAGCAAAGAACTGCAACGTGATGCCCTTCTGGCTGTCACTTTCGGTTTAATCGGAATGCTGATTTATATTGCATGGAGATTTGAGCTCCGTTTTGCAGTGGGAGCAGTGATAGCCCTCATTCATGATGTGATGATTACCGTGGGGGCACTTTCTCTTGGCAATTTTGAATTTACACTCCCCATTATAGCAGCTCTTCTAACCATTGTTGGTTATTCTTTGAATGACACAATTGTTATTTATGACAGGATCAGAGAAAATATGAAAACTCTCAGAAAGAAAAAAATTCCTCCCAAAAATGTCCTCAATCTAAGTATAAACCAGTCCCTTTCTCGAACTATCATTACTTCCCTGACCACTTTTATCGTGGTTCTGATTCTTTTTCTGTGGGGAGGAGAGCCCCTGCATGGATTTACCTTTTCCCTCCTTGTAGGAGTAATTGTTGGTACCTACTCATCGGTATTTATAGCAACTCCTGTAGTTTACGCCTGGGGTAAAAAAAACACCATTTAGATAAAATAAGATGAGAATTTTAATTACTGCAGGAGGAACAGGAGGACACCTTTACCCGGCAGTTGCCCTCATCCAGAACTTGAAGAAAAAAATCCCGGATCTTTCCATTTTATGGATTGGAGGGAAAAAAGAGTGGGAAGGAAAGATTGTTGAAAAAGAAAAGGTTCAGTTCAGATCCATTGATGCCTTACCTTTTCCAAGACCCATCTCCTTAAAATTGCTAAATTTTATCGTAAAAATGACCATATCCATAATACAGTCTCTGAGATATATCCTCAGCTTTAAACCAGAGCTGGTGGTGGGAATGGGCAGTTTTCATTCCTATCCGGTAGTTCTCTCGGCTTTTCTTCTGGGTAAACCTGTGGTAATCTGCGAACAGAATCTTTATCCTTCCCTTACCAACAGAATGCTTCTGCCTTTTGCCTCCAGAATAGCTCTGAGTTTTTCCGAAAGCATAAAATATCTACCTGCCTGGGGTAAAAAAAAGGCAGTTGTAACCGGCAATCCGGTAAGAGAAAGAATCATAAATGCTTCCAGAAGGGAGGCTATCAGGAGTCTAAATCTGGAGGAAGGGAAATTTACCCTTCTTTTTCTGGGAGGCAGTCAGGGAGCTCATTATTTAAACAAGGTAGCAGTTGAGACTCTTTACCTTTTCCAGAAAGAGGAGGATAGAGAAAAAGTCCAGTTTATCCTGATTACCGGAGAAAAAGACTACCCCTGGATAAGAAAAAAAATAACGGAAAACAAAATCAAAGGAAAGGTTTTCCCCTATCTTTCTGATATTCACCACGCTCTGGCAGCAAGTGACCTTGTCATATGCCGCAGCGGAGCAACTACCATCTCAGAGATAACAGCCCGTGGCCTTCCCTGTATACTTGTACCCTATCCCTTTGCCACCGATCAACACCAGCTAACAAATGCCCTTTTTCTGGAAAAGGAAGGAGGGGCAATCCTGATCACCCAGGAAAAACTTACCCCTAACCTGCTTAAAAAGACTATTAAAGAAATAATAGAGAACCCCGGGCTCAGGAATAAAATGAAAAAAGCCTCTAAAAAAGTAGGACAGACAAAAGCTACACAGAACCTTGTGGATTTAATTCTGAAAATGGGGAGAAATTAATGCACCTTCACTTCGTCGGAGTTGGGGGAATAGGAATGAGTGGACTGGCAAAAATTTTGCTCCAATCAGGCTATAAAGTGTCAGGCTCAGATGTAAAGGAAACAGAGATTACACAAAAATTAAGGGAGCAAGGAGCTAAAATCTACAAAGGGCACAGGAAGTCTCACATTGAGGATGCAGATATTGTTGTTTTTTCCTCAGCTATTAGTCCGGATAATCCGGAGATAAGGGAAGCAAAAAAAAGAGATGTTCCTCTTATCTCCAGGGGAGAACTTGTGGCTCAAATTACCAATTCTAAGGAAAATATTGTTATAGCTGGAACTCACGGCAAAACAACTACCACTGCTCTTGTTGCAGAACTTCTTATAAACACAGGCAAAGACCCCACCATCCTCATAGGAGGGGTCTTAAAAAAGATAAACTCCAATAGCAAACTGGGAAAAAGCAGGTGGGCGGTGATAGAATCAGATGAATCCGATGCTTCTTTTCTCTTCCTTCATCCATATATAGCCGTTCTTACCAATGTGGAAGATGACCACCTGGATTTTTATGGGTCACCAAGAAATATCCTGCAGGCTTTTATTAAATTTGCAGATAAGATTAAAAGCGAGGGAGCAGGAGTTGTTAACCTTGATGATCCTGCTCTTTTTTATCTGTTGAAGAAGAAAAAACTAAGAAAAAGGGTATTAACTTTTGGATTGAACTCTCAAGCTGATATCTGGGCCGAAGATATTAAACTGGAAAAGCTGGGATGCAGATTTAAAATTGGATATGGAAAAAACATCATGGGAGAGGTGAAGGTTCCCTTACCGGGTCTACATAATGTTTATAACTGTCTTGCTACAGTGGGAGTTGGATATCTTCTTGGGGTTGACTGGATAAAAATCAAAAAGAGCCTTTCATCGTTTAAGGGAGTGAAAAGGAGACTGGAAAAAGTGGGACAGATAGGTAAGGTCCCGGTATTTGACGATTATGCCCATCATCCTACCGAGATTAAAGCTACCTTAGCAGAGTTAAAAAGACTGGGACGGCGGCTTATTGTTATCTTTCAACCTCATCGCTATACCAGGACCAAACTCTTACTTCCCTGCTTTTTGTCCGCTTTTGATAAGGCTGATATACTTATTCTTACCCCGATCTATGCAGCAAGTGAGACACCTATTTCCGGAATAACCGGAGAGACTCTTTTTAAACTCTTATACAAAAGAAGAAGGCTTCCTACCTATTATTTTTCTTCTAAACAGAAAATAATTAATTTCGTAAAAAACAATTTGCAGGAAAACGATATTATTGTAACTATTGGAGCAGGCGATATCACCAGCCTGTCCACTCAACTTATCCTGGAGTTTGGAAAATAATTCAAGCCTTCTTTTTTACCTCGACTTTGAGAGGAATCTCAACTTCAGGATGGAGTTTTATAGAAATATCTCTCACGCCAATTACCTTTATTGGCTCATTTAAAACAATCTTCCTGTGATCTAAGGAGATGTTGAATTTTTTCTTTATCTGCCCGACAATGTCCTGACTGGTAACCGAGCCAAATAATTTACCTTCTTCTCCTACTTCTTTCTCAACAGTCAGGGTAATGCCCTTTAGTTTCTTCTCTATTTGCTTTGCTTTAAATTTTTCTCTTTCACTTTTTTGCTGTGCTATTTTTTTCCTCTCCTGCCACTTTTTAACCTCGCTGGGAGTGGCAGGGAGAGCAAGCCCCTTAGGAATTAAAAAATTGCGGGCATATCCATCTTTTACCTGAATTATCTGGTCTTTCTTTCCCAGGCTTTCCACATCTTCTCGCAGAATAACCTTCATCTTTCCATCTCCCTGTTATTTATAAGGTAAAAGGGCCATCTGCCTTGCAATTTTAATTGCCCTTGATAGCTGTCTCTGGTGTTTGGCGCAAACTCCTGTCCTGCGCCTGTTTTTTATCCTGGCTCTGCTATCTATATAATCTCTCAGTGTATCAACCTCTGTATAATCTATAACTTTTACTCCTGAACGACAAAACTGACAAACCTTTCTCTTTCTAAAAAACTTGGCGGTCATTCACTCCTCCCTTGCAAATTATCCTTGCAGTTACTTTCCAGGTTATTCCTGGTTAAATTCTTCTTTTTCCTCCGCATCTATATCTTCACCAGATATAGAGATGCTGTCTATCTCGTTCTCTTCTTCCTCAGGTAAAACCTCATCTTCTGCAGGTGGCTTTTTTAATCTCTGGAGAAATTCCACCCTCCAGGCTATTACCTCGGTCACTCTTCTTTTAATCCCATCCTTATCTTCGTAAGACCTTACCTGGAGTCTCCCATCAACTGCCACCTGAGAGCCTTTCGTCAAATACTCCGAGCATCTTTCCGCCTGTTTTCTCCATGCTACAACAGGAATAAAATCAACTCCCCTTTCCTTTTCCTGATTTAAAAAAGGGCGATTCACTGCCAGAGTAAAATTCACCACAGGAGTTCCGTCAGGTGTGTATCTTAGCTCGGGGTCCCGGGTCAAATTACCTATTAATATAACCCTATTCAGAGCGGACATTGCTTTTTCTCCTTTCCTTATCTTCACCGGCCAGGGAAGGTTTCCTGGTAACCATCACTCTTATTACATTATCTCGAGCCCTAACCCATCTGAGAAGGTCTTCAATACGGGATGGATCTATACTAAAAGAGACTTTTATAAAATACGCTTCTTTCTCTTTTTTTACCTCATAAGCTAATTTGCGTTTCCCAATATCAGTAAAGCCTTCCATTTCTCCCCCGTTCTGTCCAATAAAACCTTGAATCTCATCCTTCACACTTTTTATTGCTTCCTCATCCAATCCTGGCCTTAAAGCAAAAACCATCTCATATACCTGCACTTTGACCTCCTCAAATAAGCCTTCTTACGTGAAGAGAAAATGGACAACATCCCCGTCTTTTATTCTGTATTCTCTACCTTCTACCCTTACTTTTCCCTCGGATTTTGCCCTTTTAAAACTTCCCGCATCCAGAAGCTCCTCCACACCAATTACTTCGGCTCTGACAAATCCTCTCTTCATGTCAGAATGAACCTTACCTGCTGCTTCCACTGCTGAGCTACCTTCCTTAATAGCCCAGGCTCTGACTTCTCTGCCTCCTGTTATTGTAAAAAAGGTAATTAAGTTTAATTTCCTGGCAATCTCTCTTGCCAGTTTCTCAACCGCGTTCTCCTTTACTCCCATCTCCCTTATGAACCTTTTTCTCTCCTCTTCAGAAAATTCTGCAAGTTCTGCTTCCAGCTGTGCACAAATCTCAATAACTTCAAGTCTTTCTCTATTTGCAAACTCCCTAAAACGCTCAAGGTGTGAAGATGGAGACTCCAAATCCTCCTCTCCTATATTGGCTACATAGAACATTGGCTTCAGAGAGAGAAACCCTTCTTTTTCCATTATCTCATATTCTTCTGCCGAGATAACCTGTTGCGGAAAAATACCCTCGCTTAAGGCTTTTTCCATCTTATGCAGAACCTCTACGGTTTTCTCATCCTTTTTAATCGGTGATTTTAATAGCTTATTTAATCTTGTCAACCTCCTGTGAACTATATCCAGGTCTGAGAGAAAAAGCTCTATTTTAATAGTTTCTACGTCTCTTACCGGGTCAATGCTCCCTTCTGGATGAGGTACTCTTGCATCAAAACAGCGTACCACCTGGATTAAAACATCAACCCCTCTTATTCTACTTAAAAACTCGTTACCGAGTCCTTCTCCCTTATGGGCTCCTTTTATCAAACCAGCCACATCCACTACTTCAATTGTAGCTGGAGTAACCACTTCAGGGTTGACAAGCTCGGCTAACTTTTTCAAACGAGGATCGGGAACAGGAACTACACCTACATTGGGTGAAACTGTACAGAAAGGGTAACTTGCAACTGCAGCTGCGCCTTTTGTAAGGGCATTAAAAACCGTTGATTTTCCCGCATTGGGTAAACCTATAATTCCTCCTGAAAGAGTTGCCAAAAAAGACCTCTTTAAATATAGGTTTCTTTATGCTGGGAGCGAATAAAATCCAGCAGCTCCAGATACCCCCTCAAACCTTTTTCCTCCGCTGGTGCACGAAGACGCCTCAAGGCCCTCTCCTCCAGCTGCCTTATCCTCTCCCTGCTAACCCCGAACTTTTTCCCTATCTCTCTAAGAGAATAACTTCCCCCTTCCAGTCCAAATCTAAGTTTTAGAATCTCGAGCTCTCTCGGGTCTTTTACCACCTTCTCCAGAAGTTCTCTAACATCTTTTTTCAGCATATCCAGCGTAACCTCGTAAACAGGTGGAGGAATCGTTGAGTTGGCAATAAAATCTATCATAGGGGTATCTTTCTCTTCCCCTACAGGAGTTTCAAAAGAAATAACCTCCTGTGAGAGCCCGAGAGCCTGTTTTATTTTCTCAGGTGGAATTTTGGCCTCTTCTGCAATCTCTTCAGGAGTTGGCTCACGTTTTAACCTTTGCTCCAGTTTTCTTGAAATGACGGTCAGCTTTTTAATGAGGTGGGCAATATGAACCGGAAGACGAATGGCTTTTGCCTGGTCTGTGATTGCCCGGGATAAGGCCTGCCTTATCCACCAGCTGGCATAAGTACTGAACCTTTTACCTATTTTGTAGTCAAATTTGTCTATTGCCTGAGAAAGGCCTATATTTCCTTCCTGAATTAAATCAGGAAAAGAAACACCCTTGCCGGTATATTTTCTTGCAAAGCTAACCACCAATCTTAAATTTGCTTCCATCATTCTTTTTTTATATTGACTGTACGCATTTTTTGCTTTTTCCATATCCTCAATAATAGCTCCAACTTCCTGTTTATTATCCTTTAAAATCTGCAGGATTTTTTCTTTATTTTTCACCATAAAATCGGAAAATTCTCCTGCTTTAACTATGTTATCCTTAACCTCTTCCAGACTCTTCTCGTTCCTACCTTCTTTGTGCAAAAAAGTTAAAAAATTCGAATCTTTTCTAACAATCTGGATCAGATTCAAAGCTAATTTAATAAACCTCTCCCTTCCTTTTTTTAACTTAATTGCAAGCTCCTTTTCCTCTTCCTTGGATAAAAGTGGAGTTTTACTTATACCTTTGAAATACTCACTTAGGGAAGAACTTATCTTCTCCTCGGAGCCACTTTTTTGATTATAATCTTCCAATATCATCCCCCTTTATTTCAATTTCTCCAGGTGCTTGATCAAACTCCAGGAGCTACCTTTTTCCCCGTCAATGTGAAATAAAAAATAGGCATCAAGCAAACTGTTGATCTGTTTTTCTATCCCGTGACCACCCGGTACAGTCGGGGCAGTTATTTTGCCATTATAAAGCAGGTAGTCCATCGCAAGAACTGCTGTTCTGGAAGTAGCTATTGCCTGGATATCTTTTTTCCCGCATTCCTCACAAAGAATTCCCCCTTTTGCGGGAGCAAAATAAAATGAATTAAAATAGTCCCTATTTTTTCCGCATTCAACACATCTTTTAAGCTGAGGGGTGTAACCTACCAGATGAAACAATTTTAATTTATAAAAAGAGCTTATTATGCCAAAATCTTCCTTTTTTCCCTGCTCCAGAGTAAAAAGAGCTCTTAACAAAAGAGAAAAGAGGGCTTTATTTACCTGTCCCTCTTTCAAGGAAGAAAGCAGAATTTCAGCAAGATACGATGCCTGTCTCTTATACACATCTCCGAGCCCACGAGACTAGGCATGATCTCGTATGCCGTCTTCTGCTTGAA